>CAZVEP010000137.1:0-6208 GCA_964625635.1 uncultured Rhodohalobacter sp.
CATGTAGATCCTTAAATTTAAATAGTTCTATCCAATCAAATACTTATATATATGCACTTAGATTCAAGCAAGTATTCAGATCTCAGATTTGATTTAACCTGGATAATAATTCTATTGTTCATCTTACCGGGTTGTATACAGCAGGAACAACGCTTCAAAGCTGTTGAGATTGATTTTTTAAATGTCAGAACTCTTGATGAGGATGACTGGATTGAAATAGATGGTGTCAGATTTAACCATGTAAGAGCATTCGAGGATGTTGAAGCTAAGAAACTCACGCTGCCGGCATCAAGAATTACAAAGGGTGAAAAGCGCAGGGGAGGAGACTTTACTGAACCTTATCCCTCATTGAACATTGGTTATTTGTTGGGTTCTTATATCAATAACATAAATAAAGATGAGCAGCTGCCGGTAGAACATGATCATACCTATAAAATCCTTAACCCGGATTTAATGATGGCTCTGGGTAAGCTGCAATTTATAAGGTCAGATACGTCTGAAATTCAGATAAGTACATCCGTTGACTATCCGGCTAAAATCCGGTCTATTCCACTCGATTAATATGGTATGTAATACAAGCAGTTTAAATATACATTATTGAAGCTATTTTAAGGTAGAAATAAAATGAATTAAGCACATCACAAAGAGCGGAAAATCTAAATTAACCCCTCAAACCACTGCTTAATTGTGTAAAAAGAGAAACATTTACGTAAAAAAGTGTTAGCGCTACCAAAACAATACTGTGTGCTTTAACAGTTAGTAGGTCAAGGAAATACAACCATTAAGATGATTTCTGAAAAAACCAATAATGGTTTAATATTAAGTAATCATTAAATAACTTCTTTTGTTTGAAAATTAGTTTTGCTAAGTTAACTGACGTTCTAAAAATGAGAGACGTCCTGTTTCTCGTAATCAATAAAACAAGCTAAAGAGGTTTATATGTTTAAGAAGTTACTTACCATAGTCTTTATGGTACTGCTTTCCTCACAAATTGCGCTGGCACAAACTCAAAATGTTGCAGGTGTTGTATCAGATTCAGAATCTGGTGAGCCACTTGCTGCAGTAACAGTGCAAATTGAAGGTGAAAATGTAGGTGTTACAACAGATATGGATGGAGAATATACTATCCAGGCATCACCAAACGACGTTCTCTTATTTTCATTCATTGGATATGAAACACTAAGAGTTCCTATCGAAGGTAGAGTTACTATTAATGTAGAGCTTTCACCCGATATCGCACTTTTAGATGATGTTGTTGTTACTGCCTACGGAAATCAGAGAAGACGAGCTGTTACCGGAGCTGTAAGTTCCGTAACACCACAAACACTGGAAGCACGGCCTATCACGACTTTTCAGTCAGCCCTTCAGGGAATTTCCTCTGGTGTTTCTGTAACTACTACTACTGGACAACCAGGTGCCGGATCAAATATTCAGATTCGTGGAGCCGGTTCTATAAATGCAAGTACACAACCACTCTATGTTATTGATGGTGTTCCCGTCATAAGTGGAAATACTTCAAGTGTAGCAAGTTCAAACATTCTTAATACATTAAACCCTAATGATATTCAGAGTATCTCTTTACTTAAAGATGCATCAGCTGCCGCTCTTTATGGTTCAAGAGCTGCTAATGGTGTTGTACTTATTGAAACGAAAAGAGGTCGTGAAGGACCCGCACGTATTAATGTTCGTGTACAGCGCGGTGTAAGTAATCTTGCTGTAGATCAGCACGAAACACTAAGTGCAACTGAATACTATCGTCAGTACTGGCGCCAGTATTTTGACTCGGAAGTTGCCGGAGGAGCAGCAGCTGATGCCGCTGCCGCAACTGCAAATCAAAGCACGATTGATCTGCTTGGTGCTAATCCATTTTCAACAAACAACGCTCTGGGTCCTGATGGACAGATAAGAGACGGTTCATCTCTCGTTTATGATACAGACTGGGTTGATCGAGTAATCGATACCGGAGTCACAAGTGAATATGCTTTTGATGTATCTGGTGGAAATGACAGAACAACCTACTTCTTGTCAGGTAGCGCATTCGATCAGGAAGGTATTCTTCCAAATAGTAGTTTCTCCAGGGGATCAGTTCGGTTGAACATTGATTCTCAGATCAATGACTTCATTTCTGTAAGGTTGCGTTCAAACACCACGGTAAGTGAGCAAAACAATGCGCCTACCGGTGGAGGAGCCAACAACCCACTGAGATTTGCAAATCTTACCTCTAACGTGTATCCCTTCTATGAAAGGAATGCGAACAATGAAATTGTTAGGGACGAAGTCACAAACAGACCTCTTTACAACTACAATGCACCTACAGTATTGGATTTCCATCCTGTTGGACTAGCAGAAGTTGACAGATACTTAAATGAGACGATGCGTTCAACTAATAATATTGGTGCAAACATTAATTTAATGGAGCAGCTGGTATTTAAGTCAGACCTTAGTCTTGATGTTATTAACAGTAAAGACAACCGGTACTGGAACAGAGATCATGGAAATGCTGAGCCAGTAGGCGGACGTGCTTCACAGTTTTATAACAGATATGTCACGCTTAATTCTACAAACCAACTGCAATTTATTGAAGATTTTGAGGATCACTCATTTGATGCTATCATCGGTCAAGAGTATTTCTCAAGACATGATGAATTTCTGAGTGCTGAAACGACATCTTTTGTTACAGGGCTCTTAACAGAATTGAGTGCAGGTAGCAGCATTACAGATGCAAGCTCTTCTTTCTCAGATAGAAGATTAATATCATTTTTCTCGAGACTCAATTACGGTTATAAAGACAAATACTATCTAACAACAAGTATTCGCCGTGATGGTGCTTCTGAATTTGGTAGAAATAATAAATGGGGTACTTTTGGTTCAGTTGGTGCATCATGGATTATTTCTGAAGAATCATTTATGAATGACATTGATTTCATAAATACACTTAAGCTTAGAGCCAGCTACGGTACTACCGGTAATAACAGTATTGGAGCCTATGCTGCTCAAGGACTTTTGGGCTTTAGCAGTGCATTTGACTACAACGGACTTGGCGGAAGTACCTATACACAGCTTGCCAACCCGGATCTTAAGTGGGAAGTCATTAACTCAACCGATGTTGGTGTAGAGTTTGAGATGTTGAATAGCCGCCTGAGCGGTGAACTGGTCTACTGGACCAGAACAAGTACTGACCTGTTATTTAGCCGGCCAATTCCGGTTTCTACTACAGGCTTTTCTGATATCGAATCTAATCTTGCTGAGATTAAAAACTCTGGTATCGAGGCTAACTTCTCTTACAGACTTATTAACAACCGTGATATGGTCTGGAGTGTGAACGCCAATATTACCACGCTTAATAATGAGATCACTAGTCTCCCTGTTGATTTTGTTCAAAACGGCACGAAGCGATTTGAAGAGGGTGTTGACAGATATCAGTACTATATTCAAGAATTCGCCGGCGTTGATGAAGCAACAGGTGCACCACTGTGGTTTAGAGATATTCTTGATTCTGAAGGCAATCCAACAGGCGAAAGAGAAACTACAAGTGTTTATTCACAGGCTGACCGTTATCGTTTAGGTTCTGCCCTGGAAGACTTTTACGGTGGTTTTGGATCAAATCTGAATTACAAAGGGTTTGATGTCCAAATGCTATGGTCTTACAAGGTTGGCGGTAAAATTTATGATTTCACAAGATCAGATATCTTGCATATGGGATCACAACCGGGTCAGCAGTTATCTACTGACGTACTTGATGCCTGGACACCTGATAATACCCAGACAGACGTGCCACGTTTTGGCATCAATAATAGCGATAACTTCGAAGGTACTTCATCCCGCTTCATTTATGATGGCGATTATATGAGATTGAAGAACCTCACCGTAGGCTATACGTTTGACAGGGATTTAATGAACACAATTGGCGTAAGAAACCTTAGAGTGTTCATTTCCGGTGAGAATTTACTGACTTTTGCAGCGTATGACGGACTCGATCCTGAACTGCCCAGAAGTGGTAATTCAAACAACATATTTCCGGCTTCAAGAACCATCACTGGTGGAATTAATTTAGGATTTTAAACCATACTCAAAATGAATATTATAAAAAAACTAATCACAGTTTTATTGTTCGCAATGCTTCTAAACGCTTGCGATACAGAACGTGTACTAAATGTTGATCCAAGTATCTCGGTCAGCATAGACCAGGCCTTTACAGATCCTGAAGTGTTTGAAAGTTATGTCATCGGTATATATGATGAACTTTCAGATCCAGCCTATCTGCCAAGATTAATACCTTGGTCAGATGTCAGAGGCGGGGATGCAATGGTTATTCCAACTAACAACTTTGGAAGATATCCTATTGAATACAATTTCAGGGAAAATCCAAACAGTGCCTATGGCTCTGATGACTTATGGTTCCAGGGATATGATATCATAGGACTTGCAAACCCGGCACTGGCTGCTATTGCTGACGCACCTCTGAGTGATGCAAATAAGGCGTTATTTGAAGCTGAATTGTTGGCTTTCAGAGCTAAAGCATACCATGATTTGGTAAGGGTTTTTGCACTTCCCTATAGTGCAGGCAGGGATAACCCCGGTGTTGTGTTAAACACTGAGGTAAAAAATCCTAATGATCCACCGCTTGGCAGATCTACAGTTGGAGAAGTTTATGACCAAATGGTTATTGATTTGGAACGAGCTGAATCCTTAATGCCCGAATCACGAACTAATGTATTCTTATGGACAAAGAAATCCATACAAGGGATGCTGGCTCGTGTTCACCTTGATATGGGTAACTGGGCTGATGCTTCTGCCGCAGCTCAAAGAGCATTTAGTGGTGTACAGCTGATGAGCCAGGCAGAATATGCTGCTGGATTCGATGAGCCTAATTCCGAATGGTTGATGGCTGGAGGAGTAACAGCAGATGATTCTAATGGTTTCCTCTCAGTTCACTCATTCTGGGATACACGCAGACTTGGATACAGTAGCTTAAGACTGGACATAACCTTTATGGATGACAATTTTACTGCTACTGATATTCGTGGATATCCACTTCTCAGACAGGCAGGGGGTTCACCTATAGTGAGCACTGGTTATGTGTCTAACAAATGGGAGCACAATCCGAACTTTAACCAGGATGAAATGTTCATGAGGGCTTCTGAAATGTATTTAATTGCAGCAGAAGCTGAAGCACGTGACCCACAGGGTGATGTAGGACTAGCTCAGGATTTCCTTTTTGAAATTCAATCAAGAGCAGACGTGAATGCTGTTCGCTCAGGTAATACCGGGCAAGCTCTCATTGATGAAATTATTCTTGAAAGAAGAAAAGAATTGTATGCAGAAGGGCATGCTTATTTTGATCTTCAAAGACTTCAAAAAGATCTTGTAAGGACACCAGCAGGCGGTCACTATGCGGATCCACTGGATATTCCTTTCAATGATTTCAGACGGTTATCTCCAATTCCTCAGTTTGAGTTGGATGCTAACGAAGTTATCCGAGATCAGCAAAATCCAGGTTATGGTAGCTAATTATAGAGCCTGACTTTTGGGTTTTTAAATGAACAGTTTAAAAAAGCCGGAGATTAAAAATCTCCGGCTTTTTTTGTTTCAATAAACTAAATGCAATGGGAAAAGTTTATACTGGATAGGTTTACTCATGATAAACAGATCTGACACTGTCAAAAGATGTTACTCATCGCGATTGCAGCATTGTTTGTAATTTAATTTTTATTGAATTCAGTATTCGAATGATGCCGTGAATAAGGGGCTTCTTTTTAATGGGACATCCCTATTCCCCGCGGTAATGCTCATCATTCCAAAGGGCTACGGACTTACCGCCTCTAAGCGGGGCTTGTTTACTATTTAAATTGTACAGGCCACCATTTAAACGAATAATTTGTGAGTAAAAATTAATGATGAGATATGTATAGCCTAAAAAAACCGCTTCTAAAAACGTATGTGGATGAGACTATAAACCGAGCACCTTCGGAGCGTCATATCAGTAGCCTCGGTGATTCATTACGAAAACAACGCCATACCTCGGGGACTCGATAAGGCAGGAAAAAACAATTGTGCTCTTCGCCATCAATGATTGGCAACGGCGTGCCATATTCACAATACAGGGGGGAAGAGATGCTTGAATCATAGATCAAAACCATAAGGTTTTGATCCTACCGATTACCGATTACCGATTACCGATTACCGATTACCGATTACCGATTACCGA
>CAZVEP010000138.1:0-6160 GCA_964625635.1 uncultured Rhodohalobacter sp.
ACTTAGAGAACTGCTAAAAACTAGAATGAACCCACATCTGCCCGGTCGCTGGACGCTTTACGGGCTGTCTCCTCCGCGGGAAGAGAGGAAACACAAATCGCTAAATCGTTACGTCGTTACGTCTTACACATCGCTAAATCAAACGTATATGCCATAATGATTTAGTGATTTTTTAGATTTTTGATGTATCGACGTAGCGATCTTTTTTAAAATAAATATCAATCAGTATCCTTAACAAGGACAAAAAATTGGTAGGGATTCACATCAATCTGGTGCATGAATTGCACTTTCTGATCACTCCAGAGTTCTTTTAGCGTGTGTCCGCTTCCAAAAATGTTACGGATAAAATCGTTGTCGAGTTGAAGAGAATGTTCACTGAAATTTCCAATGAAGAGCAGGGTTCTGCCTTCATTAACACGGGTAAAAGAGAAGAGGTGAGGATTACCGGTGCTAATAAAATTGGTTGATGGAGCCATAAAGATCGGATCTTTTGTACGAATTGCTATCATTTTCTGAAGGTTCGTAAACACCCGGTTTTCGACGGTCCCTTTATTCTTTCTGGCTTTCATTGACTTTTTATCCAGTGCAACGCGGTGTACCCAGCGGGAGTCACCTTTGCGGGAAGGATTTTCTTTATAGCTTTCATCATTCAAAAGAGCCAGTTCATCGCCAAGGTAGATCAGTGGAATTCCACCAATAAACATAGTGACGGCGTAAAGCAGACTCATCCGTTTTATTGACAGGTTGATTTCATCTTCATTACCATTATTTATTCCTTTCTCGAGGCCGGTAAGAGATGCTGAGGTTCCGCAGACACGCATGTCACCCGTATCCGGATTAAACTGAAATGGTTTTCCTTTTGCGAACGAACCGGGAAACTCCCCTGTATAGTATTGATTCAGGAAATTTCGATGATCATACCCGTTGATGCCAAGTTCAGCTGCATCTTCATCAGAAAATGTCCAGCCAATATCATCATGCGATCTCACATAGTTTACCCAGGCTGTTCCATCGTGTATTTCAAACCTCTTTTTCATGGAATGATGAAGTAATTTGGTCTCACGTGTAGCCAGGGCTTCCCAAAGAAGAGCCATCAGCAAAGGGTTGTAGGAAAGTTCACATTCATCTTCCGAGATGTAGCTATTCACAAAGTCCGGATGCACAATAGCTTCAGACTTAAAAACTACGGCAGGGGCCGCTATATTCGTCAGAGCATTCAATGCACGAACCAGGCGGTGTGCGTTCGGCCTGTTTTCAGATGTTGTGCCGAGTTCTTTACCGGTAAAGGCGATGGCATCCAGACGAAATATTTCCACGCCTGCATTTGCCATGAAGAGCATTTCATCCAGTATATGATTGAACAGGTCGGGGTTTTGATAGTTCAGGTCCCATTGATAGTTATGAAAGGTTGTCCAGACCCATTTACCGGCTTCCTCCACCCATGAGAAGTTACCGCGACGTACGTCCGGAAAGATTTCGCGAAGGGTTTCATCAAACCGGTCAGGCATTGACCGATCGTCGTACATATAGTAAAACTGCTGGTATCTCTCATCACCCTCTTTAGCTTTCTTTGCCCAGAGATGCTCATCAGATGTGTGATTGAATACAAAATCAGCACATAGTGAAATATGTTCCTTCCTAAGTTTTTTCGATAAGGATCTGATGTCAGCCATGCTGCCGAGATCGTTTCGCACGGTTCGATAATCCGAAACGGCATAGCCACCATCGTTTTCACCTTCCGGGCAGTCGAAGAAGGGCATGAGGTGGAAATATGTCACGTCGAGTTCTTTTAAATAGGGGATCCTTTTTTCCAGTTCTTTAATTGAGCCGGCCAACAAATCTGCATACCCTACGGCTCCAACATGTTTGTGACTTTTATACCAATGAGGATTTTTAAGCCGTTCTTTATCGAGCTTTTTTAAATCCTCAGAGCGTTTTGCTTGCGCACGAATTGCTGTTTTTAAAACCTCTTCAAGATAGTAGAAAAAATCGTAGTGATCGCCGTAAAGTGTATGCAGGTAATAGAATAGGGTTTCATACTCATTTTCAATTCTGTTTTTAAGCAGTCTCCAATCAGCACGTCCAAAGTCTTTGGCGAAGGTTTTTAATCTGGGCAGAAGTTTGCTAAGGCTGTCGGCTGCTTTTTTATCCATGAACTCTTTTAAACCTCAGTTAGAGTATAGCTTTAATCAGGTCTTCATCAGGTTCGGGGATACCACCTTTTTGTTCGGCAACCCATCCGGCATATCGATTTGCTTTCTTGATGGTTTCCCTCCACGGAGACCCTTTGAGGGTATGGTGAATAAAGCAGCCCCAGAACGCATCACCGACTCCAACAAAATCACCGGTATCAGATTCAATTTCTACAGCTGATTCAACGTAGTGACTTCCATCCATGTCAAAGTAAATTGATCCATCTGCACCAAGCGTAAGAATAATTCCTTTCAGATTGAATACGCTCAGCAATTCAGACTCTTCGTTAATATCGAACATGGAACCGATTTTATCCCATTCGTCACGGTTCATTTTTACGTAATCGGTCTTTTTCAACGAGAACTCAAGAACCGGCTTTTGAACAAAGGGCGGACGCAGATTTACGTCAAGGAATAGGAGACAGCTGTCTGGTAGTTCTGCGATGATTTTTTGAAGTGTTATTCTATTCGTTGAACTACGCTGCGCCAGAGTGGCGAACGTGAATGCGTCAGCCTGCTTTGTAATGTCACTTATATCATCTGATGGCTGTATAAAGTCCCATGCAACACGCTGATGAATAGTGTAGGAAGGTTCCTTATTCTCATCCATATGAACCGTTACCGTGCCGGTAGGATAGTCTGTTCGTTCTATATATTTATTTTCGCCCTCTTTTTGGACAATGATATCCAGCAGTTGACTTCCAAGTTCATCACGCCCAACCGCACTGATCAGGTAACTGTTATGCTTTAGATAGTGCAGATGCATAGATACATTGAATGGAGATCCGCCGGCCCGTTTATAGTCTTTAAACTGATCCCATAAAATCTCACCAAAGTGCAGTATGGTTTTCTTCATTTGAGCGATAAACTGTCAGACTAAAAATTGGAGCTAAACCTTTTGAATTGAGCCTATTTAATGAAATAAGACGAACCAATCAAGTTTTTGATTCTGAAGCATTTACTAAAATTGTTGGTTATGAATCAAAAATTGAATTCAAGTCAAAATCAATCAGACAACGTATACATGATGCCACCCCAAAGATGCTCCAGGTATAGCTCGTTTGAGAAAGATGCTTCAGTATGTCCCATGCCCGTGTAAAACGAACGTCCGCCATTAAATTCATGGTGCCAGGCGATAGGGTGGTTACCTTTATGATCACTTCCCTCATAGCTATCTGTGTCAAGCGTTAGCAAAACATTGATGTGGTCTGCAAACTCCCGGTAATTGTACCATTCATCGTCCCGGTTCCAGACTTTGGGAAGCATAGACGTCGAGCTGTGGTCTTCATCTTCCAAAAGGACATTCGCGTTGGGCGTTCCGGGTGGGTGATTATCAAAATATGCGCCCATTAAGTTTCCGTACCATTCCCATTCGTATTCAGTATCGGCTGCTGAGTGGACGCCCACGTAGCCTCCTCCATTTTGAATATAGGCTTTAAAAGCCGATCGCTGATCGTCATTAAATACCGTACCGGTAGTATTTAAAAAAATGACGGTGTCGAACTGCCGAAGAGTATCCGGGTTAAACATAGAAGCATTCTCCGTTACAGTAACACCTATATCGTGTTGCTGTCCAAGTGTTTTAATCGCTTCTTGCCCGGCTTCGATAGATTTGTGGCGCCAGCCTGTCGTTTTCGAAAATACAAGAATACGCTGCTGCTCCAGTTCCCGGGTAGTATCAGAAGGCTGAGTTGAGTTTGTTTGGCCTTCAAGTGCGCAAGCCATTAAGAACATCGCGGAAAAGACTATAAGGATAATACACTTCAATGCGGGAGCAATCATGAATTTGAAGTTTAATTTAATCGGTTCAATTATATCTAAGTACCTTAAATGAATCTAACTATAACATCAGATGAATTCATCTTATCAGACGTATTAAAATTTTAGGTGTAGGGTAACAGGAAAAATATTAAACAGTAATTCTTTGAAATTTTATTAATTGATGACATCTAGAGATACATTTAGCTGCAGTAAGCTTAGAAAAATAAAAACTGATTTAAATCTATCGTCCTGCTATGGATAAATCTTTTTCCCGGGTTCTCATTATTGGATTTGTTTGGCCTGAACCAGGCTCTTCGGCTGCCGGCAGACGTATGATGCAGCTTATTACTTTTTTCAGGGCCCAAAACTGTGATATTACCTTTGCAAGTACTGCAAGGAAAAGTGAATTTTCATCTGATTTGACAAGGCTCGGCATTCGGAGTGAATCCATTAAAGTGAATGACTCCGGTTTCGATGATTTCGTAAAAAAACTATCACCGGATCTTGTAATTTTTGATAGGTTTATGACAGAAGAACAGTTTGGATGGAGAGTCCATGATCAATGTCCTGACGCACTACGAATTCTTGATACTGAGGATCTTCACTGTTTAAGGCATGCAAGAGAAATGTGTATAAAGAACGGGTGTGATAATATTCGTGAGTACCTGATGTCTGAAATTGCCAAAAGGGAAATTGCATCAGTTTACAGAAGTGATCTGTCACTTATAATTTCCGAAAGTGAGATTAATATTCTCCGTGATGTTTTCAATGTACCATACGACATTCTCTATTATTTGCCCTACATGTCAGATTCGATAACAGAAAAATCAGCTGGCAATTGGCCCGATTTTAATGACCGATCTGGTTTTATGACTATTGGAAATTTTCATCATAAACCAAATCTGGATGCGGTTAAATATCTTAGAACGGATATTTGGCCTCTGATTCTAAAATTAAAGCCTGATGCTATCATGAATGTGTATGGTGCATACCCGACTCAGCAGGTAAGGGAGTGGCACCAGCCTTCAGAGGGATTTTTTATTCATGGGCGTGCAGCCAATGCAAACGAGGTGATGAGAGCATCAAGAGTTTGTCTGGCACCACTCAGGTTCGGCGCTGGACTGAAGGGTAAGCTCGTAGAAGCGATGCAAAACGGTACCCCAAGTATTACAACTACATTGGGAGCTGAGGGAATTGCAGGCATACTGCCATGGCCGGGATCGATTGCGGATAAACCTGTTGAGTTTGCTGAGGCAGCTGTACACTTGTACCACGATAAAGGTGATTGGAAACAGGCGCAATTCAGAGGGCGGGAAATCATCAATAAACGATTCTCGAAAAAACGTTTTCAAAATGAGTTTTTATTACGTTTAAAGGGGGTAATAAAAGAGCTCAAATCGCATCGGGAAAGTAATTTTACCGGGGCAATGTTAATGCACCATTTAATGGCAAGTACGCGATTCATGAGTAAGTGGATTGAGGCGAAAAACAAACCTTCAGACAAATAAATATGTGTTTCTTTCGGCCAAACGTATAAGCTTGTGAATGGTCTCTTGAAAAGTTTTCTTTCACTGAACAACCGGGCAGGTTCAATAAATATTGGTGGCAGAGCTAATTTTACTCATTTGATTTGACCATTTTAGTATTAAGATATGATGCATTTATTGATAAAACCGCCTTAGATACGAAAATATCCCGTTTTTAATTTGATCATTATCCAGTGGTTATATAGTTTGTAAGTCTCTGAGTTTAATTAAAAACTATCTAATCTTAACTAACGAAGGAGTTTACATGAACAGAATCGAACAAGTTAGATCTCTCATATCCGAGCTGGAACCAGATATGGAAAAGTTTTACGAAAAAGGAAATAAAGCGGCCGGAACCAGGGCACGGAAATCACTTCAGGAACTTAAAAAAGTTGCTCAAGAAATTCGTCTGGAAATCCAGGAATGGAAAAATTCCGGTAAAGTTGACGAAATTTAATTTCTGAAATAAATTGCTTTTAAAAGCCGCTTGTTGAGCGGCTTTTTTTATATCAGAAAAGTATCTGAAATAAATTTTAAATTTTCTTGACTTACGCTTCACGAACCTCTTATATTTGCATCCTCTTGAAGGATACATAACAATGTCATTCAAGAATCAACATTTATAATCCTCGGTAGCTCAGTGGCAGAGCAATCGGCTGTTACCCCGACAGTTGTCGGGGC
>CAZVEP010000139.1:0-6079 GCA_964625635.1 uncultured Rhodohalobacter sp.
AGAATATCACGTGAAGGCTTTTTAGTTGATCGCGCCATAAATTGTATCTTGGTGGAATGGAAAAATGAGTGCAGCCGTTTGGGCAACAACTACATCAAAATAAAGAAATAAACCAAGTTTACTATGAGTGACCGACAATACTGGCTGATGAAATCTGAACCCTACGCCTACAGTATCGACGATTTAAAACGAGATGGAGAAATTCGTTGGAGCGGAATTCGTAATTATGAAGCCCGCAATACCATGCGCGATGATATGAATATCGGCGACCGGGCACTGTTTTATCATTCAAACGTTAAGCCACCTTGTATTGTCGGCGTGATGGAAGTCTGCTCCGAACCGTATCCTGATCCGCTGCAGTTCGACCCTGATAGCAAGTACTTTGATGAAAAAAGCAGTGAGAGTGATCCACGATGGCAGCTTGTGGATGTCAAATTTGTACAGAAGTTTGATAAACCCGTGACGCGTGATGAACTCAAAGAGCATGACGATCTCCTGGAAATGCAGCTATTCAAACGAAATCGGTTATCAATTACAGAAGTGCGTGAATCGGAGTATGAGAAGATTCTGGATCTTGCAGAAGCTAAAGTGTAAATTAGTCGAGTAGAAAATTAGGGATTAGGGGAATTTAGGATTCCAATTAAATGGTCAAAGTGTCTGGGAATACATTTTCCTATTTAACTAATCAACTAATTCTCTAAAAACTAATCTCCAATCACCCAATCCCATAATACTCTGCACGCTGTTTGAAATAGGGCGTAAATATCTGCTTCAGTTTGGCGTGCTGTTCATCTTTGAGCTGTGGATCGAGAGTAAGAATATTCCAGGCATCTGACTTGGCTTGTTCCAGTAAAAATCGATCTTCGACGATATCAGCATGCCTGAATTCGGGGAGTCCGCTTTGCTTGGTGCCAAGAAAGTCTCCCGGGCCGCGAAGCTTGAGGTCAGCCTCAGCAATTTCAAAGCCATCGGTTGTTTCCACCATCTTTTTCAAGCGAAAGCGTCCCGACTCACTGAGCTGATTTCCAGGTTTTAAAATACAATAGCTTTGCCTTGTGCCACGCCCAATGCGTCCACGAAGCTGATGGAGCTGGGAGAGTCCGAATCGTTCGGCATGCTCAATAATCATGACGTTCGCATTGGGAACATCCACTCCAACTTCAATCACGGTCGTGGATACCAATATTTTCAGCTTGCCATCGACAAAAGAACTCATCACAGACTCTTTCTCCTCTGTTTTCATTTGTCCGTGCAGCAGTCCGATAGCTATGTCCGGAAACCGGCGCTTTAGTTTTTCAAAGCCCATTGTGGCATCTTTCAAATCCAACACCTCTGATTCTTCAATCAATGGAAAAACCACGTACACTTGTCCGCCATCGCGAATGGTCTCCTCGACAAAACTGTGAATAGATTCCCGGTCTTTATCAGTTCGAACGGCTGTTTTCACAGGTTTACGTCCGCCAGGCAATTCTTTCATTAGCGAAATGTCAAGATCACTATATACAGTCATGGCAAGAGACCGTGGAATGGGCGTGGCCGACATTACAAGCAGATGAGGGTGATCGCCTTTTTGAAGCATTTCGGTTCTCTGCTTTACACCAAACCTGTGCTGTTCATCAATGATGGCAAGGCCAAGTTTGTTAAACTCCACCTGATCCTGGATAATAGCATGTGTACCCACTACCAGGTTACAAGTGCCGCCTGCGATATCTGATAAAATATCTTCACGCAATGATTTTTTCTGCCCGCCCACCAATAGCCTGAAATTTACTCCGAGCGGCTCGAGGTATTTTTTTATAGTGTGATAGTGCTGCTCGGCTAGAATTTCCGTCGGTGCCATTAACGTAGCCTGGTAACCGGAGTCGATTGCCATCAGTGCAGCTCCAATTGCAACAACTGTTTTTCCTGCACCTACATCGCCCTGGAGCAGCCGGTTCATTTGAGTTGTGCTTTCAATATCTCGTCTGATGTCAGACAGTGCTGAGATTTGTCCCTTAGTTAAATCAAAAGGCAAAACATCATTAAAGAATTGAGATGTAAGGGCACCAGGCCTCAGCAGAGGTCCTTCTGCTTTAGCACGCTGTACTTGCTTGATTTTAGCCATACTTAATTCAAACAGAAAAAACTCTTCGTATTTAAACCGTTCGAGAACAGCAAAAGCTTCTTTGGTTGATTTTGGCCGATGGATGATCTTTAATGAATCATGACGGGGCTTAAATGTATGTTTATCGAGTATATTCTCAGGAAGAAATTCAGGTATTTCAAGTTTCTCAAGGGCTTCATCTACCCAGTCAGCAATCATCTTATGAGTAATGTACGCTTTGGAAAGAGACTTGCCTGATGGATAAATAGGCAGCAGCGTGTCATATTTTTCAATGTCATCCCTGCTCTTAAGAACTTCAACTTCAGGGTGAGCCATATTTATCTCTCTTCCAAATTGCTTTGGCTTTCCAAATAGTGATACAAGATCCCCTTCTTTAAATTTTGAAATGAAATATTTCCACCCTTTGAACCAAACCACTTTGAGTGTGCCGGTTTGATCAGATACGTAAATTTCCAGGCGCCGCTTTCCGCCATATCCCTGAACTTCTTTTGAGTCGACTGTTCCAACAACTGATACAGGATCAGACGATTCACTTAGCATCCGTATTGGTTTAATGTTTGATTTATCTATGTACCGACGGGGAAACAAATAAAGCAAATCCATCACAGACCTGATACCAAAGTTATTCAGCGCCTCTTTTCGCTTAGTACTTAGTTTTGTTAAATCAGTTAACTTCATCTGATATATTGATATATAACAATTAATACATATTGTGGCGTAGCATACAGTGCCGTAACGCTTTTAAAGTGCTTAAACGCCGGTAGCAAAATAATCAATAAATAATATGGTGAAAAAGTTGGCAATAAAATCGTAAAAATCCTATATTAGTCAGCTCTAGATTATACGAAACAACAAACAGTGAATACGTGCCTACAATAAACCAATTAATCCGTAAAGGAAGAAAAAGTAAGAAGAGCAAAACTACAGCGCCAGCTCTTCAGAACTGCCCGCAAAAGCGCGGAGTTTGCGTACGAGTTTACACAACAACCCCAAAAAAGCCTAACTCGGCTTTAAGGAAAGTTGCGCGGGTTCGGCTAACGAACGGGATGGAAGTTTCTGCTTACATTCCTGGTGAAGGTCATAACCTTCAGGAACACAGTATTGTTCTCATCAGGGGCGGGCGTGTAAAGGATCTGCCTGGAGTACGGTATCACATCGTGAGGGGTACATTGGATACCGCTGGTGTGGATGATCGTAAGCAGGGAAGAAGTCATTATGGTACTAAGAAGCCAAAAGGGTAACACTGAGATCTTTTAATACTTGATATTATGCGAAGAAAAACGGCAGAAAAAAGAGAAGTACAACCGGATCCTATATTTCAGGATAAAACGGTAACCAGATTTGTAAACAGCCTGATGCGTGACGGTAAAAAAGGTGTTGCACGTAAGATTTTGTATCAGGCATTTGAAATAATTGAAGAGAAAACCGGTGAAGAGCCTATTGAAGTGTTTAAAAGCGCTCTATCTAATGCAACGCCGGTTGTTGAAGTGAAAAGCCGAAGAGTAGGTGGCGCCACCTATCAGGTTCCAATAGAAGTTCGGCAGGCACGTGGAACAGCGCTGGGAATGAGGTGGATTATTAAAGCATCAACTCAGCGAAATGATAAATCGATGGCGCTGCGACTTAGCAGAGAATTAATGGACGCGGCGAAAAATGAAGGTGGGGCAGTTCGCAAGAAAGATGAAACTCACCGAATGGCTGAAGCGAATAAAGCTTTTGCTCATTTCCGATTCTAAAAAATTTATAAAAATAAAAGACAATGTCAGAAGCGACGACAAAAACAGACCCCAAAATTATTGACCGAATTCGCAGAACGCGAAACATCGGTATCATGGCCCACATTGATGCGGGCAAAACGACTGTAACAGAACGTATACTTTTCTATACCGGGCGAAGTCACCGTATGGGTGAAGTTCATGATGGTGCGGCTACGATGGACTGGATGGAGCAGGAGCAGGAGCGTGGAATTACAATTCAGTCTGCAGCAACGCACTGCCACTGGAAAGATCACCGTATTAATATAATTGATACTCCTGGACACGTTGATTTTACTGTTGAAGTAGAGCGGTCACTCCGTGTTTTGGATGGCGCTATTGGTGTTTTCTGTTCAGTAGGTGCTGTTCAGCCCCAGTCAGAAACTGTGTGGCGTCAAGCTAATAAGTATAATGTGCCACGGATGGCATTTGTTAATAAGATGGACCGGACAGGCGCTGATTTCTACAATGTTGTAGATCAAATGCGTGAGAAGCTTAGTGCGAATCCGATTCCGGTTCAGATTCCTATTGGAGCTGAAGAAAATTTCCAGGGTGTTGTAGACCTTATCAATATGAACGGCATCATTTGGGATGATGAATCCCTGGGTGCTAAGTACGATGTAGTTGAGATTCCTGACAATCTTAAAGAAAAAGCTCAGGAATATCGAAAGCTGATGCTTGAAAATATCGCAGATCATGATGATGATCTGATGGAAAAATATCTGATGGAAGAGGAAATCTCTGAAGAAGAGATTAACAATGCTATTCGAATGGCGACTCTTGCACGTGATATTACACCGGTTCTTTGCGGTACAGCTCTTAAGAACAAAGGAGTTCAAATCCTGCTGGATAAAGTTATAGAATATCTGCCCAGCCCATTAGAAGTAGAGGCTGTGAATGGTGTGGATCCTAATGACGAGTCAACTAAAATGAAACGTCATCCTGATGTGGAAGAGCCATTTTCTGCTCTTGCATTTAAGATTATGACAGATCCATATGTTGGTAAGCTTACTTTCTTTCGTGTTTATTCAGGTACGCTTGAAAAAGGTTCTTATATACTGAACTCAACAACTGGTGAGAAAGAGCGAATTGGCCGTATCCTTGAGATGCATGCCAATGACAAGAAGGATATTGATATTGTGCGTGCCGGTGACATTGCGGCAGCTGTTGGTGTTAAAAAGGTGAACACAGGTGACACATTCTGTGATCTTGAAAGTCCGATACTTCTTGAGAAAATTACTTTTCCAGAGCCCGTTATAAAGCTTGCGGTTGAGCCTAAGTCGAAAGCGGATGCTGAAAAACTTACAACCGGTCTTATTAAACTGGCTGAGGAAGATCCAACATTCCAGGTTAAAACTGACGAAGAAACAGGTCAGACTACAATTGCCGGAATGGGTGAACTCCACCTTGAAATTATTGTAGATCGTCTGAAGCGTGAATTTAAAGTTGAAGCGAATGTAGGTCAGCCTCAGGTTTCTTACAGGGAAACTATTTCAACTCCCGTTACACACCGTGAAGTTTATAAGAAGCAAACAGGTGGCCGGGGTAAATTTGCTGATATGGAATTCGAAATTGGCCCAATTGAGCATTTCGAAGAATATGCTGACGATGATAAGAAAGTAACTGTTAGCGAAGGGTTTAAATTTGTCAATGAGATAGTGGGTGGTAATATTCCTCGTGAGTTTATCCCTTCAGTTGAAAAAGGATTCCGCGAGGCAATGAAAGGCGGTATTCAGGCAAATTATCCTGTACAAAATATTGGCGTAAGACTCTATGACGGGTCTTATCACGACGTTGATTCCGATGCTTTTAGCTTTGAATTATGTGCTAAAATCGCATTCCGTCAGTCAGCACGAAAAGCAAAACCAAAAATTCTTGAACCGGTAATGAAAGTTGAAGTCATTACGCCAGAAGAACACATGGGTGATGTTATTGGTGACCTGAACGGAAGACGAGGAATTATTACGAAAATGGATAACCAGAATGACGGAGCTGTTGTACGTGCAAATGTACCACTATCCGAAATGTTTGGATATTCCACAGAACTCCGGTCTCTTACACAGGGACGTGCTTCTTACTCTATGGAATTCAACGAATATGTTGAAGTACCAGAGACAAAAGCAAAAGAGATTATTGAAGAGCAAGGGTAACAAAATTTTTAATATTTAATTTAGATAGTCATGGCAAAGGAGACATTTCAACGTACCAAGCCGCACGTGAA
>CAZVEP010000140.1:0-5934 GCA_964625635.1 uncultured Rhodohalobacter sp.
TACTCACGTCCGACAAAACCCATTTTCGCATACGCGCCGAACTGGATGCATATAATAACGGGCATCGGTTTTTCAGTAAAAGCTGGGATGAGTGTGTGGCCCGCGATTGTGTATAACACAGGTACGCTGATTTACTTTATTTACATTTACAGGTATTTCGTGATTCATCTCATATGCTGGAAAGCACCCTGATTTGAACATTTTACCAGTGTTATATCAGTGGCGTGATTCCGTTAGCGAGTAATCGGAGAAGTCATTACTGAATGAGTTACTGATCCGGTACAACTCGATTTTTCGTAAAGCTGTCTCAATGGCTCCGGGTCAAATGTGAAATATCGGTCAAAGCCTTAAGGCACATACTGCCCCGATGTGATCACTCTGGTAATACTGACAGCGTTGGCCGTAAACAAATACAAATCAGTATAACGTAACGATTTTGTTACTGCCGCACCGATACCCTTTCCGTTTCCTGCATCAAATTATTAAGCTTATCAATATTTAAATCTTCAACATTTGTTTTATCGCACAGCACGTTAAGAACCGCCTCAACTGCAGACTGTGAATCGGTATCAACATCGGATCCTATCTTTTCAGTTACAGATTGAACAAATTCCTTCATGGCAATGGAATGGTGATGGTTACTGACCAGGAAGTCTTCTAAATACCTGCCGTTGCCAGGCCCCATTCTGGCATGGTACCTGTCCATAAACATTTTATTGCACATTATGACCGGCACTTTTTCGGGGTCATATCCCTCAAAAAACAATCCTCTCACAGAGCAAGGCAGATGATTTGAGAGGCGGAATACCTCTTGCAAATCCAGCTCATCTCTAAGCGAATGCAGGACGGCAGATAAAATTCTGTAACCGGTGTCTTTTCTTACCGGTCGATTCATGTTGTTAGTAATTTCAATTACCCAGCTGTGGATAGAATTCCCCGTCATATCCACTCCTGATGAGTTAATCTTTACCGGCATTTTTCTATCTGTTTTATAGTTCAAAAATTGTGCAACATCGGTGCGATTCATCTGAGCAAAAAATGTGCTTTCCGGCAATTCCTTGATAATATTTTCAATATTATTTTTATTCAAATCGGATTTTTGATTCACAAACTCAAGCACTGAGTATACAGAAGATACAAGGTGGGTATGGCATCCTCCATAACCTACCTTGTAATATGCATCAACCAGTTGCCGGGTAAAATCACGTGCCGAATAAATCCTCTCTCTCGAATCGTCCACTGTAATACGAGACTTACGGCTACCTTCTTCTTCCCTGATCTCGGTCATCAGTTTCAATACCTCATCGTAGACGTTTTTTTTATTCAGCTCGTAATACGACGTGTGTATATCTACCACATATAACATGGCGTAATAGTTTGTGGCCATTTCTGAAACGGCATTGTAAATTTTTTGAGGGATATAGACATCCGTATTATCATACACAATCAAATCGGCCGTTAATCCTCCTGTTTTATAAAGGCACTCGACGATTGAAATTTGATGACTGTTATAGTCCTTCAAATTCTTTTTGATGGATTCAAGAACGCGTTCTTTTTTCTTATTTGCCGGTCTGGTTTTGAATGAAAAGTATTTTAAAAGATTCATAAGCCTTGCCCTTCTTTCTGTTTGTAAATAATGCATTGATGTAAATTTTTTCCTGTATCCCGCTAACTAATTATTCGTTAACTTTTCCTTTTTATTTCTTTAAAAATCTAAATCAGGAATTGTATTCATATGTACCTGACGGTTTAAGCGCAAAATGATCGATATGTCCGTACTCGTTTTTGTATGGCATAATTCTTTCAATATTTGCGAATGTCCGTTCTTCGGTTTCATTAAGGCCAATATGAAGTGTAGATGACATTCCAATCAGGTTTTCAAGGTCGACGCCGTGTTTTACTTCCGCCGGCGTGTATTTTATTCCCCGCCAGTTCTCAAGAAATTTTCGCAAAGCCGCTTTTTCATTATAGTTGCGGGTAAATCGTTTGCCAACGATAAATCGCTTACCAGTATCATCCTCGGACTCCAGCTCAAAGAGAAGCAGTACTTTATTTTCTGGTCCCCACGGAGTTTCAATAGTTCCGATGTCAACCGCATCAACTAACAAAGCTGAATACCAACCTTCATCGGGTACCGGGTTGCTTGACAGATATTCTGATTTAGTTATTGACATAGTATTTTTACTTATTTATTTGACGACGAACTGTCTCGTCTTTATAGTTTTTTGGAATTTTCTGTATAATTCAGGAAATCGTTTATATAGCTTTTTCCTGTCAATGCTGCGTGTCGCTTTATTCTTCCAGGTGACAAGATCCCTACCCCGGGCCACCAATCTTTCACCCTCACCCATAGAATTTTTGATGAATACCTCGAGCAACTCTTTCTCAAGCTCCAGGGAGCTGATCTTCTGACGAATGCTTACTAATTCCTCATAAAATGCGCGGTCTTGCGCCGATGCCTCCACTACTCTACCTGATGCATCCGGATACAGCAGAAGTGCATCCTCGCTATTAACCGGAACTGGTTGTTTTTCTGCAACTATATGCCGCTGCCACCAGCGAACTAGCTCCTGCCGGATATCAGTAATCCACTTCTCATCCCGCTGTATCAGAATTGGTTCATAATACTTGCAGGTATCCCGCTCATAAATAAACAGGTACGCATAGGTATAATGTGTCAGTCCGAGATAGTGCTGAATTTGATATAACCACTCGATGGGGTATTCTCCATTTAAAGATGTCAGCCGATGAGAAGTGGTCGTTTTCAGTTCAAGAATTCCGTTTCCACCTTCACTTTCTCCATCCAGTATCCGGCGGTCGATTTGGGCTCGGAGAAACGGATACTCACAATGGGTGAAACACTGGTTAACCCGCCAGATTTTCAGTCCCGTAATACGGGTGAAATAATCGGCCATCTCAATCCCGAAAACAGTTTCGAATTTATTGACGGGCGCTGAGTCTGAAGCTTCCACACGTCCTTTCTTTCTCAGATACACCTGCAACGGCGTGCAGCAGGAAGACTCCCCCAGTATGGCTGCTACATCACTGCCTTTAATGTAGTTTTCACTCTCTTCCACCCCGGTCGTGGAGGCACTTTTCGAGCCATACACGCTTTTATTTGTAGTTTTCATAGTCGTTTCTTTCAGTGTTTATAGAAACAGAAAAGGCTTGATTTATGTTTAACCATCCAGCGTCTCATCAACTCTGTCAATGAGTTTTTCATAGGCTTCATTGAGTGTATTTCCTGACCCAATCAACCGGTGACCGTTCGTATTAAAACCAGTTACTTCTATTGAATACTCCGTTTTCCGATACTTTTTTTTAATCCGAAACCCTCTGTATTTCTCAGGTTTCGAATTATTTACATCCTCCAGACTTTTCGGCTCTTTCTCCATGATTCCATTATTCATTTCATCCTCCTCATTTTATCTCTTATTGTCCGACACTTTTATTTCATATTTCTCTTCCATTCATGGATTTATTACCCCTTCATTCAGTACTAATTTGATGCTTCGTTTGAGGGGGGCATACTCAATCAGTTCGAAGATGATCGGGTTTACTTTTAAATTTTGGTTTGGAAAATTTTTTCTCTTAGCCGTATCCGGCTCTCTCAAAAGACTCGTCTCTTCAAAATGATCCCGGAAAGCATTTCCCGGTTCTCTGCTTGATGAGCTCTCAGTCAGGTTCGGAAGCGCTTTTATAAACCGCTGCTGTGTAGTGTAGATATCCCTTAACTGATGATAAAACAGGTCTTCTAAGCTATTAAGGTCTCCCATAGTGTTGTGTTGTCTTCTCTTATATTTTAATTTTGATGATCTAAATTGATTCCGGTTCAGCTGCCTGCTCTAAGTAATTCCTGCAGTGTGTTTCACATTGCCTGCAGGCTTGGTAGCATAGCCGGCTCTGATCATGCTCATGTCTTTCGTATTCTGTCGCGCATTCATCACACATACTCATACAGAGTTTTACTGCGGACACAACATAACTGGAATCCCGCGCCAATAGTCTCAGCGCCAAATGGCATACATCTGCGCAATCAAGACTTAATTTTATACAGTCTGACATCGCCTTGTTATCCTCTTCATCAAGACTTGATACAGCACAATCACTACATACTGCGTCACAATTCTCCAATGACTCTACCAGTTCACTGTACACATCCATAACGAGGGGAGTATGACTAATTTGAAAACAAGCTTTTTAACTCTCTGGTATAAATATATAAACAAAAACTAAGGTTTCAGGTAAAATGAATTGTGACTTGTTTGTAGTTTGAATTGCCACATTCATTTATTGTGTGCCTGTTGATTGGTGTGGATAATTCATTCTTATGATCTAATCATAATAGAGCAGAGCCAAGAATTGATGGAAGAGTGCACCTTGTTAGTCCAGGACACCTTCGGCCTTGAAAGAATTGGCGGACAAGGAAGCTGTAAGATCTGCGGGGACCTTTTATCATATCGCTTCGCGTTCAAAAGATGAGCGGTGAGGAACCAATTAATAAGCGGTATGCGTGGCGGACCATTGATAAAAGGTAGCAGAGATTACGTGACCACGCCTCCCGACAGCTGTCGGGATCACAGCCTTGATTTTTTGGTTCGTTTTGCATCAAGGCAAAATGAACATGACTTTATGTTGAACTGTAGGTGTAAGTTAATACTCATATTTAACTTACAGCGAACATTATGTTATCAATCATATTAGTTCAGGCATTTTATTTGATCAAACAATCAAATCATAAGCTTTTCGTGTTTACCTGATACTTTTGAACGGTCAAAAGTATCCAAAACCCGCCGGCTAAAGATTTACTCCGGTGGGCACATTTAAACACTTTGC
Organism: uncultured Rhodohalobacter sp.; assembly: GCA_964625635.1. Taxonomy (GTDB): domain Bacteria; phylum Bacteroidota; class Rhodothermia; order Balneolales; family Balneolaceae; genus SW132. Next base: position 4,837 of record CAZVEP010000140.1, read on the forward strand.
GATGTAAAAAACGAAGGTCCGCATCGCTTTGTCCTTGTTAATTGTATTCGGCCGGTAAGTTTTTACACCCATCGCATGCGTGTTAAAATGTGCAGACACCACCTGCACAAATCGGAGGCCGGATAGATGAACAGCCTCAAAAAATTAAGATGCAATTCAAGACACAATCCATACTAATCAACAAAGAACCTAAATTTTTCAGTTTTAAGACAAACTCAGATTGAAATCATTTGGTTTTGTAAGAATCTCTGACAGAAGAGATTCGGAGTCTGAACTTATAAAATAGACCACCTGACTGCGTCCTTCTTTTATGTGTCCCTGGTATGATTTTTTATTACCTGATATGCTAATAACCGGTACTCTCTGTCCTCTGAGCATTTTTCTCAAAGTATAATTCAGGTCTTTCTTTTTTTTCAATGCTGTATCCATCAGTATAATATCCGGCTTTATATCGGATATACTTTCGCCCACCTCATTGAGGGAATCAGAATTGTGAATAAGGAGGAGATAATTTGTATTGCTTAATATTTTATTCTGTGTTAGCGCCTTAAAAGTATCTTCATTTATAATAAGTACTGATTGAAGCTTCTTCATGGCTTAAACACTTAAAATGAAAAATTGAATTCCGTTCCCGGACCAGCTGCAAATCGCACCATTCGGCTTCATTTTCTTTCTGATGCTTAAACTATCACGCCAGCAGGATCCTCAGCGTGCCTGTTTAATGAAGCAGGGTAAAACGGGATGATATAAAAGTTTTATGCCTCTGGTTTTTAGCTATCGATAGCTGGAATTTCACCATCCTAAAACTACCTGCGATAGGTACTGCGGGTTTAAATCTCTGCCTGGCTGTAGGATTCAGGCCGGTTACCGGCCGCCGGCCACCTTCAAAAATGACCGCGACAACAATAGTTTTCATTCCCGCTGCTGCCTGTTATTTTTTTACTTACGCTTTAATTTTGCTTCTATACTAAGCTGGGTGTGTGGTACAGCTTCCAGCCGGCCTTTGGCAATTTTAGTCCCTTTTACCTTACAGATACCGTACGTTTTATTTTCAATTCTATCGAGAGCATCGTCCAGATACCGAAGAAATTTGCGTGT
>CAZVEP010000141.1:0-5917 GCA_964625635.1 uncultured Rhodohalobacter sp.
GTCGGAGTCTATAGTATCATCAGTTGCCTCATCAGACACCCCTCGCCTGCGCTCCGCTTCAGCACTCCCCTCAAGGGGAGACTCCTCCGTTTCACCTTTCACGTTTGACCTTTCACCAGTCGTCTCACGTCTCATATCTCGTATTTCATCTCTGACCTCCTCAACCAGCTCCAGACTCAGATCCGAAAAGTTGTTCACAAAATTGAGCGGGTTCTTGATCTCATGGGCAATACCGGCGGTGAGCTGGCCGAGGGAGGCGAGTTTTTCCTGCTGGACGAGCTGGTCCTGTGTGGCATGCAGTTCCTTTAGTGCAATTTCAAGGCGATCGCGCTCCTGGCGGATCAGTGAAGCTTGTTTTTCAGCCGTCTGCAGATCCAGGAAGCGGGTATAGGTTTGGTTAAAAACTCTGGTAAAGCGTTTGAAAATATCATGTGCCTCGGGTACAGGTTCATAAGTAATAAATAGCAGGAATCCGTGATTGAATTTACATAGGTGATTGATCTGGTAGGTGGGCAGGGAAAGCCCCTCTGCCTCGATGTCTTCAAAGATGGACTTCAGGTCAGGAAAGGATTTCATGTGGTTGTAGTGTTCTGTGAGAGCCTCTCCGCCAATTTCCTGCACCATAAGGGTATCATTACTTCTTACGAATGCGCCCATTTCCTCAAAAGAGGCCTCACCCCATAAGCGAAGGGTAAAAGGCTTTAGCGAAGTGCCTTCACTGCTCATCCACGCGTCAGCTGATTTATTATCTTCGGCGAGGATGTTAAACCCGCTGCTCCAGGCCGGAATACCCAGGGCTTGTACTTCCAAAAACAACATATTGGCTACTTCCGGCAGTTCGGCGCTCGACTGCATACCCATAGTCCGTGACCGTACTTTTTCTAGGGCGGCTTCAATTTTGGCTTCACGGGCCTGGGATTCCGCTTTTTTGAGGTCAAGAAAACGGGTGTAGGTGCGTTCAAACTCCCTGGCGAATAGATGAAGTACGCGCTGCTCGTCGTCTGGAAGAAAGTTTCGCGTTACGATGCCGAAGCAGCCATGTTTCATATAAGAATCCACGTAATAAAGTCCCTGCGGATAAAATTTCGGCTGAAATTTGTCTTCCCCCTCAAACAGGTCTTCCCATTCTTTAAAATAGGTTTCCAGATCCACCGGCTTTACTTCGGTTACATGTACGGGCTGGCCGCTTTCCCAGGCCACATAACACGCAGCAATGGAAGGCTCTGATTTATCCAGCTGATAGGTGACCCGTTTACTCTTGATGCCGTTTGAGCCGTCGTTCATTGACTCTGAGTGCCAGGTAGCCCAAAAGAGGTGTTCCATTTTTCCTTCATCCGGCAGCCACAGATAGGAAAATTCAGAATCGATACCGAGCAAATGAAGCTGTTCATGAAATACCTTGCAGGTTTTATCCAGCTCCCCTGAGTGCTGCATCATCATACTTTGGGCCCTGGCACGCTCCAGACCTGTTTCAATCAGGGCTTCGCGTGTCTGAGCTTCTGCTTTTTGCAGATCCAGAAAGCGGGTGTAGGTCTGCTCAAAAACGCTTGCGAAACGCTGGAGGATTTCCCCGTTTTTTTCAGAAAGAGGCTCCGGACTAAAAACCTGCACTGCTCCGTACCGGCAGTAGGCCGTTGACAGTTTTACCATTTCAAGGCTTGTCATTGCCTGTTTTGCCTGTTCAGGTACGTTTTTGAAATCAGTCTGTGTGAAGAAAATTTCATCAAACCGCCTCTTTGCTTCACCGGAATATTCCATTACAGCATACTTTACACCCTCTTTCCATGGTTCAAGCTGGGCAGTGAAATAGGGATGATCGAGAAAGGGGACGTGATAGCTTAAAGGATAAATTTCCTGCGTAAAACCGGACACCCAATACTGCATGCTGCCTGATTCTTTATCCATGATGATGATATTGCAGGCAGTTGCTTCAAAATGAAGTTGCTGCAGCTGTTCGTAAATAACGAGTACAGCTTCACGAAGCTCATCAGAATGCTGCATTGCCATTGTTCGGGCACGGACCCGTTCCAGGGCTAACTGGATTTCGGCTTCCCTGGCCTGGCCTTCTGCTTTCTGCAGGTCGAGATACCGGGTATAAGCCTGGTCGAAAACCTTCGCAAACCGCGGAAAGATGTGATCCTCTTCAAACGGTTTGCGGGAAGAAACGAGCAAGTATCCATGTTTAAAGGAGGCCCCATAATCAATTTCCCAGTCCGGAATCTTAACTTCAATGCCCTGTCCGGCCACCTCATCCATCGCAGCTTTCACCGAGGGGAGCTCAAACATTAATTCAAAATGCTCCGTGATGTAGTTTTCAGGAATTTCAATGGAAAAGAGCTCTTCACCGGCTTTCCATTGGTCGTACCTGTAGCGATGGATATAATCCAGGTCAACGGGAACGGAGAAAGGCGAGATCATGCCTTCATTCCCGAGGTTGTGCCACTGTTCAACTGTATCTTTGTTCTTGTCGCAAAGCACAATTCCAAAGGCAAAGAGCTCACCACCCAGGCGCTTCATCTGATCAAACATCACCGATGCCACTCTGGAAAGGTCTTCACTGGCCTGCATGCCCATGGTTTGAGCACGTACTTTTTCCAGAGATCCTTCGATCTGGGCTTCCCGAGTCTGAGCCTCTGCTTTTTGAAGATCCTCAAAACGCTTATATGCCAGGTCAAAAGCCCCGGCCATTTTCTTCAGGATCGATTTCACTTCCGGATCAGGCGGTTCCAGCATGTCTATACACATCCGTCCATTGTTCAGCGGTACGGTAGGGTGATAGGCTCTTTCAATTTGGCTGGATTCCACAAAATCCTCGAACTCTTGTGCCTCGGCAGAATATCCGTTGTAGCGAAGCCACTGAGCGGTATACTCATAACGATCTCCTCCCTGTATTACGACAAAATAGTCATCCGTTTTCGCCCAAACTTCTCTCATAAAAAAGTCGGGGTGAGTATCCTCCATGCGGTACGTAATGTCGAGAGAAATTTCGAGCTCCTGACCCTCTTCATTATTGATGGATGTCAGATCCCAGGCCCTGTACATCCCGCCCGGTTCTTTGAGATGGATCGTAGCAGCCGTTACACTGGGGATATTCAGACCCAGGATTTCATTTCTCAGTTTAATGACCACCTGGAGGATTTCCTCTGATTTAAACATCGCCAATGCTTTTGCCCGGACCCGTTCCACAGCAAGATTGACCTCTGCTTCACGCGCCTGTGCCTCGGCTTTTTGGAGGTCTAGAAAACGGGTATAGGTTTGGTCAAATTCTTTTGCAAATCTATGCAGGATAGCCATCTCAGAATCCGATAGTGAGACTCCTGAGTAATCATTAATGAAGATGGCTGTATTATTTCGAAAAGCGATAGAGGTAGCATACGTTTCAGCTGCAAGGCAGTACTCTTTCACCGGCTCAGGTGTATGAGAAAAATCAGTATACTGAAAAATATGATTCAGGAAGGATCTGTTCTCTTCAGCTGTGTATCTTTGAATGAGCTCCTTCTGCCCCTGATCTTTTGCTTCCCATAGATTTGAAAGTACGGGATGATCGAAATAGGGAAGGTAAAAATTAGTGGCCGTTTCAAAACCTTCATTCGCCATCCATTCGTTTAGGTCTTTTGAATCTTCATCAAATGTAATGAGAGCAACGCCATCATCTACAGGTATTTGCAGCGTATCCATTTGTTCAGAAATGAGAGCGATAACATCACTGAGCTCATCTGATTTTTGCATAGCCATGGCTCTGGCTCTTACGCGTTCCAGGGCTAATTGTATTTCAGCCTCCCGCGCCTGCGCTTCTGCTTTTTGCAGATCGAGGAAACGTTGATATAAGGTGCCAAACTCAACAGCTATTCGTCTTACAATATCTTTTTCTTCATCTGTTGGTTTTCGATGATGTGCAAAGCCGATGTACCCGAACTTGCAGTAGCCTTCCGTTATGAAAAGGCCCTCAGGGAAATCTTTAATTTCCGGTCGGGCGTTTTTGGGTATGGCAGAAATAATGTCTCTGTAGACTTCCCAAACATCCGGCAGCACTTCAGGTGGGTACTCATTAACGTTGACCGAATTTGGCGTGCTTTTTTTCCACTTTTCGGCAGTGTCAAGCCAGGCATCTACAACAGTTAAATCGACTTCCTGTTCAGCAAAAACCTTGTAACCATTTACACCGGTGGTTCTGAAGTTTAAGGTATTTTTCTCTTTATTGATCAGGGTTAGAACGGCATGGCTTGGATGAATACCCAAAATATCAAATTGCTCGAACAGGGAGGAAAGCACACTGCTTAATTCCGCGGAATTATGCATGGCCATTGTAGCTGCTCTTACCCTCTCCAGGGAAGCGACTATTTGTGCCTCGCGAGCCTGGGCCTCTGCTTTTTGCAAGTCGAGGAAACGCGTGTAGGCCTGCTGGAAAACCTTCCCGAAGCGCTTAAGGATTTTATTTTCCTCTTCGGAATAAGGAGTGCCTGAAAAATTTTCGATATAAAGACCGATATCTTCTTCTATGGTGGTAGAGATCGCCAGACCTGGACAGCTGAAATAGAAGTCACTGGCTTCTTTATTCAAGCCTTCAATATGAGGCAGTAATATTTTGTAGAAGCTATTCTTTTCTTCAAAATTGAGCTGAGTCGTAAAGAAAGTCTGGCCTTCTTTTTTTGCTTTCGTGAATTGCCTGTCCCACACCAGATCAAGATAGGGTACTGTAACCTTTGCCGGGATATCCTGCGTTTCGGCAATCCAAAAATGCCAGTCTTTCTCAGGTTCATAATCAACGACAATGCCTGCGTGTTCTGCATTGATACTCAAGCAGGCCAGCTGGTCAAAGATTTCTTTAACTACATCTTTGAGCTCTTCACTTTTATGCATTGCCATCGTCCTTGAGCGTACTTTTTCCAGCGCAGCTTCAATCTTAGCTTCACGTGTTTGAGCCTCTGCTTTTTGCAAGTCAAGGAAGCGCGTGTAGGCCTGCTCAAAAACTTTCCCTACCCGTTTCAGGATCGCGACATTTTCTGATGACGGGAGCTTGCCCTCAAAACTGGGAATACAGATGCCGGAGTGTTTTGCAAGGGATATGGACATTGCATAGCCCGGTGCCTCCAGCAAGGAGGTTTTAAATTCTTCCGGGAGTTTTTTATAGTCGGTGGCCTCAAACCCTTTTTTAACCCAACTGTTTTTCTCTTCAACGGAATAAACTTTTTCAAAGTAGTCAGTTCCGCTTTCCCGGGCATCAAAAAGATCGGATGAGATCGGGTGGTCAATGTAAGGCACATAGAGTGAGGTAACGCCATCAGGCAAGGGCAGCCATTGTGTAAACTCCCGGGCTCCTTCTTCGAATATAAATATGCTTACCGAAGCGAAACTCATATCCACACTAAGCTCCTGCATCTGCTCAAACAAAACACTGACAACATCGCCAAGATCATCCGGCTTTTGCATTGCCAGGGAGCTGGATCGTATTCTCTCCAGCGCTGCCTCGAGCTCAGCTTCGCGGATTCCTTCCTTTATCTTTTTTTCCAGTTCCCGGTTTTTCCGGCGTAACCCTTCCATCGGCAGGGCTTCCTCTTCGGCAATATTGGAGTCGGGGGTGGACCCGTGCATGTGGGAAACTAGCCATCTGCCGTCGGTTTTTTCAAGAATCGTCGTCAGACGCATAGAGTAATGGTGTCCATTGTCGGCATCATGAAAATCGAATTCCTCTACAATGAGATAGGATGTGCTATCTGCCAGGGCTCTTTCAAATATAATCTTGCGGTTGACCTCGATGTTTGAGTTTCGCATCTGATCCGACTGCGTCCTGGCCATTTCCATCAGCACCTTTTTTTCATTCATAAACTCATGTGCAGCGGTGCCGTAGCCCATAAATTCCTGGTGTACGGTTTCATTCAGATCTTCAACAGGATTAGAATCGAAGAAGACCGCGGTC
>CAZVEP010000142.1:0-5842 GCA_964625635.1 uncultured Rhodohalobacter sp.
CGAAGGTGCCAAGTTGTTCAAGACGGGCTGTCAACTTTTCATACATGGCAGGTTCCAGGGCTTCGGCTCGAAGATCAAAATTAAACTCGTCGTCTGGCAAATCGGTTTCAAGAGGCTTCAGCGAATTGCTTAGTTTTTTCCGCCGCTGGTTGAATGCTGTTCGCACCACTGTTTTAAGATGCGCATCACTGCAAGACAAATCCGGCTGATCAAATTGGAGCTGAATGACAGAACTCATCACTTTAGGCGGTGGTGAGAACACTTGTGGAGGAACATCAAACAGAATCTCAGGCGTACTCATAAGCTGTGTCTGCACGCTTAAGATACCATAGGCTTTTGTTCTGGGCTCTGCCACGATCCGCTCGGCTACTTCTTTTTGCATCATCAGTGTGGCAGTTTTCAAAAGCTTGCGGCTCTCCAGCAGTGAAAACAGAATCTGACTGGTAATAAAATAAGGCAGGTTACCAATCACATGAATCGGACCGCCATTATCAGCCAGCTCTTTCCAGTCTGTTTTAAGTATATCTTCTTTAATAACATGCAGATCTGGCAGTGACTCTTTCAGATGGCTCACCATCACCCGGTCAATTTCAATCGCAGAGAAATTCGGATACTTTTTATAAAGCACTTCTGTGAGTGCACCATCACCCGGCCCGATTTCAACCACGCGCTCTCCAGGTTCCGCGGGCAGTGAATCCGCAATCTTTTGAATCATGTGATAATCACGCAGAAAATGTTGTCCAAGACTCTTTTTCTTTCGCGGGCGTTGAGTCATAATTTAGTTTCTAAAGAAATTCGGGTTGAAGGGGCTTTCAATCAAGACCAATGTAATGTTGAGTAAAGAACTCATTCGATTCCAAAGCTCACGGTGCGTTAACGATATATCTGAAGGATTCCGGGCAAAGGTTCAAATAATAGCTTTGGATGGATAATAATTCTGTCAGATTCAAAGTGTGTGGTGAATTAAAAATTAATTCCATTAAACACACCTGCTAAAGTTAATTATTATAGTCGAATCCCCTATTTTGCGATCAGCACTTGCAGATCTATCCAATTTATGTAGATTTATTCTGTATCGTCAAATGTAATAAAAATCAATTGTTTACCGCTTCATGGAACTCAATCCACTCGACACTGAACAAATAGGGATCCAGACGCTTGAGAAAAGCCTGATGAAATCAACATCAAGCAGATCTCTCAAGATAGGGCTTCCTAAAGAGATATCGAATGATGAACGACGGGTTTCTTTAACGCCGGAAGGCGTTTCCACGCTGGTCGCTAATGGGCATGAAGTCTCCATCGAAAAAAATGCAGGGATTGACGGCCACTTCTCTGATAACGAATATTCCGAAGCGGGTGCTGAGATTTCATATAGCGCCGAAGAGTTATTTAACCAATCAGAGTTGATCGTAAAAGTAGCCCCGCCTACTTATAATGAACAGGAGTGGATGCAGCCTAACCAAATCCTGGTGTCGGCCCTGCATCTCGGCCACACGAAATATGAATTCCTGAAAACGCTGATCGAAAAAGGTGTCTGTGCTATCGGTTATGAATTTATCAAGGGGCAGGATGGCGAGTTTCCCATTGTTCGGATGATGCATGAAATTACCGGTTCCATGGCCGTGCAGATTGCAACACACTACCTTGAGAACCGCAGTGACGGACAGGGAATTATGCTCGGCGGTATCTCGGGGGTTCCGCCGGCTACGGTTGTGATTTTAGGAGCCGGAATTACAGGCGAATATGCCGCACGGACAGCGCTCGGTTATGGAGCTCAGGTTTTCGTGATGGATAATAATCTTGCAGAATTGCGGCGGCTTGAAAACGCGCTCGACAGACGCATTGTGACTGCCACTGCAAATCATCACTATTTGACAAAAGCTATGGGATTTGCGGATGTCGTAATTGGAGCAGCTTTGACAGAAGGTGAGCGCGCCCCTTGCTGGGTGACCGAAGAGATGGTACAGCTGATGAAACCCGGCAGCGTTATTGTTGATGCGGTTATTGACCAGGGCGGGTGCATTGCCACCAGTGAAGCCACGACTCACTCTAATCCGGTCTTTAGGAAATATGATGTGGTTCATTACTGTGTACCCAATATTCCATCTAACGTTGCCAGAACGGCAACCCATGCCCTAAGCAATGTGCTGGTTCCTTACATCCTTGAACTGGGCGATGCTTCCACAATACAAGAATGTCTTTGGGGGAATTCTGCACTTCGAAATGGTACCTACATCTACAAAAAACACCTCACCAAAAAATCACTCGCCAGTCTGTTTGATATTCCCTACCGCGAGATTGAGATGCTGATTGCATCTCAGATATAATTTTGGTTGATTCGTTGAATAGTTGATTGGGAAATTCGGCAAATCGTTACGTCGCTACGTCTTTAAACCGTCAAATCAGTTTATCCATTTGGCTCTTCCAAGGACCACGGTTCGCATATTCATCAGAGATTCCAGGTGTAAGATCAAGAAGAGTTAATGAGTGACATTGAATAAACTTCGTGTACCTTCGCGTCCTTGTGTCTTCGTGGCAATAATTCTCCGGCCCGTTTATTAAACTAAAAGTCCCATTAACCCTTTCAAAGAATTCGTCTCTTATTTGAAGGATTATAGATAAAGGTTGAAAGCTCAGGGACCTGACAGAGTAGCGCCTCACGCGATTCCTGTAAGCGTAACCTATAAAACCTATTACTATTGAAAGGTTTTGAGTAGACTCTCATATCAGACTCAACGCTGTCAGATACGGTGGTTGCTGACAGGTTTCACTCAAAGGCTCATTAAAAACTCATCCAGTCGCCACTGAGTACCATCAGTGAAAGTTCGAGCTGCTTGGCTGCAAAAGAAAGGTTGTTACGGCGGAGCATTTCGTTTAGAAGATTGACCTGGGCTTCTCGCAGTTCAATCGACGAGATTTGCCCCAGCCGAAATGCTTCATTGCTGTTATCAAAATTGCGCTGTGCTGTTTCCACGTTGATATCGGCAAGGTCCAGCTGCCTTAATGTATTTCTGTATCGGGCATACACGTTCTGAACTTCCGTTTCAACTTCTTGCTGAATACTTTGAAGTTGAATCTCACTGCTTCGAACATCAAGCTGACGATTTTCAATTTCTCGCTTTATCTGTCGCCCATTGAAGATATTATACCTAAAAGTCACTCCTGCCGTGAAACCAAGTGTTTCGAGTTTCGGAAGGTTGCTTGCATCAATTTCCTGCCTGAAATAGCCATAGGATCCCCTAAGACTCACGCTGGGATATCGTGACGAACCGGATAAACGCTGATTGAGTTCTGCACTTTGTTTTTGCTCTTCAGAAAGCAAAATGACTGCATTCTGATTCATCGCGCTATTAAGCAACTGCTGTAACTCCAGATTTCGGTTAGTCTGGAAACGGGTGGTCGGTTCAACATCCAGTTCACCATCAATTCCAAGCTGGAAAAGAAGTGATCGCTTGGCAGCTTCCAGCTCAACTTCTGCCGCTGATAATTCAATCAGGTCTGCATTATAATTTACTTCTGCATTCAATAAATCTAGTTCCGTTGCGCTTCCGGTACGCCGGTCTTCCCGGATACGATCAAGCCTGTTTTCCGATACCTCCAGATTTTGACTTAAGATATCTACGTTTTCCTGTTCGCTTAAAACGGCCAGGTAGGCATCGGCTACATTTAGTAAGGTATTTTCAATGGAGATGCGGGTACTCAATTTCGTAGCTTCATTTTGAGATTGGAGCTGCTGAAATCGATACTGCCCGCGGAACCCATCAAACAACGTGTAGTTAAGTTGAAGAGCCGCGTTATAAACTCTCGTTTCGGAATCATCGATACTTATCGATTCAATCTCAGGCGGGCCATTGTTTTCAAAATTGGCGATCTCGAGATCTGCATCATTCCTCGAATATTCTGCATCGCCAATAATTCCAAGTGTCGGCAGCTGACCGGCGCCGCCACGAAACACACTGTTTTCGCTTTGCTCGCGCCTGATCATCTGTACACGAATGTCGTGATTGTTTTCAACGGCTATTTCAAAAGCCTGCTGCAGGGTTATCTGCTGCTGAGCAGCGGCTGTGACCGGTGCCAGGGCAAATACTATGGGAATCATAATCAAAAAAGATCGAATCATCGGTTACATCGATTTTAAACGTTCCAGTTGCTTTTGCTCGATAATGGCCGGCTCCACGTCTTCTTTTGACGGCTTCTCCCTTCGGACCAGGCCAATAACCGTTCGTTTGAGATGGTTCGCCGCCACCATCATCGCCGGCAGCAGGCCAAGTGTCAGAAATGTAGCGAAGAGCAGTCCGTAAAATACTGCCACAGCTGTCGGCTGCAGAAATTGAGCACCGATCGATGCTCCAAGAAGCAGCGGAGTAAGGCCGGCTGCAGTCGTAATGGCTGTTAACATAATCGGCTTGAACCGCGAAAGTGCCGCAAGATAAACTGAGGCGGCAAATGGTTTCCCTGCCCTCAGATAATCATTAAACGTCGTGAGAAACACCAGGATATTATTAATAAGTATTCCAATCAGTGCAATGATCCCAAGCATCGAAAAGATACTCAGCGGAATGTCCTGGATGTAGTGCCCCCAGGCAACGCCAATTATTGAAAATGGGATCAGGATCAGCGTGATGATAAGCTGTGAAAACGAGCGTGAGTTGAGCAGTACCAGGAAAATGATCAGGATCAGAATGACCGGACCCGCCCGCTGTGCAGACGCAGCCGTTTTTTCTGAGGCCCGCGACTGTCCTTCAAACGTATACTCCACAAACGGATATCTCTCCCGCAGATCAGGGAGAATATTCTGCTGAATATCCCCCAGCACAGCCGGAACGGGAATATCGAGCGACGCGACATCTGCCTCAACAGATATCTCCCGCAAACCATCTCGCCGGTTGATTGAAACCACACCCTCCAGCTCTTCAATACGGGCAATATCCCTCAGGAAATATTCACCCCCGTCGGGTGTAGTGATGCGGGTACGTTCGAAATTACTTATATGTGACCGCTCGTCACGGGAGTAGCGAACCCACACCTTTACCTCTTCATCGCCCCGCTGCAGGCTCTGAACTTCCACCCCGAAAAACCCCTGCCGGACCTGGGTCAGCACATATTGAAGGTCAAGACCCAGAAGTTTTGCCTGTGGAGTCAGCTCAACAGTGAGTTCCCGGAGCCCCACTTCATCCGTGTCTGTCACATCAATCAGGGATGGCTTGTTTGCCAGGGTGTTATAGAGTTCGTTTTTCACTTCACGCAGCTCCTCAAGATCATCATAGCGATGGGTCATGGAGATTGAAACCGGTTTCCCAAATGCATCCGCCGGGCCAAACGACAGGTTTTCAGCCTCCGGCACCGACCCGACCTCTTCGCGAATCATACCTGCAATATTGAACGCCAGGTAATCTCGCTCTTCAGGTTTGGTAAGTCGAATTTCCAGTCGCCCTGTATTGGTTTGTGGGCCGGTTACCCGCTGCACATACAGGATCGGGGGCTGGCCGTTTTCCGACTCCACGGCAAGGCTGTCATTCACCACATAGACGCTCTCTTCAATCTCCTTCAGAATTTCATCCGTTACCTCTACGCTGGTCCCGGCCGGAAGCCGAAGGTCTGCGACAATCTCATCAAACTCGATGTTTGGAAAGAAGGTGCCCTGAATCAGCCCGAACCGAAATGCACCCATTGTGATAATAAACAGTGCAATGATTGATATAAAAACAACATATCCATTCCGAAGACTGAACCTCAGAGCCGGGGTATAAAACTTTTTCAGCACCACTTTGAATGAGTCATTGAACATCTTTTCGAAACGATTTGGCTTCGACCCTTTCCTCAGTGCCTTTGAATTTGCCAC
>CAZVEP010000143.1:0-5826 GCA_964625635.1 uncultured Rhodohalobacter sp.
GAATATTTTGTACAGATCCGTAATTGTGATAGCTGCCATCTATTATAGTTTTATTACCATTATAGCGTTAGAAGCATGCTTAACTCACTGCAGGATAATTTACAACAAGGAATATGGAGGTCCCATTCATGATTATTTAAATAAATAAAAAATATGATGTTATGCGTAAAATTAATCTCGAAAAGAGAGGCGTAAATATTTTTTAAAAACAGTGAGCTAATCCAGCCGTTTTTTTCGCATGTATAGACATGTACCGGTTTTTAGGCTCAGCAAAGTGTGTGATTGTGGCAGAGATTGTTTAATGATGCAAAGAAATCAAGAGAAACAGAACCCGTGAAGCAGATTGAAGTTTGACGTTTCACGGGTTTTATATTTTCAGAATACTTTTCTAACTTTTTTGTCTCATAAACTTTATCAGTGAGGCCATGGCGGTCCGCCGTACACGTTTTTTGACGAAGGGCGTCCAGCCGAATAAAACGCCTTTCATCCCTAGTGCCTGTCGGGCCCAGCTGTAGAATTCGAACCTGTCTGTATGACGTGTGATCTTGCCGTCTTTTATTCTGAACATCGATCGAATAGTATTCGTAACCGGTCGGCCTGTGGATGAAAGCGTATAATGAGCTGTCCACTGAGCGGTGACCTTCTCTCCGACGTGTTCAACATTTCTATAGCTGATCGTCAGGCTGTCATTCCTGACCAAAAACATTTCCCACATTGCGCGTACTTGCTCTGCATTTAGCTCCCTGAAGACAGGGTCGCTGAATGTGGCATTGTCAGCATAACAATGTTGCATGGTCTTAAAATCACGCTCTTGAAAGGCTGTATAAAATGTGTGTATCAGCTGTTCATTTTTTGTCATAAAGCAAAATACAAGTTACCGGGTAATGTGCCATTGATCGAGAAAAGAATCACATATTCATTAAAGATGCATAATAAATGATTACGTATAAAGGGAGATGAAGTCAATATTGAAATATCATTACCCGGTAATATTTTTTATTTGAATACCTATAAAAAAAAATGTTCATTTCAGGTATCGGGATGCATTAAAAAACTACATCACCGCAGATAGGTTTAAGACAGAATATAAGAAGTACGTGACTTAAAAATTAATCGCCAAAAAAGAGGAGCTCGTAATGAAAGTATATAATCCCACACGTATCCGTAATGTTGTTTTGCTAGGCCACTCCGGATCCGGAAAAACTACGCTGGCCGAAACCATGCTGTTTGAATCAGGAGCCATTCATCGTCGGGGATCCGTTTTGGAAAAAAATACGGTGTCAGATTATCACCCTTTGGAACGTGAGAAACAAAAGTCGATTTACTCCTCATTTATGAATCTTGACTGGCGTGGCCACAAGATAAATTTAATCGATACTCCGGGTACCCAGGATTACGTCGGTGAGGTGGCGGGGGCCATTCGGATTGCTGATACAGCTATGTTCGTACTCAATTCAGAGTATGGTGTAGAAACAGCCGCTGATTCCCTCTGGAAAATAGCCGAAAAGTATTCAGTGCCGTCGATGATTGTCGTCAATAAACCCGACGGTATGCAGTCTGATTTTTGGAGAACCGTTGAAGAAGCCAAAGAAACTTTCGGTCGTGAGGTCACAATCCTTCAGTTTCCATATAGTGAAGGTGATGATTTCCATGCCATCATTGATGTGCTTCGAATGACAATGTATGAATTTCCAAAAGATGGTGGAAAGCCTGATAAACTTCCGATTCCCGACTCTGTTCGGGTTAGGGCTGATCGATTACACCAGGAGCTTGTAGAGACAATTGCTGAAAATGATGAACTGTTGATGGACATCTATTTTGAACAGGGTGAACTAGATGAAGAGCAAATGCAGAAAGGGCTGCATATTTCGCTGGTTAACAGACAAATTTTCCCGCTTTTTTGCACATGTGCTTCCAGAAATATGGGATCAGGCAGGGTGATGGGATTTATGGATGACGTCTTGCCAAACCCTCTGGAGGCACTGCCGCCCAAAAAAGAATCGGGTGAGTCTTTTGAGCTTAACCCGGATGGAGATCCTGCAATATTTCTGTTTAAAACTCAGTCGGAATCTCACGTAGGTGATCTGATCTATTTCAAAGTTTACAGCGGTTCCGTAAAGCCGGGGCTCGATTTGGTAAACAGCAGGAATAACTCGACGGTGCGGCTGGGTAATATGTACCTGACTGAAGGACACAATCGTCTTGAGGTTTCAGAAGTAAAAACCGGTGATATAGCCGCTGCGGTAAAGCTGAAGGACAGTGAGGTGAACGATACACTTTCGATGAAGGGGATGGATCTGTCATTGCAGCCAATTGAGTTTCCTTCACCTGTCATCCGTACAGCAGTAAAGCTAAAGAGTGAAGGTGATGAGGATAAGCTGGGAAATGCACTGCATCAGATTCAGCGAGAGGATCCTTCCATTGTCATTGAATATAGCCAGGAACTGCGGCAAATTATCATTCACGGTCAGGGAGAAGAACACCTTGCCGTTATCAAAGATCATCTGACTGACAGATTTAATCTTGATGTAGAATATGTGGCGCCCAAAATCCCCTACAGGGAAACCATCACAAAAAGCAGCACCTCGAGCTATAAACATAAAAAACAAAGTGGCGGTGCGGGACAATATGCTGAAGTTGAGATGCTGATTGAACCTTACCGTGAAGGCATGCCTGATCCCGAGGGCATGAAAGTTCGGGATGTAGAAGTTCATGATCTTCCGTGGGGCGGAAAACTTGTCTATCAAAACTGTATTGTGGGTGGTGTGATTGATACACGTTTCATGCCGGCCATACTGAAAGGGGTGATGGAAAAGATGGAAGAAGGACCCATGAGTGGCTGCAGGGTTCGCGATATTCGGGTATCCGTTTACGACGGGGGTATGCATACGGTTGATTCGAATGAAGCAGCATTCAAAACGGCGGCGATTATGGCGTTTAAGGATGCATTTATGAAAGCATCGCCACAGTTGCTTGAGCCGGTTTACGAGATTTCAGTAACAGTACCTCAGGAATTTACCGGCGATGTGATGAGTGATTTAGGGACCCGGCGCGGCCAGGTGCAGGGCATGGAGGGAGAAGGGGCTATCCAGACAATTCACGCCCAGGTTCCGCTGGAAGAACTGGATCACTATTCAACACGTTTGAAATCCATGACCAAAGGTAGTGCGGCGCATACCCGGACGTTTTCTCATTATGCACGCGCACCGCACGATGTTCAGGAACGCGTTATTGAAAAGAATCGTGAACCTGTGAACGCCTGATGATTAATCATAAGTGGTTTAATTGCCCGACCCTTTGTGTCGGAAAAGATAATAAGTCCCCCTTTTGGGAGGCTGAGATAAAATATACTTACATGCACATTAAACACTCCTTCTTTTTGGCCACGAAGTCACGAGGACACGAAAAATCCCGAAGGTTATAATTTTTGATTTAAAAATACTTCGTGTACTCTCGTGGCTTTGCGTCTTCGTGGCAAAATTTGACGATCAATATTTTTGATTAAGTATTTCATTCACATCTTCTCGAAGAGAGACATTCCAGTGTAAACGTCATGTTTGGTCAACATTTTATGGGTTCTATGTAGATACATGGTGGGCTCTGCCCGGAGGTAGTTCATTGAAATCATGGTGTGATATTTTTGGGGCAACATTCAGGGGAATATATCGTAAAGTGTGCAGACGATATTTTTAACTCATACATGGATATGTCTTCCCAGAAAGTCCTGTCTCCGGATGATACCGTTTTGCTAAAGGATGGAGATAAGTGTAAGCTTGTTGAACTTTCAGACGTGCGCTATTTCGAAACGTTCGGGAATTATAGCAAAACACATTTTTCCGGAGGTACCCTTCTTATCAACCGATCGCTTAACTACCTGGAAAAGCGCCTGCCTGAGAAGTCTTTTTTCAGAACAAGCAGGCAGTATATCGTCAATCTGTCCCACATTCAGAAGCTTAATAAAATTGAGGGTGGCCAGTTCAGGCTTTTATTGACATGCGGAAAGAAAATTGATGTGTCACGCCGCAGATCCAACCACTTTATGGAGCGCATGACCCTATAAATACCAAATAAAAAAGGCGCCCGCATAACATGCGGACACCTTTATCAACGGGTATTTCATTCAAGCACAAGGTATTCAGCTCTTTGAATCAATCAGATGATTGGGTCAATGATCATTCCTGTGGAATCGTAGTATTTGGTTCGGAGCTCACTGTTCTTCATAAGAACTACCTCGTATCTGGTATCATCATTATTGAAGTTTTTGATGACCCTGGTATTGCTAACCATTGTCCAGTCACTATATTCACCGTTGTTTAGTTTAACTAAAATGTTCTTGGGCAATTTGACATTTCGCTGTATAACTGTTGCGGCAATAAGGCTTCCATGTTTACCTTCATATTCAGCATAAAGCTGTTCATTTCTCGAAGATCCCTTTATCACGTATTTTGAATTAGAACCGTTGAGCTTGATGTTGCTAAGGTCACTGTTTTTGAAGGGATTTTCAGCTTTCAGGCATTCCAGGTTTTGAAAGCAAAAGAGGTTGCTTTCGTTAACTGCCAGGCTTTGATTCTGATCAGGATAGACATCAATTGCACTTGATTGTGAAAATGCTGCCGGTACGTATGAAACCGCTAAAATAAGTGCGGTAACAATTAAGTTTTTTAGTAGCATAGCTGAAGGGATTTATTGAAAGTTTAATATCGGTTACGCAGCAGTAAACTGATCAGTTACGTATTTAGGAGCGTTTTTCGATAAGCGGTACTATTGTTGGCTAAGTGGTAAAAATGCAGGGACGAGTGGCAAAGTTTTTATACTGATCTGGCTGACCTGAAATTTATGAACAATACCAACGGACAGAATTGTTAGCTTTAAAAACCAAATGAACCAAAACTATGAAGCATGAGATGCAGTCCGGAGTGAGCCAAAACTACTATCAGATAGAAAATGCAATCTGTTACATGGTGAGTCATCTCCAAATGTCTCTATCAGTCGAAAGGCTGGCTGAGGCTGCAAAGCTTGAGGCCGATGAGTTCCGACGAATTTTTATTGAATGGTCGGGTGTCGATCCGGAAACCTTCTCCAGGTACTTGTCACATAATTTGAGAAAGAGAGAAGGTTCAAACTCACCTGATCTGTTTGATACAGCCGATAGCAGGCGGTCATCGAAACCGAAACGGCATTACGATCAGTTTCTGAACATCGTTAAGATGGAACCTGATAACTACAAAAATGGCGGGGAGCCCTTGGTTATCAACTATTCTGTTCAACTTACCCCGTTTGGCCGTATGATGGTTGCCTCAACCGGCAGAGGTGTCTGCAGGGTGTCGTTTCTGACTGAGAAACAGGAGCCGGTTGTAATATTACAGAACGAATTTACGGAAGCGGAAATATGCCAGGAAGAAATGCCGGGACATGTAAAGCTTGCCGGCTTTTTCCGGGAAACAGGTTTACCTGAGGCTAATATTGATCTGCATGTAAAGGGCACACCGTTTCAAATCAGCGTCTGGGAAACTCTGTTACGGATTCCAGAAGGTGATCTGCGAAATTGCTCTGATATTGCAAAAGAGATCGATAATCCAAAAGCGGTGCGCGCCGTAGGGTCTGCAATTGGCAGTAACCCGGTTGCGTATTTTATTCCCTGCCACAGGATAGTGCCTGCTGCGGGAGGATTTGGACAATACCGCTGGGGAATTAACCGTAAAGTGGCAATGATAGGGTGGGAAGGAGTGAAAAAAGCGCTTGGGTGAGGCTTTAATAGCTATTAAAGAAAGAGTGACCCCGCCCAGACTTGAACTGGGATCTAAAGCTTAGGAGGCTATCGTTCTA
>CAZVEP010000144.1:0-5675 GCA_964625635.1 uncultured Rhodohalobacter sp.
TTAAGGCGCCGGATATACATAGTTAGCCTCAAAACTCAACGGAATACCGATCCACCAGTAAATTAACAAGAAGAGAGTCCACACTACTGCAAAGATGATCGAATATGGAATCATCATGGAAATCAAGGTTCCGATACCGGTTTTCTTCACATAGCGCTGGCAGAAGACAACTACGAGCGGGAAGTATGGAAGAAGCGGTGTGATGATGTTTGAAACGGAATCACCGACCCGGTACGCTGCCTGTGTAAGGTCGGGTGAGATACCAAGCTGCATCAGCATGGGTACAAAGATCGGAGCAATCAGTGCCCATTTTGCTGAGGCTGACCCTACCAAGAGGTTCACAATCATACTTAAAAACACGATCCCAACAATCGTGACTGAACCGGGCAGTGCCAACGATTCAAGGAAATTGGCTCCTTTCAGTGCCACCATCAATCCTATATTCGATTTTCCGAATGCATCGATAAAAAGTGCGCAGAAAAATGCCATCACGATGTAATAGCCCATGCTCTGCATCGACTTGGTCATATTGTCGATCATATCTTTCGAGCTGCTATACTTGCCGGATGCATAGCCATATACAACACCAGGAATTAAAAGAAGGATAAAGATCAGGGGCACGATCGCCTGCATCAGTGGGGCATTAAACGAGAACAGCGAACTCACTTCTGGATTGTCCCAGTTCGGATCTCGGAGTGCTGATCCTTCAGGCCACGCCCACAAAAACAACCCGATGATGCCCAGAATCATGGCACCAAAACCAAACCAAAAAGCACGGCTTTCTTTATCAGATACAGATTCCAGCTGTGGCATTTCATCTTCATCACCGTCAACTTTTATGCCTTCCAGTCTTGGCTCAACAATCTTATCAGTAATGAACCAACCTACACTAACAATGAGAATACTCGACAGGCCCGTAAAGTAGATATTGTTCAATGGATTAAGCTCAATAGTAGGGTCCAGAATACGAGCAGCTTCAAGCGTAAAACTCATCAGCAATGGATCTATTGCAGACGGTATAAAATTAGCTGAGAACCCACCGCTCACCCCTGCAAAAGCTGCGGCAATACCTGCTAATGGATGACGCCCGGCCGCGTAAAAAATAACGCCTCCAAGCGGAATCACCAGCACGTATCCGGCATCTGCAGCCGTGTGGCTTACAATAGCAATCAAAATCAGCATCGGAGTTAAAAAGGATTTTGGAGTAAATCCAAGAAGCTTTTTAAGGCCTGCATCAATCCAGCCGGAATGTTCTGCGACCCCAACTCCGAGCATAGCAACAAGTACAATTCCAAGGGGTGCAAATAGAACAAACGTACTGATCATGTTTGCCAGAAAGCTCGCAAGATTGTCGCCCGTCAAAAGATTATTTATGACCAGCTCATCACCTGTTCGGGGGTGAACCTCACCAAAGTCAATCGGGGCGAGCAGCGCAGACAACGCCCACACAATGACCAGCAGAAGAAAGAATAGCATGGCCGGATCGGGAAGTTTATTGCCCGCCGCTTCAATTCCGTTTAAAAATTTATCGAATAATGTACCCTGACCTTCAGAGGAGGGTGTTTTCTTATTAGGCTGGTTGTTCGTTTCTGCCACGAGCGTTTGTCAGTTAGGTTCAGAAGTTTAACTTCGAAAGTTTGAAAATAAGAGATTCATGCAAGGTTTCAACTTTTTGACGTATTAATTTGATGCATGATCATTTATTCTTCGATTTTTTCATCAATTAGTGCCGGATTATCGGTCTGTTCATCCACTGGTTCTTTTACCAGGTACCAGGCAATGGCTGAAAATGCTACGGTTACTGTACAAATGATCATCAACACACTCTTATTTTCAACCGACTCTACAATATCTCCCACAGCGAAGCTTGACACCAACTGGGGAAGTACTACAGACAGATTGAAAAGCCCCATGTAGAGTCCCATTTTATTCTGCTGGATTTTCTGAGACATGATTGCAAATGGCAAACTGATAATGGAGGCCCAGCCAATTCCCACGATTGTCATTAATCCATAAACCACGTAGGGTGAGCTGCCTGCCAGCACAATACAGAAATACCCCGCCGCCATGATCAATAAAGAGGTTGCGTGAGTCTTTACCCGTCCAAATTTATTAGCCAGCGGTTCTAATGCGAGCACGGGAATGATGGCTGCCACAAGATTCAATGAGAAGAAACTCCAGTTTACGACGGTTCCCACTTCCTCATCGGCCATACCCGGCATTCGAAAATCCACAAATGCGAAAAAATATATAAACATGCTCTGTACCCCGATCCATGAAAATGAATGAGCGGCCAGGACTTTTTGAAATCCGATTTTGCCAGCTTCTTCTTTTGACTTTCCTTCTTCTGATTTAAACAGTGCCTGAGCAATAAGAAGAATTGAAAGCACCAGAGCAAATATTTCAAAATAGTAACCGGGCACTTCAAGACCGGTGAGCCGCCTGATGATGGCATAAATTCCATAAATCAAGAACCCCCAGAGCGGACGAATTCCTTTAAGTATCTCAGCGAGGGAAGCGTCATTCACGCTTCCGGGAATTTCATCAGCTACCTCCTCCTTATCTATCTCTTTTTCATCTTCACCGTAGCGGCCTAAGTATTTTGGTTCCTTGATGAAAAAAGGCGGGATCACGGAGAATACAAATACCAGTACAACTCCGAAGTAGATTAATTCAATATTGCCTGCAGTAGCTCCGATAAAATATGAGATCACTCCAAATGTACCCGATATCGTCTGCATCCAGGTAAATCCTTTGGTCCGTTCACGTCCCTCCGGAGTCACATCAGCAATGATAGAGCGCGTAGGGTTGAAGGATACATTGATGGAGAGATCCAGAATCATGGATATCACAATTGCAATACCAAGAATCGCCTCAAGGCCCAGCCCGGCCTGAATGATACCAAGGTTTGGGAGAGCAAGTAGCATGAGCGACGCCAAAGTTCCTCCGATAACGATAAATACGCGGCGGCGTCCATTCCAAACCCAGACGTTATCGCTGATGATACCAATAATGACCTGGCCCAGAATCCCGGCAATGGGTCCTGTTGCCCATACAAGACCGATATCCGATATTTCCAGTCCGTATTGATAGGTTAGTAGCCAGCTGAGTGCGGCGATCTGAACGGACAGCGCGAAGCCCATGGCGGTGGCCGGAAGAGCAAGGAGCGCATAAAATGAATTTGATAGCCGTTTTTGAATATCGAGCATGCAGGTAGAGCTAATTCATCAATTGTTTAAGGACCAACCAACGATACTAAATGGAAAGGGGAAATGGTAGTGGTGTTTTTTTGAGATGTCAGTCTGAAAAGTGAAAAGTGAAAAAATTACGAGTCCCAATTTTGACTGAGTTACTAAGGACAATTAGTAAAGGCAATGAGTAAGTTTAAATACTACTGCTTAATTGAAGCTTTTGCCTTTTTACCCCTCACCTTTGAACAACTTGCGAACATAGTAAGAGGCATTCGCCACCGCAATCACAATGATAGCTCCAACCAGCGTGTAGAGAGGCCAGGCGATCGTAAGTCCTTCGCCCGGCATGAACTCCTGGAGCGCGCCTTCTACCATGAAAAGAAGGGATATGAGTCCGGTGAAGAATCCTATCATAGCATCACCCTTACCCGGCTTGCTAAAAAGCCGCCCAAGCACGAAAATTCCGAGCAGGCCGCCGTATGTGTATGAAGCTATACCAAGACCCAGCTCAACAATCGCAGGTTGCTCATCACCGCTTAGCTGAAGCCAGGTGAATAGAAATGCCGAGCCTGTAAGCATCAGGCCCCACCCGATGGTCACCAGCCGCGACACCCACAGCTCTTTGGCATCATCCCAGGCGCTGCCAAACAATGGTTTAAGGATATCGTATGTGGTTGATGAAGCTAACGCGTTAAGTGACGAACTGAGACTGCTCATGGCGGCAGCAAAGAGTGAGGCAACAATCAAACCGGCGACTCCAACCGGCATAGTATCTACAATAAACATCGCAAAGATCTCGTCGGTTGTCCTGAGGCCAAGATCAGCCAGTGATGCACCCTCATAAAAAACGTAGAGCATCAGTCCGATAAACAAAAACAACCCAAACTGAAGACTTGCTACTACCCCGCTCCAGATCAATGCTTTCTGGCTTGATTTGATGTTGCCAACCGACAATAAGCGCTGCACAATCAGCTGATCCGTCCCGTGAGACGCGATGGAGAAGATGGCGCCTCCGATAATTGAAATCCAGAATACATATGGATTTGCAATAAATTCTGTCCAGCTCAGATCGTTTCCCCAGTTAAATATCTGAAGTTTTCCAGCCTCATCAAGTAAAGATAAACTTTCTGCCAGGCCAATTGGCATTTTACCAAGCATCAGAAACAGGGCAAAAAGGGCCCCGCCAATGTAGACGACCATCTGAACCACATCCATCCAAATGACCGCCTTTATTCCGCCAAAAAACGTGTAAATGAGCGTGATGAACGCTATAACTGAGATCGCCAGCACATATACAGCACCATCACCCCAGGCTTCAAACACTCCGGCAAAACGAAAAATGATGGCCAGCGGAATGGCAGTTGCGAATAACCGGACCCCATCAGCCAGCAGGCGGGTAATAATAAATGTGGAACTGGCAGCCTTCCTCATCCCGGCCCCGAACCGTTTTTCGAGAAACTGGTAGGCGGTTGTAAGCTCGCCCTGAACATAGGCCGGAAGAAACCAAATCGCGACGATGATCCGCCCGATTATATAGCCGAAGGTGAGCTGAAGGAATGTGAGATTGCCTCCATACGCCACGGCAGGTATGCTGATAAATGTAAGTGTGCTGGTTTCGGTGGCAACCACAGAAAAGAGGATAGCCCACCAGGGCATATCGCGTCCGCCCAGGAAATAGTCGGTGGTTGAGTTCTGTTTACCAGCCGACCATATTCCAAACACAGCAACGGCAACCAGGTACACAACAATAACAGCGCCGTCCAGTAACGTAAATCCCATAGCTCCGATTTAGGTGATCGATCAAACGGTGTAAGAAAATCAATTGATCGATTGAATCAAAGCAATCAGGAGTTGGAATCGATTCCTATTTTTAAATCGATTGATTGACACAGGGGGCACCCACCGCAGAGGCGCAAAGACGCGGGTGAATTGAAAAAAGTGTAAGGTGGTTCTCAGTTCAGCTTCATACAAGTAAATATTAATGAACAATTTGATACCTATTGTTATGACTGAAAATGAAATAGGTACCATTATTGTCGATTCTGCTATCGAAGTTCATACACATGTAGGTCCTGGATTACTTGAATCTGCCTATCAGAAATGCATTGTGCATGAATTGGAGAATCGCGGTCTTATTGTATTGGAAGAAGTAGGTCTCCCACTTCGGTATAAAGGTATAAAACTTAATTGCGGATACAGACTTGATCTGTTAGTAAATCAAAAGGTAATTGTAGAAATAAAAACAGTTAACTCGTTGCTCGACATTCATAAGGCACAGCTCCTTACCTATCTGAAACTGAAAAGCTGTAAACTGGGGTACCTTCTGAATTTTAAATCATCCAGAATGAGATATGGAATCAAACGTATGGTTAACGAACTCTGATATTTCAATGAATAATTGTTCCAAATTTTCACCGCGTCCTTGCGCCTCTGCGGTAAATACCACTCGACCTTATTTTAAATACTCCATAAATTTTTGGGTGA
>CAZVEP010000145.1:0-5577 GCA_964625635.1 uncultured Rhodohalobacter sp.
ATCTCACATCAAAACATATAAATCACCGACAAATACAGCGGAAATCCGATTGAAATATTAAACGGGAAGGTAATTGCCAGGGCCATTGGGATGTAGAGGCTGGGGTTGGCCTCGGGTGCGGCGAGGCGCATGGCAGCGGGTACTGCGATGTAGGACGCACTTGCGGCCAGAATGGAAAACAAGAACTGGTTGCCGACACTGTCGGTTATAAAACCACTGATCACAGCTACTATACATCCATTTACAATAGGAACTACAATTGCGAATATAAGGGCAAACCAGCCAGACTTTAGAAAAGATGATAGTTTCTTACCGCTTGTAATACCCATATCCAGCAGAAACACGGCCAGAAAACCTTTAAAAATATCTGTCGTAAACGGCTCTATGCCCCTTGCCTGCGCATCGCTTGCCAAAAATCCGATGACAAGGGACCCCAGAATCAGAACTACACTCCCATTTGTGACGGCATGTTTAATGGCTCCTTTAGATGAAGAGACAGATTTTTTCTTATCACTGAAAAGCGTCATCAGCATCACTCCCACTATAATAGACGGTGCTTCCATGAGCGCCATAATTGCAATCATATGTCCGCCAAACGATATTTGCTGCATTTCAAGAAATGAGACGGCGGTAACGAACGTCACGGCGCTTATTGATCCATATGCTGCTGCAATGGCACCTGAATTCTGAACACTCAGTTTTCTCCTGAGGATAAAATACGAGTAGATAGGCACGATGATGGCGAGTCCTATCCCCAGCAGCATCGACCACAGGATTTCAAGATCGAAGACACTGTGCGACAGCTCCTGCCCACCCTTAAACCCGATGGCAAAGAGCAGATAAAATGAGATAAATTTTGATGAGCTATCCGGAATTTCAAGGTCACTTTTAATCTGTACAGCAAAAAGCCCTAGAAAGAAGAAGAGAAGTGCCGGATTGGTGAGATTGTCCAGCAGTAATTGTAAATCCATAAATTGGTTAGGTGAAAGAGAAATTGGGGGCTATAATTATCGAATCAATCAAATCTGCCTACTCAGGCGGAAGATTCCATAAGTATATCACCCTGAAGCTTTAAAATCAGATCCTTTTTTCGATGATCCAGCGCAAGCAACGCTTCTTTTTGCTTTTGTAAAGCTTTAATTTTTACATCAACGGCTTTTCTGCTCACTGAATGATCCCGTTCCCAGGCTTTCCAGTGATTAATTTTATACTGATTAATTTTTTCGTCGATGAGCGCAACGAGGGCTTTTTTTGCTTCATCAGGAGTAAATTCGATATTTAGCCTTGAAAGACGTTCAGACTTATTATCCGGAACAAATTGATTGCTCTGTGTCTTATCCATTATTTCGACTCTACTTTCCTCAACCATAGTTTTGAACCGGCTGATTTGTGGTTACTGATTACTACTAATTAGAAATCGAATAAAGATCTGCCAATAAATTCATTGATAATAATTTATATAGTTTATAATGACTATAAGATTTTTTTATGTATTTATTCAAGCCCGGCTGCCTTGCGCGTATACCAGCTAAAATGGTCCCGGATAATTTCTTCCTTATGACTGCGCACATACTCGAGATAAGCTTCCGCCACCCTGGATAATTTTCTTTTCTTCAACCAGACCAGGCGCCATTCCGTCGTGATAGGCAAAGATTTTCTTTGAATGATGTGCAGCTGCCCAATATTAATCTCGTTTTTAATACCAATAAGCGGTACCACAGAATACCCGAGACCGGCAACCACTGCCTGTTTTACAGCCTCGTTTGAGGTGAGCTCAATTCGCTTTCTTTGTGATTTCGGCTCCCTGAAATACCTATCCATTGCCGTGCGTGTAGCAGATCCCTCCTCCCGGTAGATCAGTGAACCGCCTTCATCAAATTGGGGTGTACTCCCGACCAGGTAAAGCTTGTTCTCCATCATTATTTCCTCGTACACGTCAATGCCTTCCGGGATTATAGATACCCATGCGAAGTCGACCAGGTTACCTTTCAGGTCGTTTACCACCTTGGTTTTATTGGTAACATCAAGTTCCAGGTCTACCCCGGGATGCAGCTTGTGAAAACCGGTCAGAAAATAGGGCATTACATATTTTCCGGTTGATGCAGAAGAGATCTTCAGTTTACCTGCCATCAATCCGTCATATTCTTTCGTCTTGTAACGGATGGCTTCCGCCTCCCGAAGTACACCGTCCGCGATTTCAGCAATAGCGTACCCAAAATCAGTTACCTGTAGTTTTCGGGAATGGATTTCGGTCAGTGGCTGATCGAATTGCTCCTGGAAATTCTTGAGCTGTATCGACAGAGCCGGCTGACTAATATTCATTCTCTCCGCTGCTTTGGTGACGCTGCCCTGACGCACAACCTCAGTGAAGATCTGGAGCTGATGGAGTGTGTAGTTCATATCTATTAGATTTACTAATGATTATTATATTAATTATAAATAAAATTAAATAAATAAAATACTTAAGTTTGGCCAACTTTTAATCTTAAATCACTCTATGAAAACTATATCTGTTGCTTACGGAGACGGGATTGGTCCCGAAATTATGCAATCGGCCATCAGTGTACTTAAGGCCGCCGGTGCCAGTCTTGAATTTGAAAAAGTGGAGATTGGTGAGAAAGCTTATCTTGCAGGAAACAGTGCCGGCATCACAGATGCGGCCTGGCAATCAATACGATCAAACAAAGTGTTCCTCAAAGCCCCTATTATGACACCTCAGGGCGGAGGATTTAAAAGCCTGAATGTAACCCTTAGAAAAACCCTTGGTCTTTACGCTAACGTCCGACCCTGCAAGAGTCTGCATCCGTTTGTTAAAACCAAGCATCCGGATATGGATGTGGTGATCATCCGTGAGAATGAAGAAGATCTTTATGCCGGAATAGAGCATCAGCAGACCCGGGAAGTTGTGCAGTGTCTGAAGCTCATTACCCGCCCCGGCTGTGAGAGAATTATCCGGTATGCATTTGAATATGCAAAAGTGTACAACAGACAAAAAGTAAGCTGCTTCGTGAAAGACAATATCATGAAGCATACCGACGGACTCTTTAACAGAGTGTTTAAGGAGATAGCCGCTGAATATCCTGAAATTGAATCAGAAAGCTGGATTGTGGATATCGGAGCTGCGCGGGTATCTGATACACCGGAAATTTTTGATGTAATTGTAATGCCTAATCTTTACGGAGACATTATCTCGGACATCACCGCACAAATCTCTTCCTCAATCGGGACGGCCGGCACGGCCAATATCGGTGATAAAGTTGCTATGTTTGAGGCCATCCACGGATCAGCCCCCGATATCGCAGGTAAAGATGTTGCAAATCCATCCGGACTCATTCGTGCCTCAGTAATGATGCTTAATCAACTGGGAATGCAGGACACAGCTACTAAAATCATGAATGCCTGGTTCCGAACGATTGAAGACGGCATCCACACGCCGGATATGTACAATGCCGAACTGAGTACGGCTAAGGTGGGTACAAAGGAGTTTACCCGGGCTATCATTGACCGACTCGGACTCAAACCTGAAGTGTTGAGTGTGGCAGATTATGTGGAAGGTCACATGATGAACTTACCGGCGTACAAACGAAAAGAGTCGATAAAGACGCTTAAAGGTGTCGATATTTTTGTCGATTGGGGCGGAAGCGACCCGGATGAACTGGGTTCGATACTTCAAAAGCTGAACAATGAGGCAAAGCTTTCGATGATAACTAACCGCGGCGTAAAAGTTTGGCCGAACGGGTTTGATGAAACGTTCTGTACTGATCACTGGCGCTGCCGGTATGAAGTTGAAAACGGGCATCCGCTGGACAGCAATGAAATCCCAAAATTATTGGCAAAAGCTATCGAGCACAATGTAGACGTCATCAAAACAGAAAATCTCTACGAGTTCGACGGTGAACGCGCCTACTCGCTGGGACAGGGGCAGTAGGTTTGAGTTTTGAGGTGGCAGAAGTGAAAAGTGAAAAGGCAAAAGGCAAAAGTGGGAATTCGATTTAAGGTTCATGGGTTTTAAAATTGGGTTCTTACATGTCGCCGTATCTTTAGATCCGAATCGAGTTTTTAGGATCGATATATGTTAAATTTGAAATGTAACTTCAACATTTAAGTCACTTTTCACTTCTGCCTTTTCACTTCTGCCTTTCACGTTTCACCTTTCACCTTTCACCTCATAAAGAAACCACATACAGCGCGGCTCCCACCACGTTTACAAGGATGGTGAGTTTCACAACGATGCCCTTCAGCTTCCCTCCTCCTTCCATCTTCATCATTTTCATGGAGTGGTCCTTGAGGTAGGCTCTGTTTTGGTAGGCCAGCCACGCGGCGATCCAGACAAATCCAATGTTCATCCAGAACGTATAGTCGATTTTAAACTGTGTGATTTCAGCGACGACGCGTTGACTCTCCGGGATGATGTCGAGCAGGCCAAAGAGTCCGGTGAGGATAAGTGCGGTGCATACAATGCTTATATACATAATGCCTGCGATGTAAAGCGCGACTTTCCAGCCGTAGTATTTCGAGTTGATGTGCACCAGCGGAGGCACCATCAGGTCGGAATAGATGAAGCCCATGATGCCGGCAAACAGCACGCCGTTATCGTTCAGAACGGTAGCCAGCGGGATATTTCCCATCGACCCGATAAACGTTAAAGCGGCTACAAACGGTGCGATCATTGCATTCTCGAGGGCTACCAGCCAGTCGGGCAGGTGAGCGGCATCAGCCAGGAACAGGGCTGACCAGAAGGATTCGGGGACCAGCACGGCTACAAATCCGGCGATGGTGAAGCCGATGAGAATATCTTCCCACGCCATTTTCCAGTCGTTTACAAATTTATGGCCAACCAGCTGCCACCCTTCCCTGCTTTTAATCCGTTTCTTCCAGTCAAAATCCTCCTCGATGTCACCTCCCTCGCTCTCCACCTTTTCCCGCGCTTTTTTCATCCACTTGTCCGGGTAGGTCAGCTTGATGAGCATGCTGCTGATGGCGATGAGTATGAGCCCGCCAATGATTTCAGCCACCAGGAACTGCCAGCCGAGAAAAATGAGGATGAGGATACCGAGTTCAATCACCAGGTTCGTGGAAGCAAACATAAACGCTACGCCGGCGATAAAATGCGCCCCTTTTTTGATGAGGGCCCGTGCGGCGGCCAGTGCCGCAAAGGAACAGGAGGATGAGGCCGCCCCAAAAAACGTCGACAGTGAGATGCTCTTCAGGTCACCCTCGCCCATGTACCGGGTCAGCTTTCCCTTTGGAACAAACGCCTGGATCATCCCCGACACAAAGTACCCCAGGATAAACGCCCATCCCGATTTCCAGAAAAATCCAATTGCCGTTTTAGTTGATTCGCCGTAGAGGGTCAGGAAGTCGGGCATAATTTCGAGTTATGAGTTATGAGTTATGAGTTTTTAGTTTTTAGTTTTTAGTTTTTAGGTTTGAGTGTTGAGTGTTTAGTGTTTAGTGGTGAGAAGGCAAAAGTGAAAAGGCAAAAGGCAAAAGGGACTTATTTGTTGTAATTCCATTCCAAACTTGAAAAAGACAGAATTTTAAAATGTTGATTTTGATATAAAATTACAGCGATAT
>CAZVEP010000146.1:0-5423 GCA_964625635.1 uncultured Rhodohalobacter sp.
GAAAGTTAGTTTTAATTGATTTTTCTTATTACCCACAAGATTCCCTGTAGATCCATCTTTTTTTCAAAGAACCCTCCAGGGGTTTGTTATATGAACCATAAATACCGATTTCCTTACAAGACTTTAAAAATCTGCCGAAACCACCAGGGGTTCTAAAACCTTGGTGGTTTATTCATATATTCACATAAAATGAATTCAATCTACCATACACATACATCATGAAAGTAACATCGTACGCTCAGGGCAGATGGGAAAAAAAAGGGAAGGAAACCGATCTGAAAAGTGCCGTTAACGGCAAAACGGTCGCAACGCTTATCGAGGCCGATCTCGATTACAAGGCAATGTGCGAGTATGCCCGAACCGAAGGTGGTCCGGCACTTCGTGAAATGACGATTCACCAACGGGCGTTTAAGATCAAGTTTCTTGCCAAGTATCTGATTGAGAGAAAAGAAGAGTTTTATGAACTTTCCACTCAAACAGGAGCCACACGCCAGGATTCGTGGATCGATATCGAAGGCGGTATCGGAACGATGTTTACCCTTTCAAGCAAATCACGCCAGGAACTTTCTGATCTTCCATTTCATGTAGAAGGGGGTGTTCAGCGATTATCCCGTGGAGGGACATTTGTAGGACAGCATATCTGCGTGCCTAAACGAGGTGTGGGAATACATATCAACGCCTTTAACTTCCCTGTCTGGGGAATGCTCGAAAAACTTGCTCCATGTATTATTGCCGGCGTTCCGTGCATTGTAAAACCCTCGCCTGTCGGTTCTTATCTGGCTCATGCAGTATTTAAATCTATGGTTGAATCAGGCCTTTTACCTGATGGATCTATCCAGTTTATTGCTGCAGACAAACCTGGCGATCTTTTCGATCACCTGATCAGTCAGGACACTGTTTCCTTTACAGGTTCTGCGAAAACAGGGCAAAAACTGAAAGCCCACCCCAATATTATCAATCAAAACATCCCGTTTAACCTGGAAGCCGATTCATTGAATTGTTCTATCCTGGGTCCCGACGTCTCGCCTGATATGGAAGAATTCCGTCTGTTTATCAAAGAGGTAGCAAGTGAAATGACGGTTAAAACCGGGCAAAAATGCACAGCCATTCGGAGAACCATTGTACACGATGATCTCATAGATGATGTGATTGAGGCTTTAAAAGAACATCTCGAAAAAACAACAATTGGCGACCCTTTGAAAGAAGACACCCGAATGGGGCCGCTGGCAAGCTCACTCCAAAACCAACGTTTTTCAGAACGCCTAACAGAACTTAAAGATTACAGCAAAACTGTATTTTCGGGAGACAAGAAAGGTAATGGAGAAGCATACACGAATGCCCGGGTGTTGCTTTGTCACTCTCCCCTGGAGGCAGATACGCCCCACAAAGTTGAGGCATTCGGGCCTATGACCACCATCATGCCTTATTCGAACATAGATGAGGCAATCGCCATTGCCAATAAATCAGACGGATCGCTGGTTGGTTCTCTCTTCACAAACGATGACGATATAGCCCGTGAAATCACCTTGGGGTGTGCCCCTTATCATGGCCGCTTTATGGTGATTAACCGATATTCGGCCAAAGAATCTACGGGGCACGGTTCACCGATGCCGCATATGGTTCACGGTGGCCCTGGCAGGGCGGGCGGCGGTGAAGAACTGGGCGGGGCTCGTGCAGTTCTCCATAATATGCAGCGAGTGGCGCTGCAGGGGTCGCCCACTACAATCATGAAGATCGTTAACCAGCATATCAAAGGTGCTGAAACGAAGGGATCCGAAATCCACCCATTCAAAAAATATTTTGAAGATGTGACGATCGGCGAGGCACTTACAACTCACCGCCGAACGGTGACTGAAGCAGATATCGTAAATTTTGGGGGTATCAGTGGTGACCATTTTTATGCTCATTTCGATGAGATTGCAGCGAAGGATTCACTGTTCGAAAAAAGAATTGCTCACGGTTATTTTGTGCTCTCAGCAGCAGCCGGGTTATTTGTTCATCCCTCTCCGGGGCCGGTTCTGCTCAATTACGGCCTGGAAGATCTTCGGTTTATTGTGCCTGTAGCACCAGGTGACACAATTCAGGCGAAATTGATTGCCGCCAGAAAAACAGTTCGTCAACAGCGATCCACAGACAAATTCCCATACGGGATGGTCTGGTGGGATGTTGAGGTAAGGAACCAGGATGAAGTTCTGGTTGCCGAGTACAGAATACTTACCCTGGTGAAAAGACGTGAGTCGCTGTCCATTGACGAAGAGTAATAAAAATATCAGTATTTAAAATAATGCCCATTCAAAACGGATGGTTTTGGGGCCTGAATTAAATTGCCTTTTGTTCTCTGCTGCCTTCGATTTAACTTCTACTCAGTTATGTCTACCATTTATCAACTAATATATAACAGACCATAATGCCTGAAAAAGGAACGATTTCTCACGTTATCAAAGATCGCATTTCTACCATCGAATTTTACCACCCTAAAGGAAATTCTCTGCCTGGTAAGCTTCTGAAGGAGCTCACTTCTGCAATCGAGGAAGCATCAGAAACTGACAAGTCTAGTGCCATTGTGATCAGAAGCGGTGGGGATGGAGCTTTTTGCGCCGGTGCTTCATTCGATGAACTTCTTGCAATTTCTGATCTTAAAGAAGGCAAAGAGTTCTTCATGGGATTCGCAAATGTGATCAACGCAATGCGACAATCAAAAAAATTCATCCTTGCCCGTATTCATGGGAAAGTAGTGGGTGGCGGGGTTGGAATCGCCGCTTGTGCTGATTATGCATTTGCTCACAATTCTGCCTCGGTAAAATTGAGTGAACTTGCTGTAGGTATTGGGCCTTTTGTTGTTGGACCAGCTGTTGGCCGTAAAATTGGTATCGGAGCATTTACGACACTTTCAGTAGATGCCCGGTCATGGTATGAAGCACCCTGGGCACTCAAAAATAATCTTTACAGCAAAGTTTACGACTCGATTGATGAAATGGACAGTGCAATTAACAAGCTTGCATCCGAAATTGCATCAAGCAATCCTCAGGCGATGAGAGAGCTTCGCGAAATACAGTGGAACGGAACGGGACACTGGGGACCCACACTCTCTCAACGAGCCGAGATCAGCGGACGGCTTGTACAGTCTGACTTCACACGCAATTTCATTAAAGATTTCAAGAAAAAATAATGTACTGTTCTTTAAAAGCTGCTATATAGTTTTAAATACCAGGGGTTATTTTATCCTTCCTTGAAGGAAGATTCAGTAAAATTCTTGATTTCACATAAAAAGCCGTCTCCAATTAATCTTGCCGATTAAGATGAAGACGGCTTTTTTAATTTTCATAATTCTGCCAAAAGTAAAATTGACAGTAATTTGGAGATTATTAGCTTACGATGCTAAGCGGGTTACTACCTGCTCTCCTATACCTTTTTCGTTTTGAGCGTCAGATTTGGATAACTCATTCCTGTGAATCATCCAGCTTTTTTCATTAACTGCCGCTTCAGCTACTAATGATCCATATTCTGTCGTAGTTTTACCGACATCAGCTGAAGGTATACTGTATCCAAAATCAATTCGATTTGTCAGATTTAGATTATTGACTGCATCTTCAGCATTTCCTGAGCCTGCAATAATACCGTCATTGCTCAAAATTTGTTCTGCCAGAGACTGGAACCACTGGTTGTCTGTAACAAGTGAATTGCCACCGGCAAAATAAACAGCTACATACCGTTTTGGGACTATATCTTTTGCTTTAAGTGGCTGGTCTGCACTATACTTTGCGTTTGCATCTTCCACAAACCATCGATTTATGGGATCTGTCAAGTCAGACTGGCTGAACTTAACCGGGCTTCCGTCTGCAGTTACAAAATCTACATGATACCCTGCTTTCGTAAATGCGCGATAGGCATGGGAAACTTCCTTCATATCAGGCCCCTTCACTGCGTGAGATGGAACAGCGATAAGTATGTTATAGGCTTTCTTTGAATGGGGACTGTCAGGCCTCGACCGCCTATACCTTTCAATATCGTGCCCCCCCCTCATAACTCCGCCGATTGCACCGGAATGGAAAGAAATAATGTGTTGATTTAAATATGAGTTGATAAATTTTTTGATATTCATGATAGCTAAAATTGAAAATGTTAATCGTGTACTTACTAACGTACGATAGAATTGTTTGTGTAATGTTATGCCGGGGTTAACCCTGGCTTGTTAAATTATTATCTGATCTATACTGATGTGTATACTTTTGTAATTTTCCGCACAATGTTCTTTTTGCTGCGATCAGGTTGCGGATCAAATGGATATTCTTCTCATGTTTTGTTCAGCTCTTTCTTAAGCGTGAGTGAAGAATGTATAATTTCATAGTGGTTTAAATTGTTCCGATACGCATGGGTATGCGTTCATTGTATTTAACAGTTAACTCTTTCTGATTTGTTATCAACTGTTAATACCGAAAAATTAACGTAATGATTCACCATCAGAGAATTATATACAATAAAAATGCTTTCTAGAGGTCAAATTGGCGTTATTTCGACAAAAAAGCGCTTCAAAGTTTCAAATAATTTTCTCTCTCCGCCCACCGAAAGCGCTTTGATAAGCTCATGTTGGCAATAAGTTTAAGTCTAAAAGCCACATTTTGTGCGAGAAAACCGAAAACCAGTCCATAAAATCATTTGAACAGGCAATTTCGGGATTACTCATTTTCGAGGTTTGATGC
The DNA here is from genome assembly GCA_964625635.1 of uncultured Rhodohalobacter sp. GTDB lineage: Bacteria > Bacteroidota > Rhodothermia > Balneolales > Balneolaceae > SW132. The sequence continues at coordinate 4,701 of CAZVEP010000146.1, forward strand.
GGGAACTCCGCTCCACAGTTCCTATATTTAAGGCAAGAAATTAAAGCTGAAATATCAAAAAAAGACACAGAAACTTATGTCTAACGCACATTTTAAAATACAGGAACCGGTTAACGAACCTTACCTTCAATATGCACCGGGATCAGCCGAACGAGAGGCGCTGAAAGAAGTACTAAAGGAGCAGAAGTCTCAACAAATTGAGATTCCTGCCATCATCAATGGAAAGGAGGTTAAGACCGATCGCAAAGCAGATGTTGTGATGCCTCACGATCACGGTCATAAACTTGGAACTGTTTATTATTGCGGAGAGAAAGAAGTTAATATGGCGATTGAAGGCGCATTGGAAGCCCGAAAAAAATGGGCTGACATGCCGTGGCAGGATCGGGTATCTATCTTCTTAAAAGCAGCTGATATCATAACCGGCCCAAAGCGGTTTTTGATGAATGCGACCACAATGATGGCGCAATCCAAAACGCCTCAACAATCAGAAATTGAGGCAATTGGTGAGCTGGCGGATTTCTTCAGGTTCAATGCCTGGTTCCTCAAACGCATGTATGAAGATCAGCCACATTCACCTGACGGCATGTGGAACAAAGTGGAATATCGTCCGCTTGAAGGATTCGTGTTTGCAGTGACCCCATTTAATTTCACGGCTATTGCGGCCAATCTGCCCGCTGCTCCAGCCATGTGCGGTAACGTGTCCCTCTGGAAACCATCCCCTGA
>CAZVEP010000147.1:0-2740 GCA_964625635.1 uncultured Rhodohalobacter sp.
GTGTTAGTCGGTGTTGCACTTTTTTATCTGGCACTGGCATTTTTCCCCGGGTACTCATTCCATATGATTATTGCCACTGTTATCATCGGAGGTATTTACCTCGGGTTTCTTGAATCTTCCGGTAAAGGTGTCAAGACGTTTACACGTATTAAGTGGGGCCTGGGTGTGGCTATGCTGATTTTAGGTGGAATGATGCTCCTCAATCTTCAAAAAGAAGGGATTGAATGGGAGCCCTACACAGAAGAGGCTTACTCAGAAGCTATAGAGAATAATGAGCCTGTGATGATGGATTTTTATGCCGACTGGTGTATTCCCTGCCTGGAGCTTGATCGCTCTACATTTGTGAACGAAGACGTCATTGAAGCAACCCGGGAATTCAGACGCTTCAAGGTTGACATGACGAATTATGAATCAGAAGCATCACAAAATCTCCGTGAACGATTCAATGTGGCCGGCGTACCGACTATTGTATTTATCGGTCCTGATGGAGAAGAGATTTCAGATGCCAGAGTTGTTGGTTTCCTGAACGCAGAATCATTCATGGAACGTGTAAATATGCTTTTAAAGGCTGCTGACGAAGAGATGGCCTTGGTAAATTAATTGATTGATCAGGCCAACAAACAAAAATGTCTCAAGCTGATTGACCATTCATCGATCTAAATTTGAACCATTTTTTGCAATCTGCCCGTCATAAGACTTTCATCAATCAGATGTGTCTCCCCGTCTGAATAAAGAGTTCCAGTGGGTTCATCTAAAGAGGGATCTGAAGCCCATCTTCTTATTTTTACTGAGAATCCTGCTCAATATTTGGACAACATAAACTCTTTAGGCACGAGCTTAAAAGCAATCAAATAGATAAGACTTCCGATTCTATCCAGAATGGCAGCCAAAGAAATGGAATTTCCCAGCTCTGATTTCATCCGTTTATAATAAAAATAACTAAAAGGAAGCTTTTCAAAGGGAAAACCCACTTCATATACCGATATTAGCCCGATGAATCCGACCAAAACGCCCGCACAACAATGTGTGATAAATGCAGCGGACAGCACAGATGAGCTTGTTATGAAGAGGCCGTAAACAACCAGTGGCAGTCCTCATCAAAAAATTTCAAAAAAATTGTAATACGATATGACTTCTCGCGACTAATATAAGTGAAGGCAAATAAAAATTACATGCGCGATAAATCAAAGGAATCAAATTTTACAGAGCTGGTCCGTGATAATCACGACATCATCAGGCGTATTGCCGGTTACTATTCTGATGACTCCCATGAACAGGAGGACCTTTACCAGGAGATCATATCTCAGCTCTGGCAATCTTTTGATAATTTCAAAGAAAATGCTGCATTTAGCACCTGGCTATACCGGGTAGCTACAAATACAGCTATATCACACCTGAGAAAATCGAAGACTCAACCTAAATGGAATTTTTGGCAGGGTAACAAAGATGAACCGGCCTCTTCAATGGAAAAGGATCCGCTGGTCGAAGCGGAGGAGAAACAGATTTTACGTAACCAAATAAAGCAACTTGACCAGATGGACCAAACGCTGATCCTGCTTTATCTCGAAGAGGTTGAGTACCAGACTATCGCAGAGATTACAGGACTTTCAAAAAGCAATGTCGGCGTACGATTACATCGAATTCGTGAGCAGCTGAAAAACATGATTCAAAAAAATTTGGGGCGCCATGGATCTTAAAGAACTACAACAAAAATGGAAAACAGACGACGACATGCATCCATCAATTGAATTTGACAACGAAAAAATTCAAAACGCATTAAACCAGCAACATCGGGAGACAAGGTACGCCTGGACTCTGCCTTTCATGCTGCTTGGCGGTCTGATTCTGATTGTCTTTACGGTTGATTATCCAGAACCGCTGACGACCAGACATCTACTTGGCGGCCTCGTTATGGCTGCATTGGGTATTTACAGTATCTACTCACTTTGGGCCTTCTACAGAGACAGTAAATCGATTCCTGTTGCAGAGCACCTGAAAAGACTCAAGCGTCGCAGTCTCTGGCTGGAACAGCTTTACGGAGCTGTGGCTCTTGCGCTCGCTACATTATCCGTTGTAGGGTTGATCTTCAGCGACAAGTCAATTTCCGAAATGGCCCAGGACTCTTATCTGCTATGGCTGTACGTAGTTGTTTTTGCTATCATGTATATTCGAAAGCGGAGAAACCGTATCAATTATGTGAGCAACGACATCAGCTGGGAAGAGCAGAGCATAAAGGAGAACAATTGGGTAGTTGAACGTTACAGGTGGGCACTTCCAATCACTGCAGGAGCTGCCACTCTCGTAGCTATGCTTTATCTATTCGGTTATGATTCAGATTGGATACTGGGATTATTTTTTGGACTCTTGTTTTTACTTGTCAGCGGACTTTATGACTACTTCAAACGCAAGTAAGGGTGTATTAGACAAAGAAGTAACCTTTTGATGTCTGAGATACAAGGTTCCCATCAAACAAATAAATTTCACGATTTGTAAATTCAGCATCATGTGGTGAGTGCGTGACCATTACAATAGTTGTACCATCACCATTTAATTCGGTAAGCAGTTCCATTACCTTATCGCTTGTTCTGAATCAAGATTTCCGGTGGGCTCATCTGCTGTGAGAATTATTCATAAACAGTAACCAAAATATCACGTTATCAGCCACGAAATCTCGAAGACCTGAAAAATCACGAAGGATATTTATCAAATACTATTGAACTTCGTGTGACTTCGGGTCTTT
>CAZVEP010000147.1:2840-5397 GCA_964625635.1 uncultured Rhodohalobacter sp.
GCAACATTAATTTAATTGTTAATTTTATCATAGCTTCTCGAGGCGAGATTTTTTCATTTACATTCAGAGTCTTACAAGTTTTGAATATTTTGAAGTGGTCATGATCGGAACATATTCTGATTGTACACCTATCATGATTTAGAAATGAAATGTCCTGGTATAAACTCAATAAATTACACGTTATGATTTCCAGAAAATTAACACTACTCGGCCTTATTGCGATAGCATCCACACTAATCCTTTCCGGTTGTTCAAACTGGAGCAACACTGCGAAAGGTGCCGTAATTGGCACGGGAGGCGGAGCTGCTGCTGGTGCTGTTATTGGTAAAACACTTGGTAATACGGCTGCTGGTGCAATTGCCGGTGCCGCTGTCGGTGGTACTGTAGGAGCTATTATTGGTAGAAATATGGATCGAAAAGCGGAAGAGATGAATGAAGAACTTGAAGGAGTAACGATCCAGCGTGTTGAAGAAGGAATTGCTGTTAGCTTTGATAGCGGCATTTTATTCAGCTTTGACTCCTCAAACCTCAGACCTGCTGCACAGGAAAACCTTGAGAAACTCTCTGAAATTCTTAACAGAGATGATGAAACGATTCTGATGGTCGTTGGTCATACCGACTCTACAGGTGATGAAATGTACAATATGAGACTAAGTGAAAGGCGGGCACAGTCAGCTGCCAACTATATGATCAGCCAGGGACTCGAAGAATCGCGTGTCAGAACTGAAGGACGTGGCGAAACGGAGCCCATTGCAACTAACAGTACCGTGGAAGGTCAACAAGAGAACAGACGGGTGGAAGTGGCAATTTATGCAAGCCCGGAATACATTGATCGGTTACAAGAACAATATTAATAAAACGGCTTAGATTCATTCGACATTTAATTCCCGGCTTTCAATTCAGAGTCGGGAATTTTTTTATTTACAAATGATACATTAAGAACTACATGCTCGTGTTAAACCTCACATCAGCCAACGATAGTTCAATCAACGTACCGTGAACCCAATTTAGCCCTGTGTAAGAAGTACAATACTCTCCTTCAGGGCGCCTAAAGAGTGCGTGACATTAGCCGGAATATCCACCTCATCATATTGCCTTAAACGAGTCTCTTTTTTCTCTTCGTGATACATGATATCACCCTCAAGCACCAGCAATTTTGTAGGGTGTTTCGCTTTATGATCTTCAAGTTTCATCCCTTTGTTAAAGCCGAAGATTAGCACTTTAAATTTATCTCCAACGTGAAATGATTTTGCAACCGGATGGTCAGCCGATTCAAGTTGTTTTTTTATCTTTTTGATTGTCATTACAACACCTATTGATTAACAGTTAATTCTAATATCGCATATATTATTTATTTTAAAAATGTATAATTGAAGGTACATGCCTTTCTAATAGCTTTGGCTATTGATAAAATCTGCCTTTTAAGCCGTTACTTTTTGGGTATTTTAATTCTATTCAACGTTCTATAAAAATATATTCGATATGAAAATTGCTATCAATACAGGTGGCGGAGATGCACCGGGACTTAATGCCGCAATCAGAGCCGCTACACTTGCCGCACTCCGGCTTGGCTGGGAAGTTGTCGGAATTAAAAATGGGTACGGCTCTCTTTTTTCTGATGAACCGTTTACTCCACTCACCGAAAGCAGCGTTAGGGGGATCACGATGCTTGGTGGGACAATACTCGGGACGGCCAACCGGGGAAACCCTTTTCAAATGCCTTATCAAAAAGAAGATGGCAGCTGGGATCTTGAAGACCGATCTGATGAAGCGGTTGAAGTGTTTGACGAACATGGAGTGGATGCCCTTATTGCCATCGGCGGTGACGGGTCGATGTTAATCGCGCATAAGCTCACTAAAAAAGGATTAAAAATTGTCGGCATTCCCAAAACAATTGACAATGATATCTGGGGCTGTGATGTAACACTGGGCTTCGATACGGCGGTAACGACTGCTACGGATGCAATTGACAAACTTCGCACGACAGCAGAATCACATCAGCGAATTATGGTAGTTGAAGTGATGGGACGATATGCCGGCTGGATAGCATTGCATTCCGGACTCTCAGCTTCAGCTGATGTCATTTTAATTCCAGAAGTTGAGTACAAATTCGAATCCATCATCCGAAAAATTCAGGATCGGGAAAAGCGTAGTAGAAACTATACAATCGTTGTTGTTGCCGAGGGAGCAATTGAAAAAGGCAAAACTCATTTTGTGAAAGGCAAAACGCTTGGCCAGGCAGAACAGCTTGGTGGTGCTGATGAATACATTGCGAAAACACTCAGCGAGCGGACTGGAAAGGAATCCCGCTCCATAGTTTTAGGGCACCTGCAGCGGGGCGGCACGCCCAGCAGCTACGACCGGCTGATCTCTCTTCGATTTGGAGCCGCTGCTATCCGGGCTATTATTGAAGAGGACTTTAACAAGCTTATAGTCATGCAAAAAAACTGCATCACTCGAATCCCTATCTCTGATGTGGCTAATAAAATGAAGCTGGTCCCTCTCGATGGTGATACCATGCAAACTGCCAGGGATATTGGTATTTGTATGGGAGATT
>CAZVEP010000148.1:0-5291 GCA_964625635.1 uncultured Rhodohalobacter sp.
CCTTTTTCATCAATCACGCGAACGGCATCGGCCATCGTTACTTTTTCCGGATCTACATCGTTGTCAAGAGACACATTCTTCTTGCCATATTTCAAATACGGACCGTAGCGCCCGGTCATTACTTTTATTGGCTGGTCGGTTTCCGGATGTTTTCCAAGATCAGCAATGGCGTTACTTCCACGGCCTTTTCCTTTCTTCTCTTTGAGAAGTTCAACAGCTCTGTCGAGGCCTACCTCAAGCACATCATCCGTTTTCTTCAGCGACTTGAACGTACCGTCATGCAGCACAAACGGGCCGTACCGCCCCACGCCGGCCTTCACAACCTTGCCTGTTTCCGGATGGTCTCCAAGCGGACGCGGCAGCTCAAGCAGTTTCAGCGCAAGCTCTTTATCCACATCCTCGGGTTTCATTCCTTTCAGCAGCGACACTCGTTTCGGTTTTTTATTCTCGTCTGTGACTTCACCACGTTGCACGTATGGGCCATAACGACCCGTGAGCACATAAATATCTTCGCCTGTTTCCGGATCTTTCCCGAGCGATTTCGGACCTTCTTTTTCAGCCTTCAGCAGCTCCTTCAGTTTTTCCGGAGATATGTCTGCCGGATCCATATCGTTTGGAAGCGAGGTGGTAATCTCCTCTCCATCAGATTGAGATTTCACATAGGGTCCAAACCGACCAACAAACACATTCATGCCGTTCAGGTTATCAAGCGGCAGATCGAGCATCCGTGCTTTCTGCGCATCGATATTATCTTCACGCGTATCAACTTTATTCTTCAGGCCTTCATCACCGTGGTAGTAGTCCGTCAGGTACTTCACCGGATCAAACTCACCCTTCGCAATAAGATCAAGCTTCTCCTCCAGTTCAGAGGTAAAAGCGCTGTCAACCAGTTCAGGGAAATGCTCTTCCAAAAGTCCCGTAACCGCAAATGCAGTAAAAGTTGGAATCAGCGTTTTGCCATCGCTTTTTGCGTAGCCACGATCCTGTATCGTACTGATAATAGACGCGTAAGTACTCGGTCGTCCAACGCCTCGTTTTTCCAGTTCCTTAACCAGTGTCGCTTCGGTATATCGCGCCGGGGGTTTCGTTTCGTGGCTGATCGATTCCAGGCCATGCATGTCGATTGACTCACCCTCTTTCATTTCAGGCAGGAAATTCTCCTGGTTTTCAAGCGCCGCTTCCGGATCATCACTTCCCTCAACATACGCCCGGAAAAATCCCGGAAATAGTATTTTCTTACCGCTGGTTTTAAAGTCCGCACGAGTATCGCCGTGCTCAGCTGTGATGGTTACATTGGTAAACTCAAGTCGGGCTTCTGCCATCTGGGTTGCAATGGTTCGCTTCCAGATCAGATCGTAAAGCTTAAATTCACGTCCGCTTAGCTTGGCCTTTTCCGGCTTTACAAAACTTGAACCCGCGGGACGAATTGCTTCGTGAGCTTCCTGTGCGCCTTTCGATTTTTTTCCAAAGTTTCGGACGCGTTCAAACAGGTAGTCTTTACCATACTCTTCTTCGACCGCATTTCGTGCAGCACTTATCGCCTGGCCGGAAAGATTGGCAGAATCTGTACGCATGTACGTAATCAAACCGCGCTCATATAGCTTCTGCGCAATACTCATCGTATCCCGGGCTCTGAATCCGAGCTTTCGGTTGGCTTCCTGCTGCAGGGTAGACGTGATAAACGCCGGAGACGGATTTCGCTTTTGCTCTTTCACCTCCACATTACTAACCGTCCAGTTTGCCTCATGAAGCTCATCGCGAAGCTTTGCGGCTTTCTCCTCATCAAGAAGCACCACGCTTTTCGGCTTTTTCAGCTTTCCGGTATTCTCATCAAAATCTTTACCGCTGGCGAGTCTCTTGTCATTCAGGTGAGACAGGTCGGCATTGAACTTAGCCTTGTCTTTTTGCTTCGACAGTTCCGCCTTCAAATCGTAGTATGTACCGCTCTTGAAGCGCATCCGCTCGCGTTCGCGGTCTACCAGGAATTCCACCGCTACCGACTGCACGCGGCCTGCAGACAGACCCGGAGAGATCTTCTTCCAGAGAAGCGGGGAAATCGTGTAGCCGGCAAGCCGGTCGAGAATACGGCGTGTTTCCTGGGCATGAACCAGGTTCATATCGATGTCGCGAAAATTCTCGAGTGCATTCTGGATCGCCTCTTTGGTAATCTCACGAAACACCATGCGCTTCACTGGCACCTTCGGCTTCAATAATTCTACGAGATGCCAGCTAATTGCCTCACCCTCACGGTCTTCATCAGTCGCAAGAATAAGCTCATCCGATTCCTTGAGGGCTTTTTTCAGCCTCGTAACAATTTTCTTTTTGCTGGATGGCGTAACGTAGAGAGGTTCAAAGTCCTCATCAACATTAATGCCAAGATTCGACCACGACTCTTTCTTGAATTTTTTCGGAATTTCTTTGGCTGATGACGGCAAATCACGAATATGCCCCATCGATGAGTCTACCGTATACCCTTTTGGAAGATACTTCTTGATGGTTTTTGTCTTTGTCGGGGACTCTACTATAACTAAGGTTTTCATAAATAGGTTTTATAATGATTCAACAAGCTCTTTCAATTCATCAGCATGAGCTTTCGTATTCACTTTCTCAATAACGCCGAGCACTGTACCGTCTGTATCAATCACGTAAGCCGAACGGGTAGGTGCATCGAATGTTTTTCCATACATTTTCTTTTCGACGATGGAATCAGTGGCTTCAGCAAATTTGTAATCCGGGTCTGATGCCAATGTGTAACTGATCCCAAGCTTTTTTGCATAGTTCTTGTGCGACCCGCATGTATCTTTACTTAAAGCAACCAGGTTGTAGCCTTTTTCATCAAACCACCCGGCTTCATCAGCTAGACTTTTGTTCTGCTTATCACAGCCGCCTGTATTATTCCGCATGTAAACGGAAACAATTGTCGGGCGATCCAGAAGGTCATCAAACGTTACTTCCTTTTCCTCACCGTCCTGCACTACTTTGAGTGTGAAATCTGTGTCAATTTTATCGCCGATCTGTACCATATCAGTCTGTTTTAGTTTTGATTGCGAAGTGAAACAACCCAGTTTGCGCCCGTTTTCGTTCTATAGCTTTAAAGAACTCACAGTATAATCATTCTCACAATGTTAGAGCAACAACTGTTTTAAAGGTCTTCTATCTACCCTTCTGAGGGTACTTAAGAAGGTACTTGGCAACACCCGCAAGTACTATTGAGTGATGAACCACGTCTTCCTCAACCAGGGATAAAAACTCATGCAATGGCATCGTGTGAACGTTTATGTCTTCATGGCCGTCCGTTTGCTGTGGCCCGGTTTTTTTGCAACCCGTTGCCAGGTATAAATGCGTAAAATTACTCAGTATTGCAGGGTTTGAGCTTGTCTTGCCGAGCGCCTCCCAGCTATCCGCCTCATAGCCGGTTTCCTCCAGCAATTCACGTTTGGCCGCCTCAATTGGCTGCTCACCCTCATCCACCATGCCTCCGGGTATTTCGAGTGTGGGTTCATCAATTCCATGACGATACTGTTCAACCAAAATAATGTGATTATCTTCAGTTAGTGAAATCACGTTGATCCATTCGGGTGCCTGAAGCACATAGAAGTTTGCAGCGTCGGATCCCGCATCAGGAAGCACTTTCTTTTCGTGTAGAGAAAAAATGGGAGTTTCATATACTTTCTTATCTTTAATGATCTCCCACTTCGGCTTGGTAAACTTGAACATAGAATATTTTTAGACTGCACATGAAAAAACGGATTGAATTTACAAAAGATGCATTCAGTAACGAAGAAGAACTCTTAAAACTGGTTGAAGACGCCTGCGACATGATGGAGCAGATTTATGAGGAAGGTGATTATCCGAAGGTAACGGTGAAGCGCACATGGTCGGATCATAATCCCATTATCACCGGGGAGCTGGCTGTGCCAAGTGCCTACCGCTGGTATCTCAAGCGCGAATTAAAAAAACTGGCCGAAAAAGGGGCAGAAGTAAAAATATTTCCGTCAAGGCCCCGTCTTCAGTCAAATGATCCAACTATTTTCGATAACACTGATGAAGACGAATGGGACATCACGCAAAAGAAGCTGTTTCTGTTTAGTCCTGAGCGTATTGACATTTCACTCGACCGCCTAAAGCATTATACAGGGACGAATCCCAGCGATTTTCAGCGGTACATCCTGTTTACCAATTACGATATGCATGTTGAAGTGTTCAAAAATCTTTTTCCCGACTGTACCGAACCCGGGCATGCCGTTCAGATGCCGGCCTATCACCATAAAATGCCCGACAATAAAGGATTTAGTCTCGTAAATATTGGAGTGGGGCCGTCAAATGCAAAAACCATTTCCGATCACGTAGCCGTGCTTCGGCCGGATGCCATGGTAATGGTGGGTCACTGCGGTGGCCTGAGGAATCACCAGGAAATTGGTGACTTCGTCCTTGCCACAGGCTTTATGCGCGAAGATGGTGTTCTCGACGATATACTTCCGCTTAACATACCCATCACGCCAAACCACCTGCTGAATGTTTACCTTAAAGACCAGCTGGATCAGCGCGAGCGTAGCTATCGGCTGGGCACAGTGTATACCACCGCAAATCGAAACTGGGAATTTATTAAGCGCCGCACTGTGGAACAGATCCACGTGAGCCGTAGTGTTGCTATCGATATGGAGTCGGCTACTGTGGCAACCAATGGTTACCGATACCGAATTCCGTTTGCGACACTGTTATGCGTCAGTGATAAGCCCCTTCACGGCAAGCCGAAACTCAGCGGAGCCGCTCAGACCTTTTACCAAAACTCAAAAAATAAGCATCTTAAAATCGTCATAGATGCAATTAACCTGAGTAAGCAGATGTATCCGGAGGGACTTCCCAACGCCAGTATTCGTGCGATCAATGAACCCTTGATGGGCGGGTCGTGAATCAACCACAGAATATCGAACAAAGAATAACGATTGTTGAAGTAAGGACCTGCAAGCGTGCGATCCGCCACCTGGCGGAGGAGATCCTTGAAGAGTCCGGGATCGTGATTGGTAGATTTGTTATTCAAGTTTAACCGTAGAATATCGAGCAAGGAATGACGGTGGGAACCGATGAATATCAAATATGGAATGACGATTGATGAAGTTTCTGCTATTCATACTTTTGCCAACTATCAACATTCAGCTTCCCCATTCAATGTTTCATGGTTACTAATAATGACCAACCGACATCCTTCGCCAATCATCAATCTTTGTTCAGTATTCATTATTCCAGTTGAACCGTAGAATATTGAACAAGGAATGACGGTGGGAACCGAT
>CAZVEP010000149.1:0-5229 GCA_964625635.1 uncultured Rhodohalobacter sp.
GAGAAGAGCATTCGTGCCTTTTGTTGTAGACAGCCGAAATTCGAGCGGAGGAAAAAAATTATCGGGTGCCGTACGTGTAACCATCCGGGCAGCCAGAATCGGAGCTTCCTCACCGCTCTTGATCTCAAACGCATGAGACTCCTTTCCCGACAGATTAATCTCACGATCCAAGATTATTTGTGATGCAGATGCATCAAAATCCTGGATCTTAAACGATTCTCCTGGATGGTTAAGCAGCGTAAAGTCACAACCCTTAAAAAACCCATCCGGCAGACTCTCACTTAAAACCACCGTCACCCTATCAGATATCAATCCAGGTCCCCCTTCAGCAGTTCCCCGAACCGCGCTGCTGCTCAGTACCTTTCGCCGATGAATATTTCCATCAGGATCATACGCGATGCAGTCTGTAAATGTCCCGCCAGTATCGATGTAGAGCTTCCATGGAGTACACTCCTTGCGGGGACAGGATGATGCAGAATGATCTGTTTTATTCATAAACCAGTTGTCAAAAAATCAGATTAGCCAAAAGATGGCAGATTCACCCGTGAAAGGAAAGGCAGGAGTGGAAATGATTGGGTTAAAATATAATCTAACCTGACGAGGCGAGATCAATGAAAAATTTTGTTTAATACCATTATGGATCTCTGATCTGACAAATCGGAAATCGTTTATTCGTTTAGAGCTAAATCAAAATTATCGGACACAACTCTTGACGTAGTGATTCTTGAGATTTTCGATTTCTGAATTCACATCTGACATAACTCCCATCCCGCGGAGGGGACAGAAGCAGCCGCGTCCAGCGGATCTTCAGGGGTGGGTCCCGTGGTTTGATGGATTACCAGACCCTAAATACCCACCTCTGAGCAGTCGCTATACGCTTTGTGCTCTGTCTCCTCCCGAGAGGAAAGTTCTGGATTCCAGGTATTTCGTCATTTTCCAAATGGAGGATATGGAGCAGAGACACAAATAAATGGGTACAACGAATAGATATTGATAGAATCGATTTTATTTTTATATGTTTAACTTAATGTTCAGTTAGTTATTAAAAAACAGAGGGTTAATGCCTACATATAAAACCATTAAGATATTTTCATCACTCCTGCTCTTCACTCTCTTATCCGGCTTAGCGATTACTCATGCACAGTCCCAGAATTCTGACTCATATCCCGTTGGCAATCCGCTTGGTTTAATCTCAGAAGGTGATTTTCAGCCGATCTCTTCAAATGTGAATGTTTACGGTGCCATTCATACAGCAGAAAGCTGTATTTATGATGCTGAACGGGATCTGATTGTGGTGCCGAGCATGGCTTCACGACAAAATATTGAGCAAAATAACGCCTGGGTTTCTCTTATAAATACGGATGGAACCGTTCACACCACAAAATGGATCGGCGTTCAGAATCCTGGTCAGCGCAGCGCCCTTTCGCCGCCGCTGGTTCTGAATGATCCGCTGGGAAGTGAAATCGCAGATGGCATTCTTTACTTTGCCGATCGAGATGGCGGTACCAGCGATAGCGATCCAACCGTTGCTGTTATCCGGCGATTTGACCTGGAAACAGGCACACCCCTTGACGATATCCGGATCGAAAACTCTCCATGGATTAATGATATCACCGTTGCTGACGACGGAACCATATACACGACACAATCAGGTGATATCGGTCCCGATGCAAGTTCAGAGTCCTGGCGCATATGGGAAATTACGCCCGACGGTAAGATATCGGTTTTTTCTGTGGGCGAACCTATTAATGTTCCGAACGGCATCGCTATCGACCCTGACGGAAATATCGTTGTTGTAAATTTTGGCAACCAGGATGTGCTGACGTTTTCACCTGATGGTAACCTGATTAAAACCGAACAGGCAGTTCAGACCGGAAGCGACGGAATAGAAATCATGCCAGATGGGACCAAATATGTCAGTAGCGTCACACAGGGTGGTATTTCACGAATCAGGCCGGGTGAGTCAGCCGAACTGATCGCCGAAAACATTCCTAGTGCAGCCTCAATATGTTACGATTCAGGATCCAACCAGCTTGTTATCCCGATGACGTCACAAAGTACACTTGGATTTCTGCCTTTGGATTGATTCTTTTAATCAACCGGGTTTTTAAAACCCCGGAAGGTTATATGTACCAAAATTCCAATACATAACTTATATCCATTCATAACTCAAGACAACAACCATCATGGACATCAAACATAGCCTATCGACATCTGGTCCAGCCGGATCATACATGATTTTCCATAAGACACCACTTCTGCTAACCACTTTGTTAATGTTTACCGTTTTTCTAATTGCCGGATGTGGTAATTCTGCAAATGAAGGTGAGCAAAGCCAGGCGGCAACAGACATCGTATGCGACCCCGACAATGGTGGAATTACCTTGCCGGACGGATTTTGTGCAAGCGTTGTGGTTGACAGTATTGGCCAGGCCCGCCACATCGCCATCGCGGATAATGGTGACATCTATGTGAAAACACGTAGCGAGGAAGGTGGCGTTGCTGCATTGCGTGATACAGATGGTGATTTCAAAGTGGACACAATCGAACGGTTTAGTGATATGACTCCAACTGGCTCCGGAATTCTGTGGGAAACGGGTATGAGGATTCACAACGGATATATTTATGCCTCCAATACAGAGGCAATCTACCGCTGGCCAATGCCGGAGGGTGATGCGCTGGTACCGGAAGATGATCCCGAAATTATTGCGACCGGATTTCCTGAACAGGATTCCCATGACTCCAAGTCGATCGCCTTTGATGATAATGGCTATATGTATGTGAACGTCGGAGCCCCATCCAACGCCTGCCAGGAAAACTCACGGACAGCAGGTTCACCAGGTATTGACCCCTGCCCACAGTTGGAGCGACAGGCCGGAATCTGGAGATTTCACGCGGATTCCCTGGGTCAGACGCAGCAGGAAGATGGATTGCGTTATGCAGCTGGTATCCGAAATGTCGTGGGACTTGACTGGAACTCATCTGAAAACGCACTCTATGTGTCACAGCACGGACGGGATCAGCTCGCAACTTTGTGGCCTGATCTCTATACTCAAGAACAAAACGCCGAACTTCCAGCTGAGGAGATTTTGCGCCTGAGTGAAGGTGCCAACGCTGGATGGCCATACTGCTATTACGATCAGCAAAAGGATCAGAAAGTGCTCGCGCCTGAGTATGGCGGCGACGGAGAGGAAGTGGGACGATGTGCAGACTTTCTTGATCCTGTGACGGCATTTCCGGGCCACTGGGCACCCAATGATCTCCAATTTTACACGGGTGACCATTTCCCCGAACGCTACAGAGGCGGAGCATTCGTCGCATTTCACGGGTCATGGAATCGCGCTCCCCTGCCACAGCAAGGATACAAAGTCTCATTTATCCCGTTTGAAGATGGCGAACTTTCAAGCAGCTACGAAACCTTCGCCGACGGATTTGCCGGTGTAGACACCATCTCCGGACCCGGTGAAGCAGAATACCGCCCCATGGGACTCGCAGTCGCACCTGATGGTGCTCTCTTCATTTCCGACTCCAAAAAGGGCAAAATCTGGCGCGTGGTCTATTCGGGAGAATAGGACCTGCAAGCGTGCGTTCCGGCGGATGGCGGAAAAGCTCCTGGCAGTGTTCGGTTATTCGTTATTCGTTATTCGTTATTCGTTTAAAGCTAAGTCAGAATTATCGGGCATGACAATTGATTTAGCGTTTTTCAAATTCTTGATTTCGGAATTCACGATTTTCGAATTCACGAATCCTGATCTGATACCTCTCTCCTCCTCGCACCATGCCTTTCGGCGTAGGGAGGAGAGACCGAAAGGGGTGGGTCCGCTTTACTGAATTCGCGGAATCCGGATATTTTCATCTCGTAACTCCTCTTCATAGTCATTAAAGAAATTCCCAATTTCATTAATATCAATCGCAAAGGTAATTCCATAATTCAATCGATAAGAAGATTGAGCAAATAAAGGTCCTTCATAAATCTTTCCAGATCTATACTCACCTTCTGGAGTTTCCTCTGGTGCTACATACTCTTCACGTTCTGCTGAGGCCATAGTAACTAACCCTACCCATTCGAGTCCTGAGCCGTCACTTCGGACAGCAAAAAGTGCTCCGCCACTAAAACCCCGGTTAAACGAAGCGTCCAAAATTAACCTGCTCCTGGGATTCAACAATGCCTTACTCAGCATTCCACGGGTTACCATTTGAAATCCTTTGGGATATCCAACCGCATAAAACATATCCGTCCAATCCATTCGATCGGCATTTCCAGGGGGGATATGCAGAGTTTCAAGAGAGGTGTATTCCCTATCTTCTGACATATCTCTACTTAGCACAGCCAAATCCCGATCCGTATCGGTTACTATAACATCAAATAAGATGATACGATCATCGCTATACACATAGTGGTTTAATGACTCTTTTACAGATACAGAATTTACCCTCTCTTCAAGAACGGGCACGGATTCACCGGCAAACTGCCAAATTGTATCCGGAAACGAAACGATATGAGCTGCCGTAAGCAAAGCTATTTGCCCTCTCGTATTAGATATTGTTAGGGCCGTTCCTGCCGTTGAATGATTTTCCAGTTTTGAATGATCCGCTATAACTTTAAGGTCAGCGTCTCTCAAATCAGACCGTCTCGGGGGGTTCTCCTTATCAAAATAGTATGTCTGATAAACAGCCTCGTTTTGAAGTCTTTTAATTGATTTAAAACTCTCTTTTATCTGTTCCCTAATTAAGTCGGAGCCGGTAGAACTGAGATAATAATATGTTTCATTTTCTTCATAGGTTATGTTTTCTGAAGTTGAACAGGCTGTAAACAGCAACACACCTATCACGATTACCATCTGCAGAGAAGGTTTGATAGTAATGGAAATAATTTCTGAATTAGACATTTATTCAACCATTTGATGAGAATACAACCTCTCTTATCATAACGATGATACATTCTGAAAGTTATTTTTGTTTCAAAAACTTAAAATTATCAACAGATTTCACCCATACCAACGGCTGAATTTCATTCCTACTTTCCCCATGATTACCTTGCAGAAATGAAACAACGGCTCCTCAATATCCTTTTCTGGTCGGTGATCTCTGCCGCATTCATTGGCCCGGGAACGGTGACGACCGCCGCGTCGGCCGGTGCGGGATATGGATATGCACTGATCTGGGCCCTTATTTTTTCCACCCTCGCATGCTACATCCTGCAGGAGGCATCCGCACGCATCACCGCAG
>CAZVEP010000150.1:0-5027 GCA_964625635.1 uncultured Rhodohalobacter sp.
TTTTCCGTTCCCATATAGATACCCATTTCATTTAAAGTGGCACTTTGATCCTCCAGAATAGACCAGACACTATTATTGGCTAAGCCTTCCTTTTCGGTATAATGAGTAAAGCTTTCTCCGTTAAATACGCTCACCCCTCCGCCTTCAGTCCCCAGCCAGATATTTCCGTTTTTATCCTCCAGGATGGACCAGACGGTATTATTGGATAACCCTTCGTTTACGCCATAATGGGTAAAATTCTCTCCATTAAACAGGCTCACCCCGCCACCCTGAGTCCCCAGCCAGATATTTCCGCTTTGATCCTCCAGGATGGAGATGACGAAATTATTTGATAAGCCTTCGTTTTCGGTGTAATGAGTAAAGCTTTCTCCATTAAACACACTCACCCCGCCGCCACCGGTACCCAGCCAGATATTTCCGCTTTTATCCTCTGCAATGGACCAGACGCTATTATTGGATAATCCTTCCTTTTTAGTGTAATGGGTAAAGCCTTCCCCATTAAATACGCTCGCTCCTCCGCCACCGGTACCCAGCCAGATATTTCCGTTCTGATCCTCGAGGATGGAGATGACAAGATTATTGGATAAGCCTTCGTTTACGGTGTAATGGGTAAAACTTTCTCCATTAAATACACTCACTCCTCCGCCCCAAGTCCCCAGCCAGATATTTCCTTTTTGATCCTCGAGGATGGAGTAAACATCATTATGGGATAATCCTTCGTTTACACTGTAATGGGTAAAGCTCTCTCCATTAAACAGGCTTACCCCACCGCCTTCAGTCCCCAGCCAGATATTTCCGCCTTGATCCTCTGTGATGGACCAGACGCTATTATGGGATAATCCTTCCTTTTCGGTGTATTGGGTAAAACTCTCTCCATTAAAAACGCTCACTCCGCCAGCAGTCCCCAGCCAGACATTCCCGCTTTGATCCTCTAAGGTGGAGAAGACGATATTATTGGATAACCCTTCGTTTACGGTGTAATGGGTAAAACTATCTCCATTAAACAGGCTCACCCCGCCATCAGTCCCCAGCCAGATATTTCCGCGTTTATCCTCTAAGATGGACCAGACGCTATTATTGGACAGGCCTTCGTTTATGGTGTAATGGGTAAAGTGTTCTCCATCAAATACGCTCACCCCTCCGCCACCAGTTCCCAGCCAGATATTCCCGCTTTGATCCTCAGCGATGGAGAAGACGATATTATTGGACAGGCCTTCGTTTACTGTGTAATGGGTAAAGTGTTCTCCATCAAATACGCTCACCCCTCCGCCTTCAGTCCCAACCCAGATATTGCCGCTTTGGTCCTCTATGATGGACGCGACGAAATTATTGGATAAGCCTTCGGTTTCGGTATAATGGATAAAGTGTTCTCCATTAAATACGCTAACTCCGCCGCCGCCAGTCCCCAGCCAGATGTTTCCGCTTTGATCCTCCAGGATGGCCCTGACGAGATTATTGGATAAGCCTTCGGTTTCGGTGTAATGGGTAAAGCTCTCACCATTGTATACACTTACCCCTCCCCGAGTACCCAGCCAGATATTTCCGCTTTGGTCCTCTAAGACAGACCTGACAAAAGATGAAGCCATACCCTGTTCCACATTTAAATATTGCAGGTGGGCGATGGCGGCATCTTTGCTGGCGGGTGGCAGGGCTTTAGTGGGTTTTGAATGGATAGCTTCTACCACTTTGCCCGCAGCAGGTATAGGAACACCGGTGGGTATCGTGTCACCAACGGTATTAACCAAAACAAAATCGGGCTTTCCTTCACCTATATGTATGGTTTTGAGTTGGCTTCTGTCAACGGGTATGGTGGTTGGTTCTTCAGGTATGTGGTGTCGGTTGGATTGGATATTTATTGTGGTTAATGCCAAGGGGTCAACAGTAAAAGACTGAGGTTTTGCCACACTGTCGGGGTGGATGATTTTTGGTGTGGCAGTAATGACCTCACCTGCTTTTAGTTCAACAATTTGAGGTTGAGGGTAAAGGAGTGGTGGGAGTGAGGCGTCCCGATCTCCGGACGTGCCGGTGCAGGCAGCTAGTAAAAACAGTGGCAGGAATACCTTCAGCATCCCGAAAATCCGGGCAGGTGACGATAGGGTTGTTTGGCTAAATTGGCAATTCAATGGTAGATATGGTGCCTTTTATTGTTCTTTGGTTTCTATAGTGATTTGGCCCCGCGGGCTTTAATAATTTCATTGGTAAAACTCAGCCCAAAACCTGTTCCCTTCGCCCATTTCTTTGAAGTAAAAAAATTGCTATGGGATGTTTTACAGCGTGATCGAAAAAATAGTTTTTCCTTCAGTCGATTCAATATCAAGCGACCCGCCATGTGCCTTAATAATATCATTAGTAATACTTAGCCCAAGCCCTGTCCCCTGCGTCCCTTTTTTCGTCGTAAAAAACGGCTGCAGAATTTTGTCTTTCATTTCTTCCGGAATACCCGGTCCGTTATCTTCGATTTCGATAATTACTGTGGTTTCGTTCTGATGGGATCGGACTGTTAGTTTTGGTTGGTAATCTTCCACAAACGACACCCCTCGGCTTCGCTCTGCTTCGCCACTCCCCTCAAGTGGTGATTTTTCTCCGGTCCCCGGTCCTCCGTCTTCTGTCAGCTTGCTTCGCATCGCATCAAACGCATTATTAGTAATGTTCAAAATCACCCTGCTAAAATCCTCAGCCACCAGCGGTACCTCGCCAACGCTCTCATCCAGCTGAAGATCTATATCTACATTTATCGGATCATTTCCGGCCCGCATCCCGTGGAAACAGAGATTGACGTATTCCCTGATGAGCGGATTCAGTGGCGTGGGTTCCATCACACCGTCGCCGCCCCTTGAGTGCTGAAGCATTGATTTGACAATACCATCGGCCCTTGAACCATGTTTATGGATCGTTTTCAGGTTGGTTTCGATATCGTCAAGGATCTCGAGGATATCGGTAAAGAAGTCCATTTGGGCACTCGATCCGGCCTTCCCTCTGGAGAGGGGAGTGAGGGGTGTGTTAGCTGAGTCTGGATTTATCTCTGTATTTTGATTCTGATTATCACCCTGTGCCCCGACAGATACATCCCTGTCATCACCGTCGGCGATGACGTCCCCTCTCAATAGGGGAGAAGTGTCCCGCCCCTGGTCTTCCGTCATCCGTCGCAATTCTTCCCGCACCTCCTCCACCAGCTCCAGACTTACATCCGAAAAATTGTTCACAAAGTTCAGTGGGTTTTTGATTTCATGGGCAATCCCGGCGGTGAGCTGTCCGAGGGAGGCCAGTTTTTCCTGCTGTACCAGCTGGTCCTGGGCAGACGTCAACTTTTCCAAAGAATCAGTGAGGAGAGCATTCGTTTCATCCAATCGTTGATTTGCAACTTTTTTGATTTTATAGTTTCTATAAAGGACTATAGCAATGATCACCATAACAACCAGCAACACCAGCACAGCTATAATGCGGTTTCTGGCCTGTATGCTTTCAAATCGCCTTTCACGTTCTTTTTGCTCAAGCTGCTGATTGAGAAGGTTTTGCTGAAATAAGGCCAGATTTTTAATCCTAAGTGTATTCAGGCTGTCGCGTGTGCTTTTTGCGAGCTCAAGATAGTTGAGAGCATTTAAGGGCTCATTCCTGAGTTTATAGACCTGGTATAGGTTTTCATAAGCAACCCCGAGATCAAACCTAAGCGCCTGAAAATCTGATACTGAACCGTCGCCTACCGTTCTGTAACCATAATAAAGGCTTGAGTCGGGTTCATTTACCTGATAAAAATAGCGCGATAACCCCAGGTAGTTAATCAGTAATCCCTGATAGTTATTTTCGTTTTGAGCCGATTTCTTGCCTGCAGTATATGAACGATATGCATCATCATATTCCTCCAGCGTCATATAAATATTTCCCTGAACCCAAAAAGTAAAAGAAGTATAAAATTGGGTTGGCAATTGCTCGGAGAGTCTTATGGATCGCCTGTTATAAATCTGAGCGGAGTCGATTTCGTTTTTTTCAAGATATGCTATTGCAAGGGCAGTGCTGGTGTAGGACTCAATGATGGCATCATCGTTTTCTACCGCAATTTGATTGGCTATCCTGTATTGGTTCAAACGTTCTTCGCTGTTTTCGGTGAGGTCCATCAAATGGCCATAGTTGAAGTGAAGAAAGGAGAGTATCCTGAGCCTTCTTTTTTCAGGAGTGGGATCAGTTCCGAGAGTCCAGTAGCTGTTTTCAATTTCTGGATTTTGAACCATTTCAAAGGCCCGTGTATAATACTCCAATGCCGCAGAGTATTCACCTGAATTCATCAATCCAGTAGCTTTATTTGTAAGCAGACGAAGCACCTCAAGTTGTTTGTTGTTTCTTTCTGACAACTTGAGAAGCTCATCTAAATACCAGGACACAGAATCAGATCGCATGCCGTAGTGGTAATTATATCGTTCAGAATACTCTAGAAAGAGGAGTGAGTCAGAAACGGCACTGCTATCAGCTACCGTCTTTTCTGTAAAAAAATCCTGGCTTGGGACACCATCACAGGATGAAACAAAAAGAAGCGGCAAAAAATATATTAATAAGCGTTTCATATCGAACGTGTCTGATTCTGTTATGTCTGCTCAACAAGGCTTAATTCAAGCCTTCATGATGCATATTAATCAAAATTTTCTCATTTCATTTTCTTACTGGGATTTTAGCACATAAACCAGTTTGGTCCGGCTGTAAATCAATCTCCATTCTCCCACCGTGTGCCTTCACTATATCGTTGGTAATGGAAAGCCCCAGCACCGTCCCTTGTTCTTTTTTTCGTCGTAAAAAACGGCTGAAGGATTTTATCCTGCTGAATGAAGTCTGTTACGTTTTGCAGATTTTGATCCATATCTATTTTTCTTTTAAGGCCACTACACAGCAGGCATTATTATGAAATTCATTATTGCCTATCTTTGATTTTCCATACTCACCATACGTAAAAAATCCTGCCATGGGTGCATTCCAGATGTTTTGCACCTGATCTATTTCCTCTTTCATTAAAGCTCCGAACGATAAATGCCTGCTCACGC
>CAZVEP010000151.1:0-4988 GCA_964625635.1 uncultured Rhodohalobacter sp.
ACAGCCTCTTCCAGATCTTCCAAAAGTATTTGTTCATTAAGATGATTGCGGAAAGGTCTTGTTAAATCCCCTCTGGAGAGGGGAAAAGGAGATGTAAACAGCGGCAGCTGGTTTTCATCCCGAGGGGTGTGTTTTAGTCCTAATATTCTTTCAGAGGATGACAGATATTGTCACCCACGACATTTATCTTTCCGATGTTGTATGAATTTCGGCGAATTTGAAAAGATAAATATGAACATACTTGCCACAGCAGATCTTCATTTAGGGAGACAGTCATCTAATATATCAAAAGGCCTGCGGGAGAGTTCTGTTGCGTTTACGCTAAACCGTATCGTTGATTATGCGCTTAGTGAAAACATAGATGCCGTGCTTCTGGCGGGTGATATTGTTGATCGGGATAACCGCTACTACGAAGCAGTTGGTCAGCTGCAGCAAGCATTTAGCAGGCTGGGCAAGGCTGGAATTCCGGTCGTGATGATTGCTGGTAATCACGATTACGATGTGCTTCCGGATATTGTCAAAAATCGTGAGTTTGACCATGTTTACCTGCTGGGAGAAAAAGGGAACTGGGAGGCAAAAACGATTAAAACCAAAAACGGTGATTTTCAGGCAGTTGGATGGTCATTTCTAACCCAGCACGTTTTGGATGATCCGCTGCTTCAGCTTAAACCAAAGGAGTTGGATCTGGATCCCAATTTACCGGCACTGGGTCTGCTGCACGGTGATTTATATGATCAGAAAAGCCAATATGCCCCTTTGGATATGTCTGGTTTTCCAGCCAGTGGAGTTCAGGCCTGGGTGATTGGCCACATTCATAAACCGGATCTCCTGCAAGCCGGAAATCCGATGATTTTTTATACCGGTTCGCCACAGGCGCTCAGTTCCAGGGAACCGGGTGCACACGGACCCTCACTTCTGACTTTAGACGGGCAGAGCGTGACATCAAAGCGTATTTTGCTCTCACCAGTTCGATATGATACTCTACGTCTGGATGTAAGTGGAATAGGGGATAAAACTCAGTTTAGAACGCGACTGACAGAGCGGATGGATGACTTCGTCCAGCAACATTTTGAAGCATTGGAACATGTTTCGTACCAAATTTTTGATGTTGAGTTGACCGGATATCACCCTGATCTAAATGAACTGGAAAGCTGGACAGATCTTGCGGATCAGCTCGAACAGCAGATGGAGCCGGGGATTCTTGTCAGCGTCCGAAAAGTGACCAATCATGCTAAACCGGCCGTCGAAAACCTTGAGGAACTGGCTCAGCAGCCTACGCCACCTGGCTTGCTTGCAAAGCTTATCATAGATCTTGAATCAGGTAATTCGTCAGTACTGCTTGAAAGCCTTATTTCAAATCACAGAGAAGAGCTCACGCGCGCTAATCGATCAGCTACCTACCGGCCATTGAACAGGTTTGGTGATCACGAAATAGATAATGAAGAGGGTTCAAGGGAAATGCTCCTTCGTGAAAGCAGAAAGCTGCTAAGTGAACTCCTTTCACAAAAAGAGGTGATGTAAGAAATGAGTAACTCAGTAAAAAAGCCGCTTCAAATTAAGGATCTGAGCATCGGTAGAATGCCCGGTTTTAGTGACGGGATGAAGCCTCTTAAGGATTTCTCGGAAGGTATCAATATTATTGCAGGCCCGAATGCATCTGGAAAAAGCACCACGGCACATGCCATTCAAAAACTGATCTGGCAGAATGATACCGCACGGATTAAACTTGGAGGGCACGCTGCCCTGAATGGCGAGAGCTGGACGCTACGGGTTGATTCAGGCCAGAAGATTTGCCAGCGAAACGGAGTGCCGGATAAAATCAGTGGTATTCCGGCTGCGGAGGAACAGAATCGTTATATGCTGGCACTTCACACCCTGATGACGGCCGACGGAAAGGATCTGGCTAAACAGATCATACGGGAGTCGATTGGGGGTTATGATCCTGAAAAAGCAGCCCAGAATCTGGAATACGATTCAAGAGTTAGCACCACGGGAATTGGCGTTTATAAAGATTTTGAGCGTGCCGAAAAATCGGTTCGGGAGAGCCAGGAGGCTCAAAAAGCGGTAAAAGCTGAAGAACAAAAACTGACTGATCTGTACAAGCAAAAAGAAGACGCGGAATCGTCTGAAAGAAAAGCAGCTTTTTACCGATCTGTAATTGATGCCAAAAAAGCGGAAAAGAATTTTTCGAGTCTTAAGACCGAACTGGAGACCTTTCCGGCAGAGCTCGAGCATGCGCATGGTGAGGAGTTAACCCGGGTCGAGGAGCTCGAAAAAGAGATTTCAAGTGCTGAAGGAAGCATTAGTGAGGCTGATGTGTTAATCAGTGAGTCACAACAAGAGCTCGTCCGGCTGACGATTCCTGAGTCTGGAATACCCATGAAAGTGATTGATGAACTGGAAGAGAGAGTTGCTCGTCTGGATAAGGCAGAGAGCGACCTCAACTCACTTGAAACCGAAAAAGAGAGTCTAGTAAAAAAGCGATCTGAATCACTGAAGCGGATAGGAACCGGCGCTGATGCAGACAGTCTTCGTAAGATAGACCTGGAAGATATCGCAGATGTTGATAAGTTTCTGGAAGAGGCACATCGACTGGCGAGTGAAAAACGGCTGTTGGAACAGGAAGTTCAAAACCTGGAAGAGGATAGAAAAAATGATACCCCGGATCCGGATAAAGTTCGTGAAGGAATCAGCCAGTTAAGCTATTGGCTTAAAGAAGCAACGGAAAAGCCTGAGTTCCCCGGCTGGATCATTCTCACGATAGGTGTTTTCGCCATTATTTCTGCTGTGTCAGGCTACTTTATGCCGGTTGCCGGAGCTGTGGGTCTTGCCATTATCCTGATTCTGGCTGTTTACGGGTGGCTACAGCTTGGAAAAAAGGGTGATGATCAGACTGAACAAACACGAATCAAGGATTTTCAGAATACTGGTCTGAATGCCCCGGAAAACTGGAGTCCTGAAAAGGTTAGTGCCCGTTTAGACGAACTGATGTCGGACCTGCGAGATGCTCAACGGAATGAAAAGATATCATACAGCCTGAAATCGTTGCAAGAGCGGCTGGATAGAAAGAATAGTGCCATTAAAGATATTGAAAGCAAAAGGAGAGCTCTTGAAGAGAGACTGTCTGTATTGCCAGAGCTTCCGTTTCAAAATCCCGAAAGCTACAGCCAGCTTGCCTGGTATATCACTGCCGTGCAAACCTGGCAGGAAGCCGACTCTGATCTGCTTGCTACTGATGAGCAACTCAAGGAGACAAAAAGGCAACTAAAAGAAGAGTTGCGCAAGATATTGGAGTTGATCGAACCGTATTGTGAGACAGCTCCAGAGGATTCAGCAGAGGCACAGGCGGTTTGGAAGAAGATGAAACGGCAGGAGGAGATCAGGGAACGCGCAACTGCGGAGATCAACAGGCAACAAGCGGCGATTGAGAAGTATCAAAATCTGATAGATAAGAAAAAAGAGGCTCTGACATCGATTTATAAAAAGTTCGGTCTCAACACGGATGAAAAAAACCGGCTTCGTCAGCTAATGGAACAGCTGGATGATTATAAACGCGTAAGTAAGGAGTATGAGCTGGCAAAAGGTGAGTTTGGGAGACTTAAGCAGACATTGGAGGAACACTCACTTTATGAGGAGGAGCAGAGCCGACTGGCAGAATTGACTATAGATCAATCTGAAACTCTTCAAACGAAGCTACTTGAAGAGGCAAGAGAACTTGAGACGCTTCGAAATAGAATCGCGGAGATCGAAGCTGAAGTGAAAACCGTCAAATCCGGCAATTCGCTTGAAAAGGCACTGGCGGAACGGGATCAGGCAGTCGAAAACCTGAGAGACCATTACGAAGAGAATCTACAGAAAATAACCGGGAGACTGCTGGCGGACACCATCAAAGAGCAGATGCGGGAACAGAATCGGCCAAAGGTATTTAAGGAGGCGAGCCGTATGTTCAACCGCATCACAAAAGGGCGCTATGAGCTTCAGATGGATGAAATGGATGAGCCTGAGTTTATCGCATTCGACACAGTTGAACATATTGGAAAGAACCTTGATCAGCTATCAAGTGGGACACGAATTCAGCTGCTGATGGCTGTCAGGCTGGCGTTTGTGGAAACACAGGAGACTATCATCAAACTGCCAATTCTGGCGGATGAACTGCTGGCAAATAGTGATGACGTACGTGCCGAGGCGATTATTGAGGCCCTGACCGAAATCAGTCGTGACGGAAGGCAGGTGTTTTATTTTACGGCACAGGGCGATGAAGTAGCCAAGTGGGACAGTTATTTGAAAGATAAGGGTGGCGTCAATCACAAAGTGTTCTACTTGTCAGTTGAAAGTGGTGAGAAAGAGGAGGCACAGATCCAGTCTCAAGCTCAGCGGGAGCCGATTAGACTGATTAGAGACGTAGCTGAACCGGGTTTGCTAAACCATACCCAGTACGCGGATGTATTGAATATCACCGAATTCAATCTATTGACAGACGACCCGGCCCGGCTTCATCTCTGGTATTTGATAGAGGATCCGGAAACGCTTCATGCGGCACTTTCCGCCGGAATTGACTACTGGGGGTCGCTAAAAAGCTATGCTGATGCAGGCGGCGTGATAGAGGGACTGAGCGATCAGCAAATCAAGGAGATGGAAGAAAAAGCCGACCTGCTAGAGCGCTACCTTCGTCTGTACAGGCAGGGACGGCCAAAGCCTATTGATCGTGGAATACTGGAAGATTGCGATGCAATTACAGATACCAAAATAGACGAGGTTTCAGACCTATTAGAAGAAGTGAATGGAAACCCACGCGAATTACTAAATAAACTTTGGGAAGGGGCGGTTTCGCGCTTTTATGACAATAAAAAAGAGGAATTAGAAGCTTACCTATTGGAAAATGGCTACATAGACAATAGGGAACCGATGAACGAAGGCGCCATAACTACAGCTTTACAGGCATTCATTTCAAACCTGAGTCTGTCGAAAAAAGAAGCTCAGGATTTTCT
>CAZVEP010000152.1:0-4931 GCA_964625635.1 uncultured Rhodohalobacter sp.
CCGTCTTTCAGAACAACATCGTGAAACTCTTTGATGTCGAATGAATCACCCAACGCTTCTTCGGTTTCGCTTCGCAGACGAATGATTTCGAGGGCGCCCATCATGTAGCTGGTGGCCTGTCCGGGTACGGCGATGTAGCGATCGGTTTCGGCGGCGGCAAGGTTGGGTGTCAGTGTGGTGTGCTCCATCAGGTAATCGATCGATTCCTGCCGGGTCCAGCCCAGGGCGTGCATGCCCGAATCCACCACCAGACGGGCGGCCCGATGCGCTTCACTGGCCAGCCAGCCAATGCGTGATACGTCAGAGGTATAAAGGTCCATTTCTTCAGCAAGCCGTTCGGTGTACAAGGCCCAGCCCTCTCCAAATCCGGAGATAAAGAAATAGCTGCTCACAGGATGCTTATCGGCAGCAAGGGAAACATACATTTGAAACAAGTGACCGGGGTAGGCTTCATGGAATGAGAGTGACTCCAGCATACTTGTGGTTTGTTCCTCAGGCTCGTAGGTATTGATTACATATTTGCCGGGCTGACTCCCATCAGCAGCAGGCGGTATGGCTTGTCCCAGAGGAGCGGTTTTCTCCTGAAATGGAGGATAGGGAATCACCTCAGTTTCCAGATCTGGAATAAATCCAAAATAATCGGGCAGTGCTTCTTCGGAGCGGGCAACAGCATCTTCTGCATAACGGATCATCTGTTCGCGGCTCTCAAACCTATATTCAGGATTTTCCTTAACGATCCGAAGAATTTCAGCCGGATCCCCGGTACCCAGGCTCCGTTCTCCCAGCTCGCTCATTTGCTGCCTGACAACTTCCATCTGATCAAGCCCCTGCTGATGAATCTCTTGAGCAGTAAAGCTTGCAGAGATATAGTACTCTGTCGATGCCTGGTAGCAAGCGTCACCTTTTGGCAATGCACTCACTCCCACCGTTTGCCTTGCCTCTGGCAGATACTCATCTGATAGGAAATCCCGATATGCAGAGATAGCAGGATTAATCTCAAATTCCACAAGCTCTAACAGTCGCTGTTTAAAAGCTTCGTTATTGTCCGGTGCCATCGATACAAACGGCGTGTCTTCGGGCGGGGTTTGCAGGAGTGCGTCCATCTGACCAATTACTGCAGTCACTCCTGATTCCGGAGCTGTAAAACCTGAGGCCAGCCCCTCTCTCAAATTCTCAATTTCAGCCATTATATAGCCTGGAAGCTGAGATACCCTGCTATATGCGTTTTGTCTCTGCACTTCGTTTCCCACCGGCAGGGACGAAAACACAAATGACAGATTGTTTTGCCATCCGTTAAACGTAGGGCTTACCTGCCACTGCTGCATTCTGCAAACACGCTGGTTGATGGAAGCTTCAAGCCGGTTTTTCACAAATCCATACGTGATAGCTTCACTCCCTTTGAGATCAGAATTATTGATTTCGTTTAAGGCAGCCAACAAACTATCTTCAGTCGCATGCCATTTTTCAAGGGCTTCAAGTGAGTTATCCGTCAGCTTTGATGGATAACGATCATCCGCTCCCCATACTACCGCGAGTTCAGGGTATGCCTCAAAATACTGGTCAACGTAACTATCAGCCAGCGAATTAACCTGCTCTGATGGATTTTCGCCAGGCGTACAACCCACGATAATTATACATGTTGCGACTGTAAGAAAAAGTGCTTTCATAGGGAGAAATATATTTGATTAGTTTTTAAAGATATAAAGACCAACCCTATCTGTTTGGGAGGTCTAGTGCTGGATTTCTGTCGAAAAAGTCAAAGGGCCTTAGCTCAAAAGAGTGCCAGAGAACAGGCATTACAGGCCAGTCTTCTGCTCTTACCACGTGGTGCATCGCCATGGTATACCATGCCACTATATCGCGGTTTTCAATCGACCGGTTTTCTGATGTCCATTCTGGCAGCCCCATTCCCGGTACGCTAAGAGTCGGGAATTCGCCGGCAGCAAAAAGTTCGTCTGAATCGTATGGAGTCACCCAAAGGTGATTATCGATATAACCTGCCCGTCGCCTGGGGTAATCGTCCTCACTCAGTTTCGTGAGCGCCGTCATGCCCGGCATCAGCTGGTAGCTGGTTGGATAGCCGACATGGTTTGTTCGGCTTCCGCTAATGAATCTCCAAAGTGCAGGGCTATTCATCATTTTCTTTTGTTTAGCCTCTGATTCGGTTTCTGCAATTGAAGACTCTGCCACCCATACACTTCGCCGCGGATGATCATCAGGCAGCATTTGTGTGGTAAGACGGTCTATCTGGAGACTGTTGTCCTGCCCATCTACATCCATGTCTAACCGATAGCTGAAGTAGTGATCATGATTAACTGCAATGATGTGAGGATCTACAAATCTGCCGTAAGCATCGTCCCGCGCTTCAGCCATCGCAGCTTCCGTTGCATCTCTTTGAATCGCAGACTTGGCTTCTGCAATTCCTGTTGCACCGGCCCGAACCACAATCGATCCGTCCTGCTGAAAAACCCAGTCAAGGATGTAGTCATAGTTTCCAACTACCGCGGCTGTGCGAACTACCAGGTCACGCTTCACCCGGCTTTCAGGCCCCATCTCGGCACTGTTATGGCGCCATGAAGGATCACCATTCTCCCGTTCGAAAATTGCAATCAGGTTTTGCACATGTTTGGGGCGGCCATTGTCATGCATAAATAGTCCGTCCATGTAGTGTGCATAATCTGGAGCGTCGAGGCCAGGAAGCAGCGGGTTTGTAAAACCACCGGCCGTGTATTCACCTAAATCGATAAAATTTCGCGGATACCAACCAAATGCCGGGTCCATATATGGAACAAATATTTCTGAAAGAAACCCTTCATACATTACCGGACGTACGTCACCGTCTTCATCATAGGTTACCGTGGAAATAACCATCCCCACTCGGTGATCCGGACGGACATGAAATTTCCATTTTTGCCATTCCACCTGGTATCCGTCTATATCAAATCCCGCGCCATTGGGCTGCGTGACTAACATTTTTCCCGGAACCTCTCGCTTATTGGTAATGGAACGATGATCAAAATCGATATTTGTTTCCGACACCGGCACGATTCCTTCGTCCACGATGCGTAAAATTTCCATCGTGTTCATATCAGCAACAATGGTTAGTCCATCTATACCCCGGCCCCAGCTATTACGGTAGCCACTTGGGTCAGAGGCAGATCCATGGGCAATACGCCTGCCAACTTGTTCGTCAGTACCAAAATATCCCGGCGGGCCAAAAAAGATGTCAATGAGCGTAAGATCGCCATACCCCCGTTTTTCCATTGCTGCAATAAACTCCGGATGCTCTTTAGCTTTTTCTGAAAGCTTTCCGAACTCCTCGCCCAGCCATGTGGGTTGAATTCCCTCAAGCTGGTTCCAGCTTTCAAGAAATCCATTATTGACATCGACGATTGCCTTATATGTATCTGCCCCCTGATGGACGGTTGCATACACCAGCCTTGGAATTTGTCCCGTACCGTCCCAGCTCCAGACCGCCTGCTTATCGGGGGGTACAAGATTGATATGTGAAAACCGGGTATCACCATCCAGGTTACCGGCTTCCTGCAGGGTTTCCAATACAACCCAGTATTCCTGCCAGGTCAAAGGGTCCAGCGGGTGCGATGGTTCTTGTGCAAGAGTAGTACTTGCCAACAACATCATTGTAATGCATATAATAAGTGCGTTCAGTGTTTTCATGAGTGGTTTGATGGTTTGAGGTTCAGAAAATGATGACTATCAGGCATACTTACATATACTCACCAGAAGGGTTAAGGAGATCATAATCACAAGCATATGAGTCAGCACCGGAAAAGATGATATCCGCAGCAACTATGATCCCTTTGATAGAAGACATCGCTAATGCAAAAAATCCCTGCGGCGCAACAGCCACCTGCCGGAAGGAACCGGGTACGCTTACCGGTCGATAAATGACTCCGCTGGTAAAATTATCCAATGGTATCTTGATGCCGGGTTCGTCAAATGCCTGGTGTGTAGCAGGAAAGATGGAGCTTTCATCCGCGCTATTTAAAATGGATATGTCATCTTCAGACGTATAAAGCAGTGTTTCATAACTCCCGGCAGGAGTCAGCCAGGTTGAAATGACACTCAGCGCTGCAATGAAGAGCAGTATGGTCAGCGCAGATGGAAATTTCATGTCTCTTTCACTTCGATAATTGGTAAGTAGTTTGATTCACATAAAAACCTAAACTGTTTTCATTTGTTTAATCCTGAGCCTTGTAACCTTTACCCTGAGCCCGGTAAATCGGTGGCATTGCAATGTTAGGAGATCGCGGATCACGTCCGCGATGACGCATGCTTGCACCTTGCACCTTGCACCCTGTACCCTAATAAGTTCCGTCCCCATCAATATCTTTCTGGAGATGATGTTCGAGAGCTTCAAGAGTTTTCCGAAGCAGTTTACGGGTTGTTGCCAGATCCGCTTCTAATTCATCCACCCTGTCTTCAAGCGTATTAGCTCTGATTTTCTGCTCTTCCCTTTCATTTTCCTGCATCAACTCCCAAAATATTCCCATGCCAGATATCTCCGAAAAAAATGAAAAGCACTCAAGTTAATCGGCAAGATGCCTATAACTCAAATACTCAATTAAATATCAATATAGTTTTTTTGGCGTTATTAGCAATTTTTAAAAATACTAAGGATACAATCCACTGTTAAAACAATTAAAAACAATCGAATAGCACCTATTATACTGCGCTGCTCATATAGTCAATCACCAGATTGCTCATCGCCCGCACACCCAGTTTCATTCCGCTCTCATTTACGTAGAAGTCCGGCGTGTGATGACCAGAGGCAGGTCACTTTTTACTACCTGATAAATCCGTGAGAGGAAATAAATGACTTCACTCCCAACGCCTCGCCCTTTGCTCCCTCAGTATCTCTCCTGAATCGATCATCTCCTGGAGTCGCTCATTACGATTGGAAGACTTAC
>CAZVEP010000153.1:0-4895 GCA_964625635.1 uncultured Rhodohalobacter sp.
GCAAGAACGTTGTCAGTCAGGAACCAGCCGCCACCGATGTTGAATCGTGTAATTTCGATGTCGCCATTACTTTGCTCACCATCTACCAGGTTATATCGGGCTCCAAGATAAATATCTTCGCTGGCACCGAATCTGTAAAGCAGTTCTCCGGCAAGCTGAGTAAAGCTTCTTGATTCTGGCTCAGTAAACCCTGGGTCAACTGATGCAGTTTGGTTGCCACTTACACTTTCAAAGACTCCGAAGAATTCAAGACCGTTGAATTTTACGAAAGGATTGATCATAAAGGCCGTCATTTCACCAACGCCTGCAGGCGCACCGCGTCCAGGTGTAAAGCTTGGAGCATATCGTCCAGATCGGAAGTTACCAGGAGTAATTACGTTGTAGTAACGTGATCCTGCACGATCTCCTGAGTACAGGTAGATAGATGTTGACTGAGAAACTCTCAGAACCGATCCCGTTAATCTGAATCGGAGATCTTCGTTAATCTGCTTATCATAACCCAGTTTACCATAAATAGTGGCGTGAGTTTTAAAATCGCCGGGTGCTGTGCTTTGATTTAATTTACCGTTGCTGAGTCCCAGCATTCCAAATACAGGTCCGCTGTAATAGTAAACTTCACCGGCTACTTCTGTTGTGAAGGAGTCCATGATGTAGTTTCCTACAAAAGGGTTATGTATGGCTGCACCGTTATCAGTACGTCTGAAGTGGGTGTCACCATAGTTTAACTGCATGTGACCAACTTTAAAGCGAAGATTGTCCATAAGTCCTGCTGCAAAATCTTCAGCGATAAAGTCCAGACGATCTATTTGAATATACCCGCCTTTAACCCATGCTTCGGGGTGGTGCTGAGAAGAGAGGTACGTTCGCAGGTGCATTCTTAAACCATTGGCAAGTGCAACATCAAAATCCAGGTTGGATGTTGCAAGGTTGAAGTTGTTTTCCAATTCCGGAAGATTATCTGCATCGTTTTCATGGCTGATGCCTTGAAACTGCAGTGTATTGGCTCCGCCGATGCGAACATTTAAACCATCAAATTCGATATCAGTCATAAAAGGTGCTTCAAACTGATTTAATCCGGTTTTGTCAGGAGATACAAAATATTGCAGCTCCCTGTCTTGTTGTGCATAAGCTCCGGCCGTTACAAAGAGTAAGGCAAAAACGGTTAGTATTGTTTTAGTCAAGAGTGTTTTCATGTCTATATGTATTAAGTTGAAAAAAATTCATGCACGCGTTGTTTCTTTCGTGCA
Organism: uncultured Rhodohalobacter sp.; assembly: GCA_964625635.1. Lineage (GTDB taxonomy): Bacteria > Bacteroidota > Rhodothermia > Balneolales > Balneolaceae > SW132. The sequence continues at coordinate 1,248 of CAZVEP010000153.1, forward strand.
TAGATAAGATCAAAATAATTACGTCATGGCCATGAACGTGAAAACCTGAACATTGACTCGGGCGGAACCCTACGCCAATGTAGGGTACTGTACTACAAGGATACTATTCACTGTTGGAGGCAGCAAAATAATGATGTGTAAATCCCTGTTATTACTTTTCAAGAAAGGCTATATAGCTTCACCTTCAACCCATTGTACTGCCCGCCTCATAAGTTCGTTGGCGGTTTTTAGATGCATCTTCTCTTTAATGCGGGCTCTGTAGGTATCAATTGTTTTAACGGAAACATGCAACCGCTGGGCAATCTCCTTGGTAGACTCTCCCTTTCCGGTTAGTTCAAATACCTCGAGCTCTCTGTCGCTTAACAATTCGAGAGGGTTGTCTCCGGCTGACTGACCAGAAGCTATTTTCATAATAAGCTGCGACCCGATCTTATCACTTAAATAAATACCGCCATTCATAACCTGCCGAACAGCACTTACCAATACTTCCCCCGCCTCCAGTTTCATAAGATAGCCTTTTGCCCCGGCGCGGATGGCGCGTTCGGCATAAAGTTCCTCATCATGCCGGGATACAACCAGAATTTTCAGGTCCGGCATCTGTGCCAGAAGGTTCTTAACGAGTTCAATACCGTTCATGCCGGGAAGAGAAATATCCACCACACAGGCATCTGGTTTGAGTGAAAGAATTTCACTTATTCCTTCTTCTGCTGATTCGGACTGGCCACAAACAGTGAATTCAACACTATTCTCAAGCGTCATAGCCATTCCTTTTCTCATCAGCGGATGATCGTCTACGATGTATATTTTTTTCTTTTCTGGCATTGCGTAAGTCGATTATTGATTAATAACGGGAATCGTGCATGTGATAATGGCTCCTTTATCGGGGATATCACTCACTTCGAGATTACCTCCAATCAAACGTGCACGAAATTGCATGATACGTACACCGAGCCCTCCTTTAGTATCCCAATTTTCGGCAAAGCCTGATCCGTTATCTGCTACCCTTAACCGTATATGCTTTTCTGTTGATGCCAGATGGACTGCGACCTTGGTGGACGAACCGTGTTTCACGGCGTTACTGACACCTTCCTGAGCAATTCGGTAAAGATGAATAGCCTGCGTGGCATCATCAAAATCAAGCTTGCCTGAAACATCAAGTGTAAATTCAATATCAAAAAGTTTTTCAGCATTCTGTTTGAGCCGTTCAAGTGCAGCTTCCAGTCCTTTTTCCTCGAACTCAACTGGTACGAGGCCCCGGGCCAGTGTTCTGGCATGTTCGTCAGCTTCTTTAATTAGCGAACTGATTTCATCAGCTTCTTTCGCTAACTCATGCCCGTTACTGGCAAGCTGGTGCGATAAATTTTTGGTGATCAGACCAATTCCTGTAAGCATCTGCCCCAATCCGTCGTGGAGATCCTGGCCAATACGCTGGCGTTCGTGCTCGCTAATACGCAGGACTTCTTGTTCCAGCCGGCGCTGTTCGGAAATGTCACGAACAATGCCGGTAAAAATATGCTGATCGGGAAGTTTTACTTCACTCACAGCCAGATACATTGGAAATGTTGACCCATCTTTTTTGCGTCCGGTAACCTCACGGCCAATTCCTATAATCTTACGCTCTCCGGTTTCGAGGTAGTGATCCATGTAATCATCATGTTCTGATTTATAGGGATCAGGCATAAGCACTTTTACATTTTTTCCTACAACCTCTGTTGAAGAATATAGAAACAGTTTTTCAGCAGCTTTATTAAAAGACTTAATAGTTCCGCGCGTATCAATAGTAATCACCGCATCAACAGTTGTTTCCAATATACTCCGTGCCCTGGCTTCACTCTCCCGAAGTTGCTGTTCGGTGATTTGCCACTGTACTTTTTCCTGCGCCATTTTTTCTGCGAAAGCGAGCCTGACATGGAGTCGTTTTTCATCAAAAATTGATTCAATGATGCACTGATCAGCCCCTGCATCTACAATGTCATCCAGCTGCTCCGGCTTGTTGGGGTCAACAACCGTGACAACAGCCATTCGTTTTCCTGTCGGTTTAAGACGTAATTCACGACAGAATTGAACTGAATCTTCAGAAACAGATGAGATAACGGTCAGTGAATACTTAGAATAGTCTAAATTTTCTGGTATTTCCCCGACACTGTCAAAAACAGTTACTTTATGCTTACGCTTGGTCAGCGCATTAAGCATTATATCTTTAATAGATGTCGGTTCTCCAATCAACAAGGTCTGAAGCATAGAAACTTATACCTATTTTATCTGAACCTTAATTTAAGAAAGTGGTAAGTGATGAAAATACATCGCTCTGATAACGGAACCAAATCTTGAAAATCACTACTAACGAATGGGTTTACAATCTCTTATTTTGTATTGACTTATCGAAACAGTAATTAATTTTATCACGTGCCATCATCTGATAGATCACTCATCGAAAAACTGCCATCTGATAATTTTCTTTCCCGATATAAAGGAAAAGTTGTAGTTATCAAGTATGGTGGGAATGCGATGACGGAAAAGAATGTGCAAATCAGTGTGCTCAATCAGGTAGCAGAATTGAAGAAAGCTGGTGTTTTACCTGTAATTGTACATGGCGGAGGTCCATTCATTAAAGCTCAGTTTGAGATCTCCGGAATCGAGTCTGAATTTGTAGACGGTCATCGGATCACGCTGAAAAATTCGATGGAGGTGGTGGAGCAAGCCCTGTCGGGTAAAGTAAACGGCATGCTTGTGAACCAGTTAAACAGGCTTGGAGCAAATGCGGTAGGCCTGTCGGGAAAAGATGGCGGGATGGTAACTGCGCTAAAGCGAACGCATCACAAAAAAAGTGAAAACGGGACTGAAGAGATTGACCTGGGATTTGTTGGGGATGTGGAGCTTATCAACACAGATTTGCCAAAACTATTAATAGATAATGGATATCTGCCGGTTATTTCCCCGGTGTCGTCCGGTGCAGATGGAGAAGATTATAATATAAATGCCGACATGTTTGCCGGGCATATGGCAGGCGCACTAAATGCAGCGGCGTTCGTGGCTATTACAAACGTAGACGGATTGATGGAAGATCCCGTAAAACCGGAAAGCAAGATTGAATTGATTACTGCTGATGAAGCTAAAGCACTGTTTGGAACCGTGATTCAGGGAGGAATGATTCCGAAAGTGGAAGCCTGCCTGATTGCGCTTGAAAAAGGCGTGCCGGCTGCCCACATTATCAGTGGCTCCACAGAGAATTCTATTTTGAGGCAGCTGCTGACAAATCAAAAAGTAGGAACTGTTATAAACTGAACTGATAATATGACGCAAGGAAGTACAAAAAAAGATGTTGAACGCCGGAAGAAATCAAAATTTAAAGTTGGGGTAATTGGCGCAACGGGCTACACAGGCGTGGAGCTGTTGCGGCTGCTGATATTGCATACGGATGTTCAGCTCGAAGTGATTACATCTGAGTCGAAAGCCGGTAAGAGAATCTCACAGCTTCATCCGTCACTGGATGGTATTGCGGATATTGAGCTTCAGAAAATGGAGACCATAAAAGAGCATGAGCTCGACCTGGTGTTTCTCGCGCTGCCGCACCGCGTGTCGATGGATTTTGTGAAGGAGCATGGGCTCGAAGATTTCAGGATTGTGGATCTGTCGGGTGATTTCAGG
>CAZVEP010000154.1:0-4885 GCA_964625635.1 uncultured Rhodohalobacter sp.
AAAACTCAAAACTCAAAACTCAAAACTCAAAACTCAAAACTCAAAACTCAAAACTCATTTCTTCTTCAAAAAATCAATCACTTCCAGCGCCGGTTCGGGGCTTCCCATGATGTAGTAGTGCAGGCCCGGCACGCCGGCTTCCATCAGCTCAAGGCTTTGTTGTTTGGCCCACTCAATCCCGATTTTCTTGGCATTTTTTTCATCGGCTGATACTTCATTTGCAAGCGAATCAGGAATATTCAGATGAAAATTTCGGGGAAGGCGTACCATGTGGCCGGGAGTTGTAAGAATCTTCATGCCCGGTATTATAGGAACGTCAATGCCTGCTTCTCTGCACTTGTCAACAAAGTTGAAAAAGGCGTTATTGTCAAAAAACATCTGGGTCACGATATAGTCTCCGCCGGCATCAACTTTTTGCTTCAGTCGTTTAATATCCCAGTCGAGGTTTGGCGCTTCGAAATGTTTTTCCGGATAACCGGCAACTCCCACACAGAAGTCAGATGATTCAGCATTGTTGATATCCTCCAGGTACTCGCCTTTGTTCATATTTTGTATCTGATCTACGAGGTCAATTGCGTATTTATTAACGGTTCCGTTGAGGTTGAGAGATATTTGCGAGCCGGTGTTATCACCCCGAATGGCCAGTACATTATGAATGCCAAGGTAGTTGAGCTCAATTAAGGCATCTTCACTTTCCTCTTTTGAAAAACCCTCACAGATCAGGTGTGGAACCGGGTCAATGCCATATCTGTGAAGTATGGCTGCACATAACCCGATGGTCCCCGGACGCTTACGGCGAACGACACGCTTAAGAGTACCATCTTTTTGTTCTTCCACGTGTGCTTCTGCAGCGTGGTAGGTAACGTCTATAAACGGGGGCTTCACTTTTTCTACCACCTTATCAAGTGATTCAAAGACATCACTGACGGCACCTCCTCGTTTCGGGGGAATTATTTCAAAAGATATAAGAGGCTCGCTCGCTCTGTTGTAATGCTCAATAACTTTCATAAATGCAATGATTTTGGCCTGTAAATTGTAGATTTTATAAGCTTCTGCCAATCAGACAAACAAAGATTATATCAAACTATGCGTTCCAATCACCCAATTTTTGACCGTCTAAATGAAAAAATTCTTGTGCTCGACGGTGCAATGGGTACCATGATTCAAAATTACAAGCTCACGGAAGATGATTTTCGAGGATCAGAACTATCCAATTTTGATCATGATCTGAAAGGCAATAATGACCTTTTGTCTTTGACACAGCCCGATATAATACGGGAAATTCATTCCAAATTCCTCTCTGCCGGAGCGGATATCCTCGAAACAAATACATTTAGTGCCAACCCCATATCGCAGGCCGATTATAATTTGCAGGACAGAAGCTATGACCTGAACGTGGCATCGGCAAAAGTAGCGCGTGAGGCGGCTGATACCTTCACAAAAAAGAATCCCGACAGGCCCCGTTTTGTTGCCGGCGCCATCGGGCCAACCAATAAAACACTATCGCTTTCGCCTGATGTGGAAGATCCCGGCTTTCGTGCACTCACATTTGATGAGCTTGTGGATTGCTATACGGTTCAGATCAAGGGGCTGATTGACGGCGGGGTTGATGTACTGCTGGTTGAAACGGTGTTTGACACGCTAAACTGTAAGGCTGCCATTTACGCCATTCATCAATACACGCGCAAGATTGGCAAGCAGATTCCGATTATGATTTCCGGGACGATAGTGGATCAGAGTGGCCGCACGCTTTCCGGCCAGACAACTGAGGCGTTCTGGCTTTCGGTTAAACATGCAAACCCGCTGTTGAGTGTGGGACTGAATTGTGCCCTTGGGTCAAAGCAGATGCGCCCGTTCATAAAAGAGCTTGCTGAAAATGCCACCTGTTTTACCAGTTTGTATCCGAATGCCGGCCTGCCGGATGAAATGGGCGAGTATGGGGAGTCACCTGAATACATGGCAGAACAGTTTGCTGAGTATGCTGGCGAAGGGATGGTCAACATCGTGGGAGGGTGCTGCGGAACCACTCCTGATCACATTCAAGCGATTGCAGATGAAGCGGCAAGGCATAAACCGCGGTCTATCAAAGAAAAAAAACCATACATGAGGTTGAGCGGGCTGGAACCGCTGGTCATCCGTCCAGAGACCAATTTTGTGAACGTAGGTGAGCGGACCAATGTCACAGGATCTGCTAAGTTCAAAAGACTCATCAAAAATGAGGATTACGAAGAAGCCCTGTCGGTAGCTCGTGAGCAGGTGGAAGGCGGCGCGCAAATCGTGGACGTGAACATGGATGAAGGTCTGCTGGAATCGGAACAGGTAATGAAAGATTTCCTCAATCTGATGGCAGCCGAACCCGATATCTCCCGTGTTCCGGTGATGATTGACTCCTCAAAGTGGAGTGTTATTGAAGCCGGCCTGAAATGTGTGCAGGGCAAAGGCGTTGTAAATTCGATTAGCCTGAAGGAAGGAGACGAACAGTTTAAAGAACAGGCACAAACCATCATGGATTATGGCGCGGCCGTCATTGTGATGGCGTTTGATGAAAAAGGTCAGGCTGATTCGCTTGAGCGCCGACAAGAGATATGTCAGCGGGCATATGATATTTTAGTAGATGAAGTAGGATTCCCGGCTGAAGATATCATCATGGATCCAAATATACTCACGGTTGCGACGGGCATAGAGGAGCATAATAACTATGCCGTTGACTTCATTGAGGCGACTAAATGGATCAAAGAAACACTTCCGCATGCCAAAGTGAGTGGCGGAGTAAGCAATATTTCATTTTCATTCCGGGGAAATAACACTGTTCGGGAAGCTATGCACTCTGCCTTTCTGTATCACGCCATAAAAGCCGGCATGGATATGGGAATCGTGAATGCAGGGCAGCTCGAGGTGTATGAAGAGATTGAGCCTGAACTTCGCGAAAGGGTAGAAGACGTTTTGCTGAACCGAAGGGATGATGCAACGGAACGGTTGCTTGAGTATGCTGACAACATCAAAGACAAGTCGGGCGGCCAGGCGAAAGCAAAAGATGATGCCTGGCGAAAAGAATCTGTCGAAGAACGCATCAAACACGCGCTAGTAAAGGGGATTGTCGATCATATTGAAGATGATGTGGAAGAAGCCCGGCAAGCGTATGACCGTCCGATTGAAGTGATTGAAGGGCCTATGATGGCTGGTATGAACGTTGTTGGAGACCTGTTTGGAGATGGAAAGATGTTCCTGCCGCAGGTTGTAAAAAGTGCACGGGTAATGAAGAAGGGCGTGGCTATTTTGATTCCCTTTATCGAAGCTGAAAAGGAGAAGAATAAGCGGCAAGAGCCGAAGGCAAAAGTGTTGATGGCAACAGTAAAAGGTGATGTTCACGATATTGGAAAAAATATCGTAGCGGTCGTACTGCGATGTAATAATTATGATGTGGTAGACATCGGGGTTATGAATCCGGCCGAAAAAATTCTTGCTGCTGCAAAAGAACATAACGTGGATGTGATTGGACTGAGCGGGCTCATTACACCGTCGCTCGATGAAATGGTGAATGTTGCGAATGAGATGAAGCGCGAAAAATTTGAGGTTCCGCTGATGATTGGCGGAGCTACAACATCACGCATGCATACAGCGGTAAAAATTGCGCCATCTTACGACCATCCGGTGATTCATGTACTGGATGCATCCCGAAGCGTGACGGTAGTGAATCGATTGGTATCCGACACGCTCAAAACAGGATTTGTAGATGAGATTTCAGCGGAGTATGAAGAACTTCGCGAGCAGTATAAAAGTAGGGGCAAAAAGAAAAAATATCTTCCGATTGAGAAAGCTCGCGCCAACAAAACGGAGATCGACTGGGACGGTACCTCTATTGTGGCACCAAAAAAACTTGGGGTGACCCGGGTTCAGAACATGGACCTGTCGGTACTGCGCGACTACATCGACTGGACCCCGTTTTTTATCGCCTGGGAAATGAAGGGCAAATATCCCGATATTCTTGACGATGATCAGGCAGGTGTTGAAGCCAGGAAGCTGTTTAAAGACGCTAATGAAATTCTCGATAAAATTATTGATGAAAATCTGCTGACCGCACACGGGGTAGCGGGGCTGTATCCTGCCAATTCAGTGGGAGATGATATCGAGATTTATGCTGACGATACCCGTTCAGAAGTCATCGCGAGGTTTCATGCGCTGAGACAACAGTCTAAGAAACGGGCAGGCCAGCCAAATAAAGCCCTGTCCGATTTTGTGGCTCCAAAAGAGACAGGAATTGCCGATTACATGGGAGCTTTTGCTGTCACCACCGGCCATGGTACGCTTGATTTGGTGTCACACTTTGAAAAAGATCACGATGACTACAATGCAATTCTGGTCAAGGCAATCGCCGACCGCCTTGCCGAGGCGTTTGCAGAATATCTGCATGAGAAGGTACGGACGGAGCTCTGGGGATATTCAACTGACGAGGACTTAAGTAACCAGGATCTGATCAAAGAGACATATGCCGGCATACGCCCCGCCCCGGGTTATCCCGCACAGCCTGATCACACTGAAAAAGTGACGCTGTTTGATCTGATGGACGTTCCTGAATCTACGGGCATTTCACTCACAGAACATCTGGCAATGGATCCTGCATCATCCGTGAGCGGACTCTATTTTGCCCACCCGGAAGCAAAATACTTCAACCTTGGCGATATCACACGCGACCAGGTCGAAGATTACGCGCAGCGTAAAGGAATGACAGTAAAAAGAGTCGAAGAGTGGCTCGGGCCCAATTTGGCCTATGAACCGGAAGAAGTGGAAGTGAAGGTTTGATCAGAGGCCTGTCAGCATTCCGGCGTTTTTCCGTCCCGATGCATCGGGACTGAAAGCGTCGGCGCCAGGTTATTGGTCAATGGAC
>CAZVEP010000155.1:0-4863 GCA_964625635.1 uncultured Rhodohalobacter sp.
ATATCCACATAGACAGGCGCTTGTGCTTCCTTCGATGCATGGATGTGGTAGTACTTCCAAACGCCGGTTATCAGACCGGTGAGCAAGAAAATTCCACAAGCTGTGTACGTAAATATCAGTGATGGAGCCATAGGGTAAATACAGTCAATGGTTTAACACCCAACTTAACTGGTAGAATTGAATAATCATAGTAAGTGCATTGGTCTCAGAATTGACCTGTCTGTTCTAAAGTTTCCCAACTGCCAAATAATTTTACTTCTACAACTTCAGCTGAGTTGGTAGAATCCTGAGCTTGAATTTGAAGAGAAACAAGAAAATGGTTTAAAATATGATTTAGGCAGTATAATGGATAAACGTTTGACCGGCTTGGCTATGTAGGAAAGTAATGTAGCAAAACTCAGAAATTTAAAATGAGCAAATTCTTAAAGATCAAACAGCGGCCCAGGTCCGAAGTTAAACGTTTGTTCGCAGGCTGAACTTCCTTTCTTTTACGCTCCAAGATATTTTAGAAGCTCGTAAACCAAAAAAGCGGGCCACACTAATGCTTTTAAGAATCCCAATACACCTCCCCAAAAACCAGTAGCGTGGCTTATGTAATACACCAGCGCTCCGATCCACCCTAGTCCGTAGATACCGCTCGAAACACCTTGGTTCGCTTTATTATTTTTCTTTTCCATTGTAGTCGCAGGATCTAATTAATCTTATTTGTAAGCCCGCTAAAGTCCTCCGGCAGGGCTATTACTGACAAGTAAAGTGATAAAAAGCTTAATATACTGCAACATTGGAAAAATTAATTATCAACAACAAGCGGCCATATCCGGGTTGAAGCGCTGGTCATAGGGTCGCATAATGGGTACGTTTAGAGATGGTCTTGATCATGAACAGTAGAGGATTAATAACCACGAACTTATGGATTAAACACATATCTTTGTTAATAATCATTTCCGTTCAAATTAGCACAAATCTGCTATTACCTATACGCCTTGTTTATTGTATTAATTTGTAAAGGTCTTCTTCAAATTTGTAGTAGGTTTCTTCATATCTGTTGTTACTTAAAATCACCAGATATTCATTGCTTTCCGGAAGATACAAGACCGTTGTTTTCCAACCGGCCCAACTGCCATTATGGTACACCCACTTGCCTTTTGATTCAGTCTCGTAGATGGCAAACCCATAGCCGTATCTTGTTGAAACGCTGTCAACAGAAAACATTTGTAGTTTACTATTTTCAGAGATCAGTTTGTTGTAACGTAAAGCTTGTTTCCATTTTTCAAGATCAAGCGTTGAGGAGAAAATTCCTTTACCACCAACGATAGTATTCATCCAATGTATATGTTTGTGGTCTTTATCGTTTTCAACTTTTTGATAGATGTCTTTTTTCGTGATGAAAGGCAACCAGGACCACCAAGACTCAGGAGATAAAGTATAGCCCATTGCAATATTTTCACTATCTGGAAGGTATCTGCTGCTATTCTGAACCTTCGATGAGAGCATACCTGCAGGTTTAAAAATGTGTTCTTGAACATAATCCGCATATGATTGTCCGCTAAGCTGTTCAATAATTGAGGCTAAAACCACATATCCGGTATTGCTATATTGATACTCCGTTCCCGGTTCAAATGCTAAATTTATTTGCAAACCGGATAAGATTTTTAGCAAGTCTTTGTTCGTTGCTTGTTCTTTTCGATCCCAATTATCTCTGTCGTAGAGAATTTTTTGATATCCTGGCAATCCTGATTGATGCCTTAGTAAATGTTCAACTGTGATATCGCTGTATGGAAACCCTCTAATTATTTCGTTGGCCTTGGTTTCATAGGCCAGCATTCCATTTTCAATCAATTGTATAATGGCCAGGGCCGTAAACTGCTTTGTATTCGACCCGATATCAAAAATGGTGCTATCATTTAGTGGCTGTTTGGTTTCGAAATTTCTATAGCCATAATTGCCTGTGAAAATAATAGAGTCGTTCCTGGAGTAGAGTACATTTCCATTAAATCCTTCAGAGGCGTGTTCTAAAGCCACGCTGTCAATACGCTCAGAAATTTGCCCATTGGATATAAATGGAATAAAAATAAGAAGCAGTAATAATTTATACTTTTTCATTAACCTAACAGTATATTTTGTATGCTATGACATTAGTAAATCACTGATGCTATTGAGGGCTTTATTTAAAAGCTTTATTCATGTTATTCTTAAAATAATGAGGGTAACATGATGAAATGGGAGTTAGTATCAAAGTTTGAATATTACCTTTGGCTTAAGGGATTTCCCGGTTTTTGATATTGCATTAGCCCTATGACAGACCTGCAATTATACCGCCATCTGCTTAATCAATTGCTGGTAAAATATATTTTGGTATCATTTGATTTGGAGGAGTACTTTTACCATATAGTTCGTACGAATTATAATTTCCTCCAGTAAAAACTGTGACCATATCGTACTCAGGCCAAATATTGATTTTTTGCCCTCCATTACCCGACGCCATATATGAGTTGTATTGCTTTCCATCCACGACAAAGTGTTTGTGTTCCCATAGATAGCCAAACCCGGAAGAGTGTTCTTTAAACGTTTTTCTTACCCAGGTTTTTGGAAGTATTTGCTTTCCTTGCCATTTGCCTTCATTCATATACATTGTCGCAAGTTTGACCATATCCCGAGGTTGAAAATACATCTGACTAAACGTTTGCCGGCTTGAGGAATCAGGATCAAATCGCCATTCGTAATGGGCAATACCCATGGGCTTAAAAAGATCTTCATCAGCAAATTCTTCAAGGATTTTGTTGGTCGCAATCTCAACAAGCCGACCTAAAGTTAATGCTACGCCTGTGCAATAAAATGGTGTTTTGCCCGGCTTAGTAACCACTGGTAAATCAAGGGTGTATTTCACCCAATCGCTACTGTTCATCATCTCTAGTTCATTACCAGCACTTTCCGGATTGTCATTCTCACAATCCAATCCATGGCGATAGGTTAAAAAGTCTTGAATGGTAATACTTTTTTTCTGATCACTCATATGATCAAAACTCTCATATTCATCTTTGAAATAGGGTAAGAGTCGATCTCTGTCACTGCCGATGACACCAGCTTCTATGGCTAACCCCACAAGTGAACCGATGAACGCTTTCGTTGCTGAACGCAGTTGATGCTCGGTATTTCTGTCATATCCATAAAAATATTCTTCAAGCACCAGCTTCTTGTCCTTGTAAATCAAAATGCTGTGAACATCGGGATATTCGCCTTTAATGGTTTCTTTAACCATCTCTTTAATACGCTCTTCCTGTTCGAAAGCATTGTTGATATGTCCGGTTTCAAGGCCATCATTCGTTTCTTCCGGAGTCTGATAGACATAATCCTTAGGATGATCAAATAACTCTTTACGTGGATACCACACCATTTTATTAATATCAGTTGTGATTAGCCCAAAAGATTGTCCATCAACCATATAGCCTTTAATATTTCCCTGATCATCTCTTTGAAAGATCACAGGAGCATCCTGAACATTGGAAAAGGTATCCGCCTCAACATGGAATAATGGATACTTAGCATCGTCAATAACTGCATATAGCATAGTATCCATGGGGGAAACAATTATTTTTAACGTCGATTCTGAGAAGTATTCATATTTCCCATCGTACTCTAAAAGTTGTTGATACGATGCAGATGGCTGACTTTTGTTTTGCATGGACATCAAATCCATCCCACAATAGGGACAACTTCCGCCTTCATGGAACTTCTCATCTGTTTCATGGGCTTGACAATCACATGGAGGGCAATAAAATGTTGACGTTTCTTGACCTGCTGCTGAAAAATAAATGGCAAGAAATAATGGTAAAATTAAAATTACTTTTCTCATGAATGAACAGTTGTAAGTATAAATAATATTTTTTTAAAGTAGAAAAACTCACAATTGGTACACTCCGTTTAGAGAAAATAGTTACAGAGTTTTCAACTATTTAGAATGGTGGTATAACGGCTCTTGGCTTGTGCTGACAGCCTATTAATTTTAAATTCGACTTCAAAACTATAACTGGTCAGCACGATGCCATTATTATACTAACTGCTAACCAGCTACTTGACTTCTGCCAAGACATGCAAGATAGGCAATGGCGAAGCTGAGAAGACTACCAATCGCAGTCATAAGCCCAATTCTCCAAAAGTGTCCCCATGCTGGTATTTCCAAAAGTGTCCCTGCATCAAATAACCCGATAAATAGATATAGTGAAATCGTGGCTACCATAAAAGCCAGTAACGCCGAAGTAAATCGCTTGGGAAATGAAGGCCAATTAACCGCTCGTAGTGAAGCAAAAGTTGCTATCAAAAGAGCAGTGTAAGGAATAAAGATGGCAGGGCCTTTTGATGTGAGTATAGTTGTTACTATGAGTGCTGCACCACCTAGAATTCCTAGAGCAAGTGCTACAGGGATAGGTTTAAGAGAACTTTCGAAGTTATTCATACTCTTCTCCAATATTTTAAGTGTTAGTTGGTATAACATGTATTTATGCTCCATTCACACCAGGCATAAACATGTTAAATAAACCGCACCGTCTCGTCTAACTCTCTGTGTGAACGTAGATTAGGTTATATAATAAATGCACCCGTTAAATAAAAGGGTGAAATAGGGGCGGCAGTTTATCTCGCTTATGATTCTCGGGCAGGGGTGGGCTAGAAGATGCAACGTTAATGATGATGAGATCTATACCTGTTCAGCTTAGTCCCTTGTAAATCTTTACACGCTTTTGGTATACCGGCATTCTGGAAACTTAGAACAGCCATAAAATTTTCCATAGTTGCCATTTTTTAATTCAAGTTTCCCTCCACATTTGGGGCAAAATCTGGGTACTGATCTTTTTTTGCCCCGTTTTT
>CAZVEP010000156.1:0-4772 GCA_964625635.1 uncultured Rhodohalobacter sp.
CGCTGCCACCGGATTTTGAATCCGGCGCGTCTACCAATTCCGCCACCCGGGCATTTCTTGGAAAGCATCAAATATAAGAAGGCTTCTTGCCAATGAAAATAGCATAGCCACTATTTCCTCAAAAGTTACCCTGCCCCCATATGCTGACTGGTTGTAGTAGTTTAAACTACAAGCAGTTCAGGATGACTATTACATATAAAGTAGGAGAGGAATGATATACTTATAACAGACGGATAAATACAGACGGAAATCAACGGTGCGACGTGCATATTTAAAAGAAGGTGAACGAGATGAGAATAGTGAAAAAGAATGTCAGCAATTTAGATGCAGTTTTAAGGGTTACTGTTGGAATGATTATCATTTTAGCCGGACTCTATTACAATAATCTTTGGGCTCTGGCTGGAATTATTCTGGTCGGTACAGGAGCACTTTCATTTTGCCCTGTATACAGGATATTAGGTATACAGACATGCAGTCCAAATCTCGAGAGAGAAAACTAAATGATAGGCCGGTTGAAAGTTAAGGATGAGTGAGTACTAGTAGTGCCTATCATTAAAATAAAACAGAGAGTGGGGAATCGCCGGCGGATTTAAATCGATGGGGGTTGATGGTAAATCGCGCGGAGGTTCCCTTTTTTATATGCCGGCTATTCTGTTGTGATGGTAAAAGTAAGAGTTATCGCCGTTTATTTACGATTGCCAGCGTACATCGCGAAATACATACCAACTTGCCGCTTTCTGTTTCAATTCTTGTTTCCCAGACTTGGGTAGAAGTACCTCGATGTAAAGGTTTCGCAATTCCTGTGACTCTCCCGCCCAGTCTGACAGGCTTAATGTGATTGGCGTTAATCTCTAATCCCACCGCCATTTTGGTATCATCTTTAATGTTAAGGTAGGCACCGACCGATGCCAGTGTTTCTGCCAAAGCAACTGAGGCCCCGCCATGCAATATACCAAACGGCTGAACAGTGTTTTCATTTACGGGCATTGAAGCGCGCATTTCATCGCGCCCTATAGAAGTAAACTCAATTCCCAGGGCTTCACCCATATTTTTTTGGGTAGATGAAAGCAAGGCATCAGCCTTCTCCTTTATCTTAGTCTCAATTTTCATTGTTATATCTGTTCAGTTCCAGTCTGGTTTGATATGTAAGATAGTAAGGATGGAGTGACTTTCAGGAAATAAATCAATCTTGCTGAAAGTGAGAATTTTTTTTCCAACAAATTTTTAAAAGTCACAGTAAAGTGTAAATTAGGGTAACGGTGTTAACCAACGCTCATTTGTCTAAAAACCGCTTTTTTGCCATGAACAGATCCAAAAAAACACTTCCTGAAATAATATATGAAGGACTTGATAACCACCCGGGCGGGTTATTCACATCAACCAAACGGGGCGGCAAGTGGCATAAGACACATGTTGATGAGTTCAGATTAAAGGTGAAAAAATTTGCAATGGGCCTTTACAAGCTGGGTGTTCGCCGGGGTGATAAAGTTGCTATCCATTCAGAAAATTCAACTGAATGGCTGATCAGTGACCTGGCAATACTCTCTATAGGTGCAGCAAATGTGCCTATTTACCCTACCCAGCCCGGAGATCAGATTAAATATATTCTTGAAAACTCTGATGCTGTAGTACACATCGTATCAAATGATGAGTTGTTTTCGGAAACAAAACCGCTGATTAAAGCGGTTACCTCCGTCAAAGCAGTGATATCTATTCATGGGTCGAAGCACAAAAAGCTAAAGCAATTCGATCACGTTCAAGAGATGGGGGAGGAGCTCATAGAGGAAAAGCCTGAGCTGTTCGAATCTTTGAGAAGTGAAGTGGATCCGGATGATCTTGCCACATTGATTTACACATCTGGTACGACCGGCTTGCCCAAAGGGGTAATGTTGACCCACGATAATATTGCTTCGAATGTTAACGCGTCTCTTAAAAAGCTGCCTTACCCGGTCGAAGATTTTAAGGGCAGACATGTACTCTCTTATTTGCCACTGTCTCACGTATTTGAACGAATGATCGAATATATGTACCTGAGCATGGGCAGCAGGATATTTTTTATTGAGATGATTGACGAGATCCGGGATGATTTTACCTATATAGAACCCTTTTTCTTTGCTACCGTACCTCGGCTGCTCGAAAAGATTCATACCGGCGTGAAGGTGAAAGGCCAGGAGATGAGCGGCCTCAAGAAAAGTCTATACTATTGGGCAATCTATATGACAGAAGATTATGATCCTGAACATCCGCCTTCAGGGTTAAGCGGTATTAAGCATAAAATTGCGGATAAACTGATTTACAGCAAAATTCGTGAATTATTTGGCAGTGAGCTGAAAGGCATGGTGAGCGGTGGAGCAGCTCTGTCTCCGGAAGTTTTTAAGTTTATGAATGCCATTGGTTTTGATTGCGTGCAGGGCTACGGCCTCACGGAGACATCACCAGTCATTACAGTTCAGATGCCCGGTGAAATGCGGATTGGAAGTTCAGGAAAGCCTCTCGAAAATGTTCAGGTCAAAATTGCTGATGACAAAGAAATTCTGACTAAGGGGCCACACGTCATGAAAGGCTACTACAAAAATGAGGAGAAAACGAAGGAGGTTTTTACTGACGACGACTGGTTTAAAACCGGCGATATCGGCGAGATTGATGATGACGGATTTCTGTTTATCACCGATCGCAAAAAATCGATGTTCAAACTTTCTACCGGCAAATATGTAGCTCCTCAAAATGTAGAGAATGTGATATCCAACTCAGGGTTTATTGATCAAATTGTAGTTATTGGCTATCAGAAGAAGTTCTGTTCTGCTCTTATCATACCATCCTATGATAACGTGCTAAAACGCCTGAAACGTGATGGTTACACGCCTGATGAACCATATTCTGAAGACGAAAAGGTACGTGAACTTATCCAAAAAGAGGTTGATAAAGCCAACAAAGAGCTTTCTCCGTGGGAAAAGGTGAAGAAATTTGAATTGCTTGAAGAACCGCTTAGTATTGATAACGGCGAGCTTACGCCAACCATGAAGGTTAAGAGAACGGTGGTGAAAGAAAAATATGCCGACAAGATTGAATCCATGTATAAGGATGAATAGTCTTGAAATTTGAGTCTTGAGATCTGAGTAAAATCTCATGACTCATGACTCATGACTCACGACTTTAGACTAAAACGCAATAAACTTCTCAAGAAAATCACACATGACTCAAGACTCAAATCTCAAGATTAAAAAATTTAATATCCAAAACGTTGTCATACTTGGATCCGGTGTAATGGGCAGTCAGATTGCCGCGCACTGTATCAATGCAGGGCTCAACGTTAAGCTTCTCGATTTGAAATCGGATGATGCCAGTCATCCCAACAAAACAGTTGAAGAAAACATCGGCAAACTTAAAAAGATGAACCCCGCACCGCTGGCAATGCCGGATTGGGCCGATCGAATTATCCCGGGAAATTTTGAAGATAACCTCGATTGGATTGAAGAAGCTGACTGGGTTTGCGAGGTGATAGTAGAGCGAATGGACATCAAGAAGAATATGATGTCTGACATTGAGAAGGTGCGGAAAAAGGGAACTATTGTCAGTTCAAATACCTCAGGCCTCCCGATCTCTGAGATCAGTGAGGATGTATCTGACGAGTTTAAAAGCCATTTCCTGGGCACACACTTTTTTAATCCCCCCCGCTATATGAAGCTTCTGGAAATTATTCCAACAGAGTCTACTGACTCATCTGTGGTGGATTATATGGCCGGTTTTTGCGAGAAAATTCTTGGAAAAGGTGTTGTTGAGTGCAAAGATACACCCAATTTTATTGCAAACAGGATCGGCGTTTTTTCGATGGCTACCATCATGCCGTGGTTCTTTAATGGTAAATTCAGGGCCGAGGAAATTGATTTTCTCACGGGGACACTGACCGGTTACTCCAAAGCGGCCACGTTCAGAACAGCAGATATGGCCGGGCTTGATGTACTTAAGCATGTGGCAGAAAATCTTTATCCAGCTGTTCCTGATGACGAACGCCGTGAAATATTCAAGGTTCCTGAGGAATTTAAAAAAATGGTGGAAAATGGGGCGCATGGTAATAAAACCGGACACGGGTTCTATAAAAAAGTCAAAACCGATGAAGGCAAGGCGTATCATGTAATAAATCCTGAAACTCTTGAATATGAACCACAGCAGGATGTTTCTTTCGAAATAGCTGAAGAAGCAAAGAAAAAGTATAAATCTGCGGGAAAGCGTCTGAAATTTCTGGTGAATCAGGATAATAAAGCCGGAGAATTTCTGTGGGAGATACAATGCGACTTAATGTTATATGCCGCTAACAGAATTCCTGAAATTACAGAATCAGTTGAATCTATCGACCGTGCTATGCAATGGGGATTCAACTGGGAGATGGGCCCGTTTCAGCGCTGGGATGCAATAGGAGTTCGAGAATCCGTTGAGCGTATGATCTCTGAGGGAAGAGAGGTCCCGGATTCCGTACAGAAGATGCTTGATGAAGGCCGGGAAACGTTTTACGATGACGATGGAACAGTTTTTAATCTTGCGACAGGCAAAGCAGATCAATTGTCGGCACCTGCAGATGGAGCGGTAACAGTCAAGTTGTTGGAAAAAGATGCGAATGAGATTTGGGGAACCAGCAGCGCTGTACTTTACGATATGGGTGATGGTGTAGCTTTGTTTGAGTTCAGAACCAAACAGCAAACGCTTGGATTTGAACTGGTCAGTTCGCTCGACCACGCTTGTGAAATTGTTAAAGAACAATTTGACGCACTTGTGAT
>CAZVEP010000157.1:0-4771 GCA_964625635.1 uncultured Rhodohalobacter sp.
ACCTCAATCGCAATATTGGGATGTAATTCGCGCATCTCCTCAAGCAGTGGAGTCAGCGTATCAAATACTTCCACCGTATTGCTTCCAAACTCTTTTTTGACCAGTAAATTAAGAACCCGTTCGCCATCAAGCATCGCAAAAGATGATGGATCCGTTTCACCCAGCTGAACCTCGGCGATATCACTGAGCAGCAGTACTTTACCATCGCCAAGTTTTTTGAGTGGAACGGTGTTAAGATCCTCGAGCTCATCGATCCGGCTCTGGATTTTCATGGAGTAACGGTACCAGCCATCGCGAAGCTCTCCGCTTGTGGCAAAAAGGTTGGCTTGTTGAATGAGACTCTGTACTTCACCAAGAGTCAGATCAAACCGATCGACTTCTCGAGGGAGATATCGAATCTGAACTTCCGGCTCCACTGCTCCCACCGGAACCACCTGGGCGATCCCTTCGGCCTGCTCCAACCGTCGTGAAAGAACCTGCTCGGCCCAGCGCTTAAGAGATAGCCGGGTATCGAATTCACTATTTGGACGATCTTTAGAAGTGACGGCAAGCACGGCGATTGGCTCATCGGCGGTAGTATTGAATATCAGCTGCGGGCGGGAGGCCTCTTCAGGCATGGAATACTGTGCCTGGTCTAGTTTCTCCCGC
This sequence comes from uncultured Rhodohalobacter sp., assembly GCA_964625635.1. Classification (GTDB taxonomy): domain Bacteria; phylum Bacteroidota; class Rhodothermia; order Balneolales; family Balneolaceae; genus SW132. The sequence continues at coordinate 649 of CAZVEP010000157.1, forward strand.
ACATTCAGAAACGCGAGGTCCATGTTGTGGCCCCACTGAAAATTGAGATAGATCACACTCTGACCCTGACGGGCAAATCCCTGTACCTGGTCTATCCCGGGAATGGTACTCAGTACTGCCTCAAGACGTTCGTTTATGCGCGTTTCTACCTCACGCGGTGAGGCACCCTGCCAGTCAGTACGGACCACAAGATTGGGTGAATCCACATCTGGCAGCAGATCGACAGAAAGCTCACTGAGGGCAAGGCTCCCAAAAATAAAGGCCGCAAGAATAAGAATAACAGCTGTTATGGGGCGATTTAATAACAAACGTCAAAATCTAACTTAGTGGTTCTGATAATTTTGCAGGAGAGTCAGCTCTGAATATAACCATCCTTTGATGAATACTGCGTTTTATAATACTATGATTATAGTTTTATAAATATCATTTTGCAAACCGAAAATAAAATAAATGGACTTTTCGGACTCACCCCTTGTTCCCCTCTCTACTCTCTCCGTTCGCATAGAGGGGAGACTCCTGAAATCTTTTAGAGACAATCAAATTCGCCCACAGTTACAAACTGGTGCCTATGGCCTTCTTATCAACTCTCTGCGCCAGCCGACGGATCACATAGAGTAGAGACTCATAGACCTCATTTTGGGCTTCAAGATGTTTAGTGAACGGTAATTCTGTTCTGAAGTCCTCCCTCTCTACCCGTAGAGAGGGAGACAGAGGATGAATCAAAAAAGTGTAAGGAAAGCTCAAAATCCTGATCATAAATCTACACACCTAAAAATCAGTCAAAGAACCGAATGGCATCTCACCGCTCTATAATAAAGCTGGCTAGAGAGCTAAGAAAAAGACAAACTCCCTCCGAAAAAATTCTATGACACGAGCTTAGAAGCCGAAAGCTTAAAGGTGTAAAATTCTTTCGTCAGCATCCGTTGATATACGAAGAGGACAGGGGCATACTTCATTTCTTTATAGCAGACTTTTACAGCGCAGAACAAAATCTCGTCATCGAATTAGACGGTAAAATTCATGACCATCAGCAATATTACGATCATGTGCGAGATTTAATTATTTCAAAAATGGGGCTGAAAGTCGTTCGATACAAAAATGAGGAGGTTTGGGATATGGAAAAATTAAAGGCAAAAATATGCTCCCATTTCTGCTGACTCACCACTTGACCCGCTCTTTACTCGCTCCGCTCGCAATGAGGGGGAAACTCCTGAAATCATTTTTAAAATGAAAATATCTACCAAATATCAATTTAATTGTAGAGTCCTCCCTCTCTACGCGTAGAGAGGGAGACAGAGGGTGAGTCAGAGATCCGTTACACACCCCAAACTCGCCGTCGACACCGTTTTCGCGTACTTTCGTAAAACTCCCGTCGTAAATGCGGGCGTCGGAGCCGACCAATTCTTTCGGCGTTTTTCGATTTCATTTTCGGTCAGATCAACATTAATTGTCTGATCATCAGCATTAATAGTGATGGTATCTCCATTCTCAATTAAGCCAATCAGGCCACCGACTTGCGCTTCCGGTGTAACATGGCCAATCACAAATCCGTGTGTGCCACCTGAAAACCGTCCGTCGGTAATGAGTGCCACCTCGTTGCCAAGTCCTGCTCCCATAATTGCTGCCGTGATGGAAAGCATCTCCCGCATGCCCGGTCCTCCTTTTGGTCCTTCATATCGAATAATCACTACATCACCTTTTTCCACTTCACCATTTTGAATTCCTACAAGGCTCTCTTCTTCAGAATTGTAAACTTTTGCCGTGCCTGAAAATTTCGTCCCCTCTTTCCCGGTAATTTTGGCCACAGAACCCTCTTCGGCAAGGTTACCATACAAAATCTGAAGGTGTCCGGTTTTCTTGATCGGTTCCGATACCGGATATATCACTTTTTGCTCCTCTAAAAGACCCGGCAGGTCTGCAACATTTTCTTCTAGTGTTTTCCCGGTCACGGTGAGACAGCTGCCATCAAGCAGATCCTCTTTTAACAAAAGCTTTTGTACTGCAGGTACGCCCCCTGCATTATATAGGTCTTCCATTACGTACTTACCGCTTGGCTTTAAATCGGCGATGAACGGTACACGATCACTCACCATTTGAAAATCATCAATCGAAAATGAGACACCCGCAGCGTGAGCTATTGCCAGCATATGCATGACAGCATTGGTTGAGCCACCTAATGCAATGATCATTGTAATAGCGTTTTCAAGTGATTGTCTGTTGATAATGTCCCTTGGCTTGATGTCTTTCTCCATCAGCAATCGGATCGCTTCTCCGGCACGCTCACACTCTTTTATTTTCTCCTGATGTGTTGCCGGGATGGATGAACTATATGGCAAGCTCATCCCAAGCGTTTCGATCGCAGATGCCATTGTATTGGCAGTGTACATCCCGCCACATGCACCCGCCCCGGGGCATGCATGCTTCACTACCCTGTCCATCTGCTCTTCAGTGTACTCATTTGACAGAAACTTGCCATAGGATTCGAATGCTGAGACGATATCAAGCTTTTCGCCATTCAGATTACCCGGTCGAATCGTGCCGCCATATATCATGATCGACGGCCGATTTACGCGCCCCATAGCCATCACTGCACCGGGCATATTTTTGTCGCACCCTACAACAGAAATATTGGCGTCGTACCATTGAGCGTTCATCACAGTTTCGATAGAGTCGGCTATGATATCACGTGACGGCAAAGAAAATTTCATGCCCTGGGTTCCCATAGATATACCATCACTCACCCCAATCGAATGAAACATAAATCCAACCATCTCATTCTTCCAAACACTCTTCTTAGCTACGGCAGCAAGATCATTCAAATGCATGTTGCACGGATTACCATCCCATCCGGTGGATGCAATACCGATTTGAGGCTTTTTCATATCATCCTCGCTCAAACCGGTAGCGTACAACATCGCTTTTGAGCCTACCTGAGATTGCGATTCGGTAAGTCTTGAGCTAAATTTATTTAATTTTTCTAACATTTAGTATCGGTGTGTTTAAACTATGATTCTATTGAACTTAGAGGCTTAAATAAAAAATTTTGAAAGCGCTTTTAAATTTGCCTTATATCTTATCTTATACTAACGAAATAAATAGTAATTATTTTTCTTGACAGCTAAAACTCAGATATATATAATGTTGTAGAAATATAAATAATCGTACATTTTGTCTACCACAAAAGCTTTTAACAATAATTTAACCAGACGCATTAACCGCGTTGAGTCTCATGTGGTTGGACAATCAAGCATTTCTTTTGTACGTCTGTTTCCTATAATACCTCTACATACTGATCGTGATTTTTTACGTCAGTTTATTCTGTCTAATCTACTAATTCTTATTCTAATCCTAATTCTGAGCTAATTAATCAGCCGGAGATTAGAATTTAGATTCCTAAACACATCTTAAATTTTGACCTCCGGCAGGAAACGTATACCCATATGTCAATGAAACCTGCAAAGCAACAGTCCGCCTCCGAGAAAAGAGCTCCATTTCTTGAATCACTTAAATCTTCTGTTCCCGAAGAAGATGTTTCATATTTCAGAGGTGCCGAAATTTTGATCAAAACGTTGACCGATATCGGCGTAGACACGGTTTTCGGTTATCCGGGTGGCGCAGTATTGCCGATTTACGACCAGCTTTTCGACTGCCATGACATAAATCACTACCTGATCCGCCATGAGCAGGCAGGGACTCATGCAGCTGACGGTTATGCAAGGGCTACAGGAAAGGCAGGAGTTGTACTGGCAACGTCGGGGCCCGGTGGCACGAATACTGTCACGGGAATTGCTACGGCTGCTATGGACTCTATTCCGCTGGTTGTTCTCACCGGACAGGTACCTACGGGTGTGATTGGCAATGATGCATTCCAGGAAGCGGATATCGTGGGTATAACAAGGCCAATCACAAAGCATAGCTATCTGGTACGTGATGTCAACGATCTTGAGCATTGCCTGCGTGAGGCGTTCCATATAGCAACAAGCGGTCGCCCCGGTCCTGTGCTGGTAGACCTTCCTAAAGACATGCTTAATACAGAAGGCCGTTATACGGGTAAAAAGAATGTTCAGATTCCAAGCTATAAACCAACCACTCAGGGACACTATTCTCAAATTGCCAAAGCAGC
>CAZVEP010000158.1:0-4738 GCA_964625635.1 uncultured Rhodohalobacter sp.
TTCAGCTACCTCCTCCATTCCCCGCATCACACGCAACATATTGAGTCCCGCGATTTTTTCAAGTTCTTCTTCCGTATAGCCACGACTCAAGAGTTCTGCAAACAGTGCCGGGTAGGTTGAAACGTCTTCGAGGCCGAGTGGTAGCGATGAAACACCATCATAGTCGCCGCCAATGCCGATATAGTCCACACCAACCACATCTTTGATATGGTCAATATGATCGGCTACCTGCTCAAGTGTCGATTTTGGCTGCTCATTTTCTTCCATCCACGCCTCCATTTTGGCACTTACCGAATCGGGCTGACCTCCATAAAGCGACTCCACTTTTTCGCGATAACCGTTCCGCTCGGCATACCACTGACGCAGTTCTTCTGAGGTAAACGACTCCACAAATGTCACCATCACAAGTCCGTCCTCTTCCGGCAGCATGCGAAGTACATCATCCGGTACGTTTCGCGGGTGACCTGAGATGGCACGGGCATTCGAGTGCGAGAACATCACCGGGGCTTCCGAGACGGCTATGGCATCTTTCATCGTTGCCGGCGTTACATGCGACAGATCTACCATCATGCCAAGACGGTTCATCTCGCGGATCACCTCTTCACCAAATTCGCTCAGTCCGTCGTGGCGCGGCTCATCACCGGCTGCATCGGCCCAGTCGAGCGTGCGGCTGTGGGTAATGGTCATATAGCGGGCACCCAGCCTGTGAAACGATCGTAATACTGCCAACGAATTTGCAATCGAATGTCCACCTTCCATACCGATCAGCGAGGCGATCTTGCCATCATCGAAAATACGCTCAACGTCATCTGCTGTAAACGCCATTTCAAACTCATCCGGATATCTCTCCGCCATACGGTAGACAAAGTCGATCTGCTCCAAGGTCCGTTTCACGGCTTCGTCTTCCGGAATACCGGCCGGCACATACACACTCCACCACTGGGCACCCACGTGACCTTCCTTCAGCCGGGGGATATCTGTATGCATCGGATTGTCAAGCACGGTTGTATCATAAAAATCGAGCTCACCAAATTTATACCCAACCCGGTTTCTGTACTGGTATGGAGCATCGTTATGTCCGTCAAATAGTGGAACACGTTCCAGAATTTCAATGGCCTGCTGGCGGCGGTCTTCATCCGAATCGGCCGTCATTTGTGCACCCGCACACGATGCCTGAAAAAGGATCAAAAGCAAAAAGGGTATTAGTTTTAGTATCTGCATGATATCTTAATGATCTGAGTTGAGAGTGTAAATTCAATAATAAGTTATTTATCTAAGAGTCCCCCCTTGGAAAAGGGGACACTTCATAATTAAATCTAATGTTATCAAAAGTTATATCTTCTCAGTCGACACTTTTTTGGCTCTGCTCTGAGATGATTCAATAAATAAATATTTAGCCGAACTGAGATAAATGTGTTTACTCCGCCCGGTTGGCTTGTTCAATTTGTTCAAACGTAACAATGCCCGTTCGCACTCTTATAATAGGCTCAGTTTGAGTCCATGCAAAAAGCAACCCGTCGTTAATCATAGCCATTCTGGGAAACCCGCTTCGGCGACTTGATGCAGTTAACCCAACTTCTATAGGATTTTCAGGCGTTCCGTCTGGCTGAACACGACGCATCATGACGTACCCATTATCGTTTTGTGTGGCCATCCAGCTGGCATAAACCGTCCCATCATTACCTAACGAAAGATCTGCCCTGCCGATTGTATTTTCTTTGGATATGATGATGGGATCTCCAAACGAAGTTCCCATGTCATTAGAAGATAGCAGTTTTACCTGCGGCGTACCACCTGCTTCGGTATACCAGATAACGGCTATCTTTCCATTTCTGTAATCGATTCTTGGACCATTTACCGGACAGCCATTAATTTCCCATCCGTCATTGTGTACTGCCTTCGGCTCTGTCCACTCCCCTGTTTCAAGATTGTATCGTGAGATATAAATATCACGAATTTCTTCAGTTGTCCTGTTTCGATAGACGACAGCTACCTCTCCATCCATCATCACAAGGTCGGTTGAGCAACAATCGCAGACCATCGCATCAATTTCCCGGCGACGCGTGACGGTGCCATCGCTCGATATTTCGGCAGATCGCAACGTCATTGCCTTGTCAGGATCAGAATATTCATCGTGCCCCCGATCAGCCGTCTGTCTTCCATCGAGCCAAACAGCAAGCACCCTGTCTTCTGATAAAGGCTCTATCGACACAAACCCGTGCTCTGTAGCAGTTCCATCGCTGTGAGGTATGATCGGATCCGTCCACCTGCGAGCCTGTTCGCCTGGAAATACAACATTCACATTGTACGCATAGGGGCCTCCTTCAATTTTCTGCAGCCAGTGAGCAGCCACAATGTCACCATCACGTGAAACAACTGATGGAAAATCCGCCCAGTTCACAAAATAGTCTGAACTGATGTTCACTGTTTGAGGCGGATTCCATCCCCTGTCGGTATAGGTAGAGTATTGAATGGAATTCAGATCTTCTTCAATCTTCAAGATCCAGCTCATCGTAACCGTACCGGTTGAATCCCTGAAAAAATTCGGATACTGACTACCTGAATCTGCAGGATTATTTACCGTGAATTCGTAGGAAGGCTGCTGTCTTTCCCCGGAACAGGAAATTAAAATGGCAGAGATTAATAGCAGTACACTTAACCTTAGAAATTGATTCATGTGAAATCTTTTTGGGTGAAGATAATCCTTGGTATTTTAAGGGCGCCCGTAAACAGGTTCGGCTTCAAAATAAATCTGATATATTAAACATCCTAACCGCTTTCATTTGCTTCAAATAGATGGAATAACGCTTCATTTCGGTGAGCGTGCACTGTTCGATAATGTGAACACGATTATTAACCCGGGCGAGCGAATCGGCCTTGTAGGGCCAAACGGAGCAGGAAAATCAACGCTCTTAAAGATTATTGCCGGTGAACAGCAGGCAGATTCAGGTGGCATTAGCATGAGTAATGAAGCCACCGTGGGTTACCTCCCGCAGGATGGTGTAGAACCGGATCCTGACCTCACTGTGTTTGAGGAGGTAGAACACGCCTTCGCAGATATCATGGAATTACGGGGTGAATTTGATGCGGTCCAAACCAAACTTGAAACGGCGTCATCTGACAGCAAAGAACATGAAGAAGCACTGACTGAGTTTGGTGAGATTCAGCATAAGCTCGAAAATTCCGGTTCTTATACTCTTCAGGCCGATATTGAACGGATCCTGGCTGGCCTGGGATTTAGCCCTGAAGATTTTGAACGAACCACGACGGAGTTCAGCGGTGGCTGGCTGATGCGGATCGCGCTCGCAAAACTTCTCCTTCAAAACCCGACGTATCTTCTTCTTGATGAGCCCACCAACCACCTCGATATTGAATCACTGCAGTGGATTGAGGCCTTTCTGAAAAACTACGAGGGAGCCGTTATTATTGTTTCTCACGATCGTGCGTTTTTGGATAACGTTACGAATCGAACGCTTGCGCTCCGAATGGGATCGATGGATGAGTATGCCGGCAATTATAGCTTTTATGAGAAAAAGTACGAAAAGGAAAAAGAGCTGCTGAAACAGCAGTATGAGAACCAGCAGAAGGAGATCAAGCAGACTCAGGAGTTCATCGACCGGTTTCGTTATAAAGCCACGAAAGCGAAGCAGGTTCAGAGCCGCATCAAGCAGCTCGAAAAGATGGAGCAAATTGAACTGGAACAGGAACAGTCCGAAATCTCTTTTCAGTTTCCATCGCCCGAACGCTCAGGCCAGGTGGTAATGACGCTCGATAATGTGGTGAAAAAATATGGCGACAATACCGTTTTTGATGGAATTGATTATGAAATTGAGCGCGGGGATAAAATTGCGGTCGTGGGTCCAAATGGAGCTGGTAAATCCACGATGATCCGCATATTGGCCGGACTTGAGCCCATCACAGATGGAGAACGAAAAGTGGGTTATAATGTCACACCCGGCTATTTTGCCCAGCACCAGGCAGATGAGCTGGAACCAAAAAATACGCCACTCGATGAGATGCGCCTTGCCGGCTCGCACGAATCAGAAACAAAACTTCGTACAATTCTCGGGTCATTTCTTTTTGTGGGCGATGACGTGTTTAAAAAAGTAAGCGTGCTGTCGGGTGGTGAGAAAAGCCGTGTGGCCCTGGCGAAGATGCTGCTCAACTCCGGAAATTTTCTGATTTTTGATGAGCCCACCAACCACCTCGACATGCAGTCAAAAAACATCCTTCAACAGGCGCTCCAGCAATTTGAGGGAACCCTGATGATCGTTTCCCATGACCGGTACTTTTTGGATCCTATTGTTTCAAAAACGCTGGAAGTGCAGCCCGGGCGGATTAAAACATGGCTCGGCAACATCAGCTACTATCTCGATAAAAAATCGAAGGAAGAAGAAAGCGACAGTTACCAGCAGAATACAATACAGCAGTCGCAAAACGGGGCTGATCAAACCAAAACACTGAGTCGCAAAGAGGAACGGCGTCTAGAAGCGGAGAAACGGAATGCGCTCTCTAAAAAAATTAAACCCCTCAAGAAACGAATAACCGCTCTTGAGAAGGAAATAGAGCAAACAGAAGCCCGTATATCCGAAATTGAAGAGATGATGGCACAATCTGATTTCTATGATGATGCCGACCAAGTAAAAGATATTTCCATGGAATACGATGAATTAAAGAGCTCTCTAAACCAGGCCTTTGGAAAGTGGGAAGAAATTGCCGGCCGGATTGAGTTTATTGA
>CAZVEP010000159.1:0-4588 GCA_964625635.1 uncultured Rhodohalobacter sp.
GTCCAGGCATTTTTGGCATCAATCCAGGCGCCCATCATCACGTACATCTCAAATTCCGGATCTTCTTCCTTCAGCTCGCTGATTGCCTTTAGCAAATTAGGTACAGCATCAAGATACAGATTGTAGGTCCGCACAATTTTGATCCCCATCGCTGAAAGAATTTTCATATCCTCTTTCAGTTCAGGAATAGTTGGCTGTATATCTCTCGTAATTCCCCGGTAGCCGCTATATGAGATTGCCTGATACTCCGGATTCCCAAGTATCTCCTCAGCAGTCGGAGTGCTTGACTCTGAACTATCAGAGGATTGATTTGTGCAGGCCATAAGCGTCAGGGATGTTATAAAAACCAGAACCGTAATAAAGTTTTTCATTTTTCGAAGTTTCTTGATGTTATAAATCAGGAGTTATCTCAACTCCTTTTTATGGATTGATACTGTAACTTCTTTAATCTCACCTGTCCGCTGAAAAATATGCGCAGATGTTTCTTTATCGAGTTTTGGCTCATCAAATGATTTCGATGAACCATCCTTGAATGTTACGGATAAACCACTTTTTCCAGACTGTTCATAAATCACAGGTACCTGGCAACACGTAAATGCCAGTGCGTTTTCTGGTACATTTATACTGTAGGATGAATGATCAAGTGATACCAGTTCAAAGCTGCTTTGCTCATCCGTAAACTGATTTTGCTTGAGCAAAAATGGTTTAAAATTAAGATTCCCTTTCTGCATGTACATACCCAGCTCTCCGAATCTCACAAGGATATCCTCTTTTACCTGTCCCGTCATGCCCGGTTGTTGTGCTCCGCGATGTTTAGGAGTATGAGAGTAAGGATCTGTCGGGAATGCACCGTACACTTCGGGATCTTTATGGACTCCAATCCCTTTTCCAACTTCATCAAAATGAGTGGCGAGACGTTTCATGATATCCGGGTCAACATCTTGTTTTGCCGCATTCACACATGTTTCAAGAACAGCAAGGTGCAGTTTGGAAACCATGTGCCAGTAAATTGAGCCAAGCCCTTCATAGGCAAAGAACGTCCCTGAACGGCCCGTAAATGCCTTATGGTTAAATACCTCTTCAAAAATCTCAAGCACAAGATCTTCTTCTTTTTCTACAAGAGGCCCGTACCGGGTCGATTTCATGTCATTCAGTGCCGCTTTCAGGTCGCCGGCATTCTTGAAGTTCCCATTAAAGTGGTATCCGCCTTCAATATCCTCGTTAATAATCCGATGATTGTAGTCGGAAACAAGCTTTTTAAGTAACTCTGATTTTTCAACCAGATCTTCAGGTATGTTATTCTTTTCCAAAAAGCCGGGAAGCTGTTTATTGGGATAAAGAATATAGCTTTGCTGATCTTTTCGATAGAGAGCACTTTGACGAAGGGCATCCAGTACCTCAAGTGATTCAACACCACTCAGATAATTTGAACTCAGAACGGCAACCTGACCCTCAAGCATTTCGTCAAGATAAGAGATAGAAATTCCTTCATCATCAATACTGATAAGGTTGTAAGCGTGATAAAGATTATCATTGCGCTTATTGGTTTTAATGGAGTGCTCAAGATACTTTTGTGTCAGCGAAACGAATTGATTGATCTGACTGACGTTTACAGATGATTTCTTGCCGGAAAATCCATTCTCATAAATCTGATCTCTGTAATTGCTTCCTGCTTTACCAAGGCTGTCGGTAATTGTTTTTCTGATGCTGTCATTAATCCCGCCGGTAAGTTTACCTTTGTGAGACTCGAGTGCGTTATAAATGCCATCAAAAAATTCAGCCAGCTCTTCCGACACTTCAACACGATCAAGGTCTGATTCAGAAAGAAATGGTTCTAAGAATTTGAGGAATCGCCTCAAATAATAGAGCGTCACCATCGACACACCGTTTCCGACCAACGCGTTATTTGCATCATTCCACTCCGGACGCTGTGTATTCATCCAGATACCCGCTTCCGGCACGAAATTAGATACTTTTGCCAGCACAGTCGCCAGCATTTTTTCCATAAAATTGACGTGGTGAATATCATCTGTGCCACTTCCTAATAGTGCTCCATCGGCGCCCTTTTTACTCACTTCTGTCCGTATGGTTTGATCTAGCTCTTCGTCAAACTCAATTGTATCCTTCGGATTTTTAACAATCTCATCGTATGACTTGATGCGATACGGTACATTAGCATATACAAAAGCCTGCTTATCAAACAGTGCCTTAAATTCTTCTGGTTTGTAATCAGAATAGAATTCCAGAAATTTCAGAAGATAAATTATCTGGTGATCTCCCCAGTAACCGATATATGACCACGGATCATCAGGTTCAATTGTTTCCCAGTCAAATCCGCCTTTTGTAACCCGGTAAGGATTATAACCATCAAAAGTAGATGCATTCAGAAACTTAAATATCATTCCCTCAATAAAATCGGGATATGAATGTGCAAGAGCTTCCCAGTTTTGAAATATGTCTCGCCAGTTCCCTTCGTAATCCAGAATTTTTGATCCATCCACTTCACTGTGCGTATTGATAGAAAACTGGTTCCATGGACGACTTGGGTCGCCATGGCGACGACTAAATTTCAGTGGAAGATACTCAACACCCAGCCGTACAAGATCGGGGTCATCAGTCGATTGAAAATGTTTCTCAAGTACAAACTTGTCGAATTTTTCCGGAAGCTGATCAAGAAAATCACTGTTTTGCTCGGCTACTTCATGGCTGGCATTTTTTAAATAGCCAACAAAATCACGTTTTTCGATTTTATAATTATCATCAAAAATTCCGCCGCGCATGATATTAAATAGCGTGTTAGAGTAATGGCGTGAGTCTCTTAATTTATCAGAACTAAACTGCAGTCCGTCGGATGAGGCAACAAGCTGAATTAATTTCCGGGTACCCCTTTCAATATCAGCGTCTATTTCTTCCTGCAGCGTTGAATCTTCCAGAATCGCTTTATTCAGGGCCACAACATCAGATTGTGTTTGATTTACATTTGCCACAATCGCCCAGTTAGATTCTGACTGGCTATTCAATTCGATATCAGATGTAATAAAGTAAGCTCCTTTTTCACCTTTTACGTCCGTTTCTTCCTCTATTGGCTCCATGTTGCGGAATTGATCGAGCTGGAGGGATGAGAGTAGATGAGTGGGATTATCGAGCCCCATTGACCAGGCAATATTAGCCTTAAGCGCTTCACTGGGCTCAGCCTTATCAACAATAATTGCGCTGAGGGCGAATATGCCGATACCACTTTCATCAACCAGTTCATGCCGTTTATAAGCATCCACAAGGTTGCTTGATTTTGTCTGCAAATCGCTGCTCACGCCATATGGCATGATATTTTGTAAGCCGTCAAGCACGGTCACTTTACGATTTTTATCGGAATTATTTATGAGCGCAGCTTTCTTTACAAATCCATACAGATTGCTCGAATTCCACTGATATCGAAACACAAGCTCAAGATCATGATTGATCTCTTCAAACATGATCTTATTACCATACCGGCTTTTAAAAAGGTTTCGGGTAGTGCTGTATCTTCCGGCATCGCGTTTTGAAAATGGCTCCCAGATTACTGTATCCCCATTATGCTCAGCCTTAAATATAGTTTTACTCCCTGTTGTATGTGCCATATCAACCAACTTATCATCGGTATAATACGGGAAGAGGGCGAACTCTGGGTTTTTACGGCCTGCCGAAATTCCTCCGTTACTGGACATGAATGTCCAATGGTTGGAATCACTCACAATGCTCATGAAGAAAGGCCTGAGTGAATCGAAGTTCTTTATTTTAAACCATTCTGCGTTATCAATATTCTCTAAAGTAATGGACAAGGGTAGCTTGATTTAATTTGTTGGTTTTTTGTTCAAATCTCTGCAAAATAAGTATTTAATTACTCTGCATAAACCCTCACATAATCTACCATCATAGTTTGTGGGAACGGGGTACTACTGTTAGGTGAACCTACAAATGTTCCCCCGACCGCCATGTTCAAAATGATGTAGAACGTATTGTCATTAAACACCCATTCACCATTTACATCAGCCGGAGTTATCTCATTGTATAAAACATCATCAACGTAGTACCGAATAAAATCCGGTCCCCACTCTATGGCAAAGATGTAGAAATCGGAATCAAATCTTCCGTCTGATAGTCTGTACGTATCAGTTACCGCCTGACCGGCTGAGTAGCCTGGCCCATGAACACTGCCATGGATAATGGTTGGCTGCTGTCCGCGATACTCCATTATATCGATTTCGCCAATTTGGGGCCATATAACAGTGCCGCCAGAATCATCGCCAAGCAGCCAGAAAGCAGGCCAAATCCCCTGGCCAAATGGAAGCTGGATCCGCGCTTCATAGCGGCCATACGTTCGTTCAAATGAACCACGGGTCAGGATCTTCGCTGACGTGTAATTAGATCCCTGAAATGACTCCTCCCTTGCCGTAATTTTGAGCATTCCGTCTTCGACAATAATATTCTCGGAACGATCGGTATAATACTGGAGCTCATTATTTCCCCAGCCTGGCTGACCAAAAATCTCTTCACCGGTTCCAATATCAAATGACCAGAGATCTGTATCAACAGATCCCTGATAATTGAA
>CAZVEP010000160.1:0-1827 GCA_964625635.1 uncultured Rhodohalobacter sp.
CTAAACTTAAAATAAAATTTTACGGCTAAAACATGGGATTCGAGGGTATCTTTGTACTGCTTGTAATAGCCTTGTGTCTTGGATTGTTAATATTCGCCAGAATACCACCTGATGTAGTATTTGTAGGCGGCCTTACCCTCATCTTCGTTTTTAATATTATAAGTGTCGAAGAAGCTCTTGTAGGTTTTTCAAATGAAGGAATGCTGACAGTTGCAGCTCTTTATGTAGTGGCTACAGGGATGAAAGAGACGGGTGCTATTCAGTTTGTGATTAAGAAATTGCTTGGCTACCCAAAAGAATTATGGCAGACACAGATCCGGATCATTTCACCGGTTATGGTAATGAGTGCTTTTTTGAACAATACACCTATCGTAGCATCTTTCATACCTGCTCTTCAGGAATGGAGCCGCAAATATCGAGTTCCGGTTTCTAAAATAATGCTCCCTCTCAGTTATGCTGCTATATTGGGAGGGACATGCACTTTGATTGGCACGAGTACTAATTTAATTATTAACGGACTTCTGATTGCCGAAAAAGATGTCACTTTAAATATATTTGAACCTGCCTATGTAGGTTTGCCCATTGCAATTACGGGTTTTATATATCTAATGATATTCGGAAGAAAATGGCTTCCGGAGAGTAAATCCGTCTTATCAACATTTGAGAATACAAGGGAATACACAATTGAAATGGTGGTCCGTAAAGACAGTCCTTTGATTGGAAATACAATTGAAAAAGCCGGATTACGTCACTTACCCAACCTTTTTCTTGTAGAAATCGTTAGAAACGGAACCATTCTTGCAGCAGTTGAACCGGATGAAATTTTGCGTTCCAATGACCGGCTGATATTTACAGGCATGGTTGAATCAATTGTTGATCTGCACCACATCCAGGGTCTCGAACCAGCTACTGAGCAGGTTTTTAAACTTGGATCTACAAAGCGCGATCGTCACCTTGTGGAAGCTGTAGTGTCTCAGTCGAATCCGCTGAGGGGAAAGACGGTAAAAGAAGGTGAGTTTAGAAACCATTTTGGAGCCGTAATATTGGCTGTGTCACGAAGCGGAGAGCGAATTAATAAAAAGGTAGGTGATATTACTCTTCGAACGGGTGATATTTTATTGATGGAAGCTCCAAGAAACTTTTCAGACAGATATAAGTCATCAAATTATTTTTTACTGGTAAGTACTTTGGATAAGGATGGGAGTCCAAATTACGAAAAGAGCTCAACAGCCTGGATTATTTTATTTCTAATGGTGGCAATTGCTGCATTTGGCTGGCTTTCAATGTTTCAGGCTTCGTTTCTGGCTGCCGGTGCGATGTTAATAACAGGATGTACGAGCTCAGAATCAGCACGAACAAGTATTGATTGGCAGGTTCTTATAGTAATTGCAGCTGCATTGGGTATTGGCAATGCACTTCAGCTGACGGGCATGGCCACCTTCTTGACAGGCGGGTTCATGGAATTTGCGGGTGATCAGCCATATGTAGCATTAATCGTAATTTATCTTATTACATGGGTTCTAACAGAGATGATTACGAATAATGCGGCGGCAGTACTAATATTTCCATTTGCACTGTCTACAGCCACGAGCCTTGGTGTAGATTTTATGCCCTTTGTTATGACAATTATGTTTGCAGCATCGGCAAGTTTTTCAACACCCATAGGCTACCAGACCAACTTGATGGTGCTAGGCCCGGGCGGCTATGATTTTAAGGATTATATCAAATTTGGTCTGCCATTAAATCTTGCGATTGCCGGAGTGACAATAGTATTTGTTCCAATTGTATGGCCATTTTAGATGGTAGATGGTAGATGGTAGATGGTAG
>CAZVEP010000160.1:1927-4441 GCA_964625635.1 uncultured Rhodohalobacter sp.
TAGATGGTAGATGGTAGATGGTAGATGGTAGGCCCATTGAACCTGCAAGACTGCGAACGCAGTGAGCTGCTGGAAAAGTCGAATGGTAAAGCAATGACCGGAGACTGAGGACCGCCGGCCTGTTGGCCTGGTGACCGGGGAGATGAGGCGAAGCACTCATTTCAACAGTTAAATAAATGTTAGAAATAATAATAATAACGGTGTAAGAATGGATTATAATCAAAAGTAGAATGCCTCGGTCGACGGTCCTCCGTCCCCGGTCCAATAAGGCACCCAAGTGAATAATCAACATCAATTCCTGACAAACTCATAGAAAATGAACATAGACGTAACCATTATCAACGACATTGCGAAACGTGCCGGAGAGCAAATTCTGAATTATTACGATGGTGATATCAAGGTTGATCAGAAAAGTGACGATTCACCGCTGACAAAGGCAGATCTTGCATCGCACAATGAAATTATAAAAGGGCTAAAAAAGCACTATCCAGATATACCAATCATTTCTGAAGAGTCAGCGATTCCAGAGTACAGTAAAAGAAAACATTGGGACAGGTATTTTCTAATTGATCCGCTGGACGGAACCAAGGAGTTCATCAAGAAAAACGGCGAATTTACGGTTAATATTGCCTATATCGAGAAAAATCTGCCCGTTTTGGGTGTAGTGTATATTCCGGCTGAAGAGGTTCTCTACTACGCCACAAAAGATAAAGGAGCTTTTAAAAAGGTTGGCAAAAGCGTTCCTGAAAAGATTGAGCATGAGGAGTATAACAAAGATAAACCGGCAAGAATTATGGTAAGCCGTTCACATGGGGGGAGTGATACCAGGGAGCGCCTCAAGAAGATGGGAGTTGAGGTGTCAGAGGAGATACCATCCGGGAGTTCTCTAAAAATATGCTTTGTCGCAGAAGGAAGAGCAGATCTTTATCCGAGATTTGGACCAACCATGGAATGGGATACTGCAGCAGCGGATGCAGTTTACAGATATTCAGGAAAAAACGGACCAAGTGACTCTCCTTTGAAATACAATAAAGAGGATCTGCATAACCCGGAATTTATTATAGGGTTGTGATTTTATGGACCGGGGACGGAGGACGGGAGACCGGAGTAAGGCTTCTCGATTATAAAATAAATGCTGATGTTTTTTAGAGAAGGTTGAGGTTTAGTAGGTTTGCAATAAATGGTCTTAGCCTTGAGAGATTTAGGTTTAGCGATAGATATCATTGCCTTTTCAAAAAATGTTAAGGTTGAAAAGGTGTGAAACGAAGATTTTTGGTTTATTTTGATTGGAGGTAATCACCTCTCCACCGCCGGCCACACTTGGTCCCGATTACTCGGGGAGGAGACAGCGTTAGAGCGTCCAGCGAAGACGCAGAGGTGGGTCCGTGAAGCGCAGGTACCCAACTTACGTGGTAGTTAAACCGGACTCTTTCCATATGGTGATCCATGGGACAGGAAGCCGGAAAGGCTCGGCTGCTCTGCTAGGTCTTCGGTCATCCATGTCCTGTCCTCGGTCTTCTGTCTTCCGTCATTTTCCATCTGTCCCGGGTCATAGATCTCCTGTCAAACTCGAAGCTATAGTGAAGGAAAAATGAGTCGATAATATCAGATAATAAGAAGATTGTAAGTTTTATTAGCTGGCAGGAATCAGTATTTTTGACCAGAAATTCAATTTGGTACATATTTAATAAACAATATGAAGAAATTTAAAAACTCGCATCTTAAAGAGCTCGAAGACGAGGGAATATATATCATGAGAGAAGTAGCTGCTCAGTTTGAGCGGCCCGTGCTACTGTTTTCAGGCGGAAAGGATTCAATTGTGATGGTACATCTGGCCCTGAAAGCGTTTCATCCGGGTAAAATTCCGTTTCCGCTTATGCATGTAGATACAGGACATAACTTTTCTGAAACAATACAATTTCGGGATGACCTGGTTGAAAAAACGGGTGTGGAGCTTATTGTGGGAAGTGTTCAGAAATCTATTGATGAGGGTCGGGTAAAAGAGGAAACCGGTCCCGATGCGAGCCGAAACGCACTCCAAACTGTAACACTACTTGATACTCTTAAAAAGCATCAGGTAGATGCTGCGCTCGGTGGTGGGCGCCGGGATGAAGAGAAAGCACGTGCTAAAGAACGGTTTTTCTCTCATCGTGATAGTTTTGGTCAGTGGGATCCTAAAAACCAGCGTCCTGAACTTTGGGACCTCTATAATGGCCGAAAGAGTATGGGAGAAAGCTTTCGCATTTTCCCTATTAGTAACTGGACAGAAATGGATATTTGGCAGTATATCGCACAGGAAGAGATTGATATCCCATCTCTATATTTTGCACACGAACGGAAAGTTTTTAACAGGCGCGGTGTCTGGCTTGCTGACACGGATTTTGTAAACCGATTGGAAGACGAGGAGCTAGAGAAAAGAACGGTCCGGTTCCGTACGATTGGTGACGCTACATGTACTGGGGCAGTCTTGTCAACCGCATCAAACATGGAAGAAATTATTCAGGAAGTAGCATC
>CAZVEP010000161.1:0-4382 GCA_964625635.1 uncultured Rhodohalobacter sp.
ATTGACATGGACGGGATATTCCAAGCCGGGCGTGGTATTGATGGTATTGATACCATCACTATTATACAGTCCCCTTATTAAAAAACTTCGCATGAATACATGTATTCAACTTTTAAATATTTAGTATGAAAAAACAGGATCGGAAAAAATGGATAATCTACGGCAGCTACGGCTACACCGGCCATCTGATCGCTGAAAAAGCGGCTCAATTTCATTCCAATGTGATTTTATCCGGACGAAATGAAAAGAAATTAAAAAATCAATCTGAGGATCTTGGACTGCCCTATGGAGCAGCAGACTTGTCAGATTCAGGGCAGATGGACAGATTACTAAAAGACGCGGAGCTCGTAATTCACTGTGCTGGCCCGTTTGTTCATACCTGGAAACCAATGCTTGATGCCTGTATCAGAAATGGGTGCCACTACCTGGATATCACGGGTGAGATTCCGGTATTTGAAGGTATAAAATCAAAGAGCTCAGAAATTAAAGCAGCAGGTATTATGGCGATGCCCGGCACCGGGTTCGATGTGGTGCCTACTGATTGTCTGGCACTCTATCTGAAAAAACAGATGCCCGGGGCTGTAAAGCTTGAGCTGGCGTTTATGGGGTTGGGCGGGGGCGTCTCTCACGGAACGGCTCAAACCATGGCTGAAAATCTTGGAATCGGTGGTGCAGTGCGTCAGGATGGAAAAATAAAGTCTGTGCCGGCCGCATGGAAAACCAGATCAATTGATTTTGGCCCCAAAACACGAACTACGGCATCGATTCCCTGGGGAGATGTATCCACGGCTCACTTCACAACCGGAATTGACAATATTGTGGTGTATACCGCTATGAAGCAATCGGCCATTCGATGGCTGAAGTTTTCCAATTGGATTGCGCCTGTTTTAAGACTGGAAGCCGTCAAGTCATTCGCGAAAAAGCAGATCGGTAAAAAAGTCACCGGCCCGGATCAAGCCGCCAGGGAAGAGGGCAAAAGCTATATTTGGGGTGAAGTTGAAAACGAAAGCGGCGATACAGTCACCGCCCGGCAGGTCACGCCGGAAGGGTACCGGCTCACAGCTCTGAGCTCCCTGCATATTGCCCAAAAAGTGGGTTCTGGCGATTTTAAGACCGGCTACCAAACACCGGCATCGGCATACGGCGAGGATTTGATTTTAGAGATTGAGGGGGCGGAGAGGGAGATCAATTGAGGCCGGTTTTTTTCCTGACTCATAAAAATAAAAAAACCGGAGACCATTATTGGGCCGCCGGTTTAAGACATAGTTTTTTAGTGATACTATTCAGCAGATGCCATCGTATCGGTTCCTTCAGGAATCCAGCTGTTGATGAGTTCTTCATGCTCATTCATCCACTCATTGGTTACCTCAGCTACGTCTCCGTCAGACTGTTCAACGGTAAGCATCAGATCGGCAAGCTGTTCCTCAGTAAAGTGCATGTTTTTGAGGAACTGTGCCAGTTCAGGTTTGTCCTGCTCAAGGTTTTGACGCCCCATGATGTGTATGTTTCCTGATTCCCACATCATCTTATCTTCGTCCTGTTTGAGAAATTTCAGATCCCATCGGCCAAATTTCCAGTGTGGATTCCATCCGGTTACAACAATCCACTCTTCATCCTCTATGGCAGAACTCAGTGCAGCTGTCATTGCCGGTCCGCTCGATGTAATGAGATCATAATTGAGGTCATACTCTTCAATCACATCCTGTGTGGTCTGCATGACTCCGGCTCCGGCATCAATTCCGGTTATCTCGCCATCAAACTCCTCTGTATAGTTGTTGAGATTTGAAATGCTGTCAACCTCTACGTACTCTGGAACGACCAAGCCGCTTTGTGTGCCTTCATATACATAGCCGAGATCTATGATATCTTCTTCAAAACGGTCGATATAATTGCTATGCAGTACCGGAAGCCATGTTTCCATGAACGCATCCTGGTCGCCATTTGCAATAGATGTATACGCTGGCCCAACGTCGGCCGAGGTGATGTTAACGTCGTATCCCATTTTTTCTTCAAGTACATTTTCTGCCAGATGGGTGTAGGCAATGCCCTCTGCCCAGTTTACATAGACAAGGTCGGCTGTTTTCTGAGTCTCTTCTGTACTGCTCTGGCAGCCGGCAGCAAAAAAGGCCGCTATTGTAATTAGTGCCAGGACCTTCATAAATTTATTGAAGTTATTTTCTAGTGTCTTCATGTCTCATCTGATTTGTAATTTGAATTGTCTGTTTCTAAATCCCGCGCTTATAACATCATGCAGGATTATATCGTTGGATTCAGGCTACGCTGCCTTGAGCGGATGATCCGAGCGACTGTGTTATCCTGTCCAGGAATATGGCAAGAATTACGATGGCAATGCCGCCTTCGAATCCAAGCCCGATGTTTAGCTGCTGAATTCCCACAAGAACAGGCTGGCCAAGACCGCCGGCACCAATGAGTGATGCGATGACCACCATCGACAGCGCAAGCATTATCGTTTGGTTGACGCCTGCAAGAATTGTTGGCAGGGCCACGGGAAGCTCAACTTTAAATAACATCTGGCGTGGATTTGACCCAAACGCCAGGGCGGCTTCCTTCACCTCTTCTGGCACCTGGCGTATACCAAGATTTGTAAGCCTGACGGCCGGAGGTGTTGCAAAAACAAGAGTGGAAATGACTCCCGGAACTTTACCGAGCTGAAAAAAGAGTACTGCGGGAATAAGATAGACAAACGCGGGCATTGTCTGCATAAAGTCCAGCACGGGTCGCACCAGCTTTTCCACCAGGTCGTTTTTAGAAGCCCATATTCCCACCGGAATACCAAGCAGCAAGGCAATCAGTACAGCTGTAAAAATAAGCGCAAGTGTATTCATTGTTTCCGGCCATAAATTCATTCCCTCTATCAAAAAGAGGCCGGCAACTGTAAACAGGGCAACACCGCGTCCTGATACATACCAGGCGAGCGCTGATAAAATGGCGATCATGATCAGCGGATGGGGGAACATAAGGATAGATTCAAATGCTGATAAGGTAACATCCACAGTTACTGTCACCGCATCAAAAAACCCACTCCAGTTATCGATCATCCATTGTATTATAATCTCGAAAAATCGTCCTACAGGAATTTCAACCATTCTTAAGGTCTATATTAAGATTCAGTTTCTTGCTCAGCTTCTTTCTTACTCTCTTTGTCTGATGAATACTGCGGGTCATTAAGATTTACCTCGCTTATAATGGAGGCACGGTCCACAATTCCGGTCAGCCGCCCCTCATCGTCAAGCACTGCAACAGGGTATGAGCTGGTCAGTACATCGGATAAAAGGTGTTTTACGGGAGTGTCGGGCGATGTTCTGCCTGCGTCATCACGAATAATTTCGTCAACACTTTTCACATTTTTCTTTTTTTGTTCTGCCGCGTCATCAATCGTAACAATACCCTTGTATTTCCGGTCTGAATCAAGCACATAGATACTTGAAATACCATCCTGTTTCATTTTGCGCACGGCAACGCCTGGTCCGTCTTTTTTGATGTTAATAGTCGGTGCCTTTCGCATAATTGTCTGTGCCGTGATAATCTTGGTTCTGTCTACATTCTGGACAAATGCTTTTACATAGTCGTCTTCAGGTTCGGTTAGTATTTGCTCAGGTGTGCCAATCTGTACAACAGCTCCTTCTTTCATGATGGCTATCCGGTCGCCAATTTTGAGTGCTTCATCAAGGTCATGCGTGATAAAAACAATTGTTTTACTCATTTTCTGCTGAAGCTCCAGCAGTTCGTCCTGCATATCGGCACGTATGAGCGGATCAAGTGCGCTGAATGCCTCATCCATTAGTAAAATTTCGGGATCATTGGCAAGGGCACGTGCCAACCCAACCCGCTGCTGCATACCGCCACTTAGTTCGTTTGGCATTTTGTTTTCGTAACCTTTCAGGCCAACCATTTCTATCGACTCGATCGATTTTTCATCCCGTTCGCTTTTCCCCATTCCGCCTATTTCGAGTCCATAAGCTACATTGTCGAGGACGGAGCGATGAGGAAAAAGACCAAAGTTCTGAAAGACCATCGACATACGCTTACGCCTGAGTTCAAGGAGATTTTCTTTATCCAGGTCCATAATATTTGTCTGGTCTTCCCCGATGAGCACATCCCCGGACGTTGGTTCAATAAGACGATTCAGACATCTCAGTACGGTTGATTTGCCGCTGCCGGAGAGTCCCATTATGACAAATGTCTCCTGTTCTTGTACTTCAAATGAGGCTTTGTCGATCGCTACAGTAAGGCCGGTTTCCTCAAGAATTTCGTCTTTTGTTTTTCCTTCCTTTAGAAGCGGGATTGCCCTGGATGGGTTTTTCCCGAATATTTTGTACAGATCCGTAATTGTGATAGCTGCCATCTATTATAGTTTTATT
>CAZVEP010000162.1:0-4337 GCA_964625635.1 uncultured Rhodohalobacter sp.
TTCCTCATTCCTCCGCGCTCGATCAGCTCTTTTGCGCTGTTCAGGGTAGAATCGGTGATCTGTTCGCCGCTCATCAGGCTCGCCACTTCATGGATATGCTCTTCGTCAGTCAGTGGCACAATTTTGGTGATGGTCCGTTCACCCTCTTCAATTTTCTGTACGCGATAATGTTTATGCGCCTGGCTTGCAATCTGCGGCTGATGGGTAATGGCTACAATCTGGCAGTGTGCAGAAAGTTTGCGCATTTCACGACCTACCTTTTCAGATATATTGCCACTGATTCCCGTATCAATTTCATCAAAGATCATCACCGGCAGATGGTGCTCCTTCGCAAGGATTGATTTCAGAGATAGCATGACCCGGCTGATCTCACCACCGGACGCTATTTTTGCCAGCGGCTTGGGCTCTTCACCCTTGTTGGTGGAGATATAAAATTTCACGTCATCACACCCACGTGCCGTACAATCAACAGGATCACCGTCAATCTCTATCCACCCATTCTCCGATTTCATCCAGCGCACGTCTACTCTGAACTGACCGTTCTCGATACCCAGGTTTTTCAGCGCATCCACAATATCTGACGACAGCTGCCGTCCAGTTTCAATTCGTCTGTCGTGAAGCGCTAAAGCTCTTTTTTCCAGGTTACCGGCCTGTTCGCCAATCCGTTTTTCGATCTTCTCAATTTCGAGATCAAAATTTTCCGCGACATTCAGCTCCTGTTTGATCTCATTGTAATAGCTGATCAATTCCGGAATCGATCGCATATATTTTTTCTGCAGACGATTGAGCTCCGACTGACGCTTACGGAGCGTCTCAAGGCGTTGTGGATTGAACTCAATGCCGTTTCTATAACGCTCGGCAAAATTGATCGCCTCCTGGATACTGATTCGTGCAGTGTTTACTTCTTTAAGGTACGTTTCAAACTCCGGCTCAATACGCGACATATCCTCAAGGTGCAGCTTAATGGTATTCAGCATCTCCATCAGGCTCACGTCATCGCCATTCCCAATCTCGGATATGGCCACTGCTTTTTGATCCAGATCTTCCGCATTATCAAGCAGATTCATTTCTGATTCCAGCTCCTCCTCTTCATATGCGTCAAGTTCAGCTGCCTCCAGCTCCTGAACCTGGAACTGGTAAAGCTCCGTTTTCTCCATTAGCTCCCGCTCGCGCCGTTTCAGATCGCGCAGTTCTTTCTGGAGTGCCTTCATCTTGTCGTACTCCAAGCGGTACGCCTTCAGGGCGGGCTGAACCGTTTCAAACCGGTCGATCACATCCATATGATGTTCATCTTTAAGCAGCATCTGATGATCGTGCTGACCGTGAAGATCCACAAGCTGATCACCAACTTTCTTCAGAATGGCAATATTGACGGGTGTATCGTTGATAAATGCGCGGCTTCCCTTTTGCCGTATCTCTCGCCTCAGAATCAGTTCCTCACTGTATTCAACAGCATTCTCCTCCAGAAGATCAGCCAGATATTCATCACGCCCGATCTCGATAGTGGCCTCGGAAATTGCCTTGTCGGCCCCCTGGCGAATCACCTCTGTATCGGCACGTTCGCCCAGAATCATGTTCAACGCTCCGATAATAATGGACTTACCGGCACCGGTCTGACCCGTGAGTATGTTCAGGCCATCCTCAAACTGGACATCGAGTTCATCAATCAGCGCAAAATCTTTTATGTACAGGGATTTGATCATGGTCGCTATGAATTTTTTCCAAAAACGTATCAACCAAAAATAACGGTTCTGGCGATCACATCAGAAAAAAATATCTCTCTTTGAGGAGAGATCGAATGAGTGCTTAGCGGCATTCGTGAAGGGTGTCAGCATTAGGTTCCAAACACAACCCCTAAAGTTTTGTCTGAATATTGCTGCTCAACCGTCAGATCGAAGGGTAAGTTTTTCTATCTCTCGCTTCTCATTTCTCCGGGCCTTGTATAGATCTGCCGCAATACGATGAGGAGCATCCCAGTCCCGGCTCATGTTTACGAGTTCAAAGAGGTGACTGAAGTAAGTAATAATTTCTTTTATGTCGACACGCATGGTTTGAAAATCATTTTAATCAGTTGGCATAAATCTCTGCACATAACCATTTACTTCATGTGCATTTCAATCAGTCTGATAACAAGAGTCATGAATCTGCTTATCGTTACGCTGCGATCTCGATTCTAATAATAAACAGACTCACTTTACCAAAATTTGAGGACGAACTCTGAGCTGATAATTTGTATTTTAACAAGTAGATGGAGCCAAACGTATTTCTTTTATTTCATTGATATTCAAAACGAAATAACCATTCCAAATGTCTGATTCCGATATTAAAACCGATCCCCTTTTTACTGAGTTTGAACCTGCGTCTACAGAAAAATGGGAAGACGTACTGACCCGTGATTTAAAAGGGGCTGATTACAAGAAAAAGCTAGCCTGGAATTCTATTGAGGGGATTGAAGTGCTGCCCTTTTATCGTAAAGAAGATCTTGAAAATCTGCCCCACCTGGCTGAAGGCGTTGGCATCAACACGCCTTCTAAATGGCAGTTTTGTGAACCGATTGACAAAGCTGATCCTGCAGAGGCCAACGCTGCTGCTAAACAGGCCCTGGAAAATGGCACGGATGCACTCTGGTTCAGGATACGGTTTGACCCGGATGAGGGTATGTTGGGAGGCGATGTATCGGGTATTCGCGTCCAGGATCTTGATGATATGAAAACCCTGCTTGATGGTATTGATCTTAAAACAACCCAGGTTGTATTCGACTCGGGTGTGGGATCGCCCGGAGTGCTTGCATTGATTCACGCCATGATGGATGGCTCTGATGATATTGCTGAATCATTTTCATTTTTGTTTGATCCGTTTACATACATTGCCGGCCACGGACGCCTGAGCCTCCCTGAGAACCAGCTAATCTCGGTTATTAATCAGATGGTGGATTCACCGATGTCAGACACCCTGGCTGCTGATGGAGCATTTTACCACAATTGCGGTGCAACAATTATTCAGGAGCTCGGCATCGCCCTTTCAATTGCAAGTGAGTACCTGGCCAATGTCCCTGAAGACAAAAGGGAACAAGCAGCGAAAAAAATCTGGATGCATCTCTCCGCGGGGTCACTCTACTTTCCTGAAATTGCCAAATTCCGGGCGGCCCGACTGCTATGGACACGCGTTTTGGATGGCTATAATTTAGATTCGGACATTCCGCTCACCGTTCACACATCTACATCGATGTGGAATAAATCGATCGCTGATCCGCATAACAATATGCTGCGTGCAACAACGGAGGCAACTTCAGCTGCAGTCGGCGGAGCAAACCGAATCACGATCCATCCTTACAATACGACCTTTGAAGCATCCGACACATTTTCCCGTCGTATCGCACGAAATGTAAGCCACATTCTCGACGAAGAGTCACATTTAACCGCCGTAGACAACCCCGGTGACGGCTCATACTATGTTGAAGTGCTGACTGATGAAATCGCAAAGAAAGCCTGGGAGTTTTTTCAGCTCATAGAAAAACAGGGTGGATTTCAGAAAGCAGTTGAAGCCGATATAATCCAGGTTGAAGTGGGTAAATCACGGAAGGCAAAAGAGGAAGCGCTTAATACACGAGAACTTGTATTAACGGGCGTGAATAACTATCCGGATGCAGATCAGGAGCTGCCTGATAACCTTTTTCAAAGCACGCCTGCCGATTCTCTCCCTCAAACAGACTCCGAACCTGAAATTGACGACGATCATCTGATCGATTCGCTCACTGATGCCTTTAAAAATGGCGCATCTGTAGGAGACGTTATCAGTTCATTTCTGACACCACAAAAGCAGCTTAACACAGCCCTGAAAACATATAGAGCCGCAAAGCCTTTCGAAGAACTCAGGCTCCGTACCCAATCCCTTGCAAAATCCCGTGGGAAAGAGGTTAGTGCTCACCTAATCCCCATTGGGAACAAGAGAATGCGGAAAGCTCGCGCCACGTTTTCTCAGAACTATCTTGGCTGTGCCGGTTTCCAGGTCAAAAATCACTTAGGATTTGATAGTGTTGAAGAGGCAGCAAAGGATATTTCTATCGATGAGGCCGACATATTTGTTCTTTGCAGCTCCGATGAAGAATATCCTGAACTTGTAGAAGATTTTTGCGAGACGTTCGGGGACGAATCAGTTCTTATTCTTGCCGGTTATCCAAAAGATCACCTGGAATCCTTCAAAGAGGCTGGTATTGATCTCTTTATCTACTCGGGCAGCAACATCCTGGAAACACTGAGTGAGGTTCAGGATAAGCTGGGTATTGATAGCGAGTAAACGCATTCACTACAGAACCCTGTATCGATTTCTTTGAGGGG
>CAZVEP010000163.1:0-4306 GCA_964625635.1 uncultured Rhodohalobacter sp.
GGATCTGAAAAATGTGCCTCCAAAACTTCGGCAATATCCCGGATAAAAGGGTCCGGATCGGTTTCTGAAAGGAATGAGATCTCTTCTTCGACCGGCATGCCGGTTTGGCCTTTTGCCTGTAAAAGATGCCGCAACCTCAGCCGTGACTCAATCAGGTTGCGCACTCTGGCCTTTAGCAGTACCGGATCGAACGGTTTGGTTATGTAGTCATCGGCGCCCTCGTCCAGTCCCTCGAGCTCATCATCGCGGGTAGATTTAGCCGTCAGGAAGATAATGGGAATGAATGCGGTGGCAGGATCTTTCTTGAGCTCACGGTTGAAGGTGATGCCGTCCATCTGCGGCATCATGATGTCAGCTACAATTAGATCCGGTAGAGAAGCTTGTACCTCCGCGAGCGCCTCTTTCCCGTTTGCGGCTTCAATCACATGATACGTGTCGGCGAGTTCATCGCATATAAAAGCACGCACATCGTCATTGTCTTCAACGACGAGCACTTTTGTCCTGGCATCATCAGACGCTACTTGAGTTGGCTCTTGTATGTCGGTCGTCACTCCATTGGAATCAGAACGCGGAAGCTTTGAGGGTTGACCGTTTTCGGCCGGTTGCAGCTCGTCGTCTGTGAAATGATCGTGTCTTTTTTTAAGCGAAAGGGTAAACGTAGTTCCTGCGCCCGGCTTAGAATCAACCGACAGATCGCCGTGATGTAAAACGGCAAACTCCTTAGCAAGCGACAGGCCGATGCCTGACCCCTCATGCGCACGGGTTTCCGAAGAGTCAACCTGGTAAAACCGGTCAAAAATTTTCTCCCGGTAATGTTCCTCAATCCCGATTCCTGTATCGGTTACTGTCAGTTTGATGTGACTCTCAGCATCATGTGCTGTGACGGTGATCCTCCCATCGCCGGGCGTAAACTTGATGGCGTTCGACAGCAGGTTGCCGATAATTTTGTCGAGCTTGTACGGGTCTGCAAATATCGGTTCGGTGTCTTCAGGCAGATCCAGAACAAGCTCAAGATCATTCTCCTCGCAGAGCGGCATAAACAGGTCGGTCAGATCCTTCAGGAAACCCTTAAGGTCTATTTTCTGAATCTTTAGTTTCAGTTTTCCATGCTCGAGTTTTGTGAGCTCCAAGGTCTGGTCCATCAGCCGCAGAAGCCGCTGGCTGTTTCGAAGCATCCGGTCGAGCTCACCCCTTGTTGGTGGCTCATAGATTTCAGGCGAATTGGAGAGGGTGCGCTGGAGCGGACCCATGATCAGCGTAAGCGGTGTTCTGAATTCATGGCTCATGTTGGTGAAGAACCTGGTCTTTGCTCGGTCGAGCTCTTTGAGTTTATCGGCCTGCTGCTGGGTTTTCTCCTTCTCTTCACGAAGCTGACCCGTTCTCTTATCAACAAGCTTGCGAAGTATCTGTTCGTTTTTCTCCAGTTTCCGAAGCCTGAACTGCACACCACCATAAATCAAACCGCCTGCAAATAGTATCATTAACAGGGTAAACCAGCTCGTTTCATAAAAGTAGGGTGCAACAGCCAGCTGAAGTGTGGCGGCATCGGGATTCCAGACGCCGGTGTTGTTGGACCCCATCACCTCAAAGGTGTAATCTCCGGCCGGGATATTTGTGTAGGTAGCGGTCCGGCGATTGCCCGCCTCAATCCAGTCGTCATTATAGCCTCTCAATCTGTACCTGAATTGGTTTTTTGCCGGTTCAACAAAACTGAGCGATGAAAATTTAAACTCAAAATCCCGTTCATTCGCCGGCAGTTCAACCCGGCCGTTTCCGGCTAGCTGATGGTTTTTCTCAAGTGTTGAAAGTTCTTCAACAATGATGGGCGGAACCGCAAGATTGGCTGTCATATCATCGGGGTCAACCCTCGTCACCCCATCCTGGCCAGGGAACCAGAGCGTGCCGTCAGACGCCCGGATCCCTGCGGGCTGAATACCACCGTTGCCCTCACGGTTGCGAAGCCCATCGTTTTCGGTGTAGGCAATGCCGCTAATGGATGATATCTCACCCGTATGAAATGCTTCCAGCTCTTTTTTTTCAACCTTAAAAATCCCACGATTTGTGTTGAACCAGAAGTTTTGCTCATCATCCATCAGGATCACATGAACCACATAGTCGAGCATACCGTGAGACGGACCATACCGTGTGATGGATTTCAGATCCGGTTCCCCATCAAGAATGTCCAGCCGAAACAATCCCTGGTCTTCGCTTCCAACCCAAAGCGTGTAGTGACCCGGGTCGGAATTAGGCTCAATGAACAATGATCGGATCAAGTCGCTTCCAAATCCCTGATTAGACCCAAAAAGATCAAAAGACCCATTTTTAAATCTTGCAATACCCGCCCCGTTTGTCGCCATCCAGAGAGTTCCATCCAGAGCTTCCAGAAAAAACCGGACGATACTGTCGGTGAATCCGGAGGCGCTGTTAAATTGTTGCCAGCCTGACTGCTGATTTAAGTAGAGTCCTTCGCTTGTGCCCAGCCACACATACCCATTACTTTGTTCGAACATCGCATACACGCTGGCTTCATCCAGTCCGTTTGGTTCGGTTTGTTTAATGAATTGATTGGTTTCCTTCTCAAAAGCATAATATCCGCCACGGTGTAATCCTTTGAGAATTGCGCCCGATGAGGTTTCGAGCAGGGAAAGTAAAACACCCTCCGAGCCGGGGAGTGATTCAGCAAAACCATTCTGAATCCGTCCAACGCCGCTGCCATAGGTGCCAACCCATATAGTACCGTTTCGATCTTCAATAACTGGATAGACATTTTGTCCGGGCAGTCCCTCCTCATGGCTCCATGTTTTAAACGTATTGGGCTTGATCTGGTAGAGCCCCTCATTGCTGCTGGCCACCCAAAGATTGCCCTCCCTGTCGAACAAAGTGCTTGTAATCGTATTTTTCGGTTCTAAAACAGTATTGCCATTATACATGACTTTATTCAGGGAAAATGACCAGGTAAGATCTGTATTCTGAATATTAAACCGCCCAAACGTAAATGAAAACAGCTCACCGAATTCTTGAGAGTGATATCGGCCTGATCCGTTGATGAATGAATAGTTGATACGGTCAGACGCCGACGACGTTGATTCCTCAAACACAGCCCGGTAGTCGGCCTCTTTAATAAATTCTTGTCTTGTACAGCATGTCATCAATTGGTTATCAGCAAAAGTATAGATAGAATCCCGTGAAGAAAACCAAATTGCTCCGTTTGCTTCTTCATGGATGGGATTAAAATGAAATGAATTGGGCGATGTGAGAATGAAATCTGTACGGTTATTATGAAAACGGAAATTTTCCAGAGTGTCCAGGTATCGGAACCATACGGTTCTGTTTTTGTCCAGAAATACCCGGTCAACGGACCCTCTGATCTGGTGAGGGTGATAAGGACTGATTTGCTCACCATCAAAAACGCTGATGCCACGGTCTGTTCCAAACCACAACCAGCCGTTATCATCCAGATGTATGTCATGCACAAAATCACCGTTTAGCCCGTTCGTATTCCGGATGTGAGTAAATTCATTGTCTTTAAACCGGATCAGTAATCTTTGTTCACTTACGATCCAGAGTGATCCGTCCGGACCTTCATATAGCTTTGTAAAACGGGTGGTGGGCAATTCAGGGTAGTTGATGGTTTGGTAGACTTTGAACTGCATCCCGTCAAAGCGAACCAGTCCGTCGAGCGTCACCATCCAGAGATACCCGTCCGACGTTTGATGAAGCTTCAGCACATTATTGACAGGCAGGCCGTCATTTACACTCCAGTTCTCGATCACAAATTCAGAGTGTGGAATGCGGGTTTGCGCATCGAGTAAAAGGGGAGTCATCAACAGGCAAGCACACATCATCACCAGTGATTTGAGAGCAGAAATCGGAAATACCGGTAGCATATGTAAGATATGGAATTGAAAGCCTGGGGTTAAAAGCAGACGCCTCATTTTATTGAGGTTACGTTGATTGAATGTAATAAAAAACCACTAAAAGTCACGTGAATTAAAACATTAGTCACATGTCTGATAACACCGGTGTGCCCTCTATGTGTATTCTGGAGGCAACATACATATGGATTGACCATGACTAATAAAATAAAGCCTGAAGATCGCTCCTCTTCCAAAGCCGGGAAAGACAAGCCCGGTGGCGAAAGTGGAAAAGAAGAAAATGATGAGTATTATCACGCGTCTTCCTGGGTAGAATCCGATGCGCTTCGGGCGATCATGGGGAAGAAGAAAAGGGAAGATAATGATGACCCTGAAGGAGGTGACAAGAATTAGGTTAGTTTTAAGTGAAAGGTGAAAGGTGAAAGGTGAAA
>CAZVEP010000164.1:0-4171 GCA_964625635.1 uncultured Rhodohalobacter sp.
AGCTCGTCCAACAGGTGCAGGCGCTTGGGATCGAAACCTGGTTCTGTGCATTTAATATCTACGATGATCATCCGGACGGTTCGTTGGAATGGGGAAGCAATGGACAAGGAACATTTCCAAAATACAGAACGCCAAGGGAAGGGGTATTTCTGGACTACTATGAGGCAGGCCAAAGAGGAGAAGCACTGCTGATAAATGAGATCGGTGAAGAGGAATGCCCCGCTCACTACCACTACTTATGCAGCCTGCCGGGCGTGGGGGATCAGCTGCTCAAAATAAAGGCTGAAGGAATTCCCTTCCCTGATTCCCAAATCGATCATGTAGCCTTTTTTAAATACGGTTACATCCTTTTTATCACCTTCGAGCCGGTTCCTGAGTCCCACGATATTTTTAAACGCTTTGCCAGCGTTTTTCAGCAAACTTACACCCGGTTTCTGGATCTTCAAAAATCAGAAGAGCAGGCCAAAGAAGCTCAGATTGAGGCTGCTTTAGAACGCGTGCGGTCCCGCTCACTGGCGATGCATAAAACCGATGAGCTGCAGGACGTGGTGCGGGTTGTAGCCGAAGAGTTGAAAAACACCGGCGTGATTCTGGATACAGGCGGTGCCGTGATCTGTACCTATTTTCAGGATTCCAAAGATGTGATACACTGGACTGCAACCGATGACCCGACTCACCCTTCCGTACCCTACCTCTTACCGTATTTTGAAGATGAACTGTTCGACGAAGCATGGGAATCCAAAAGCCGGGGAGACGACTATTTTGCGAAAGTATTTTCCTATGATGTAAAAAACGCATTCTTCAGTCATGCCTTTGAGCATTCCGATTACCGGCAGCTGCCCGATGAGTACAAAAAGATCATTTTAGAGAGTAAAAGCCATGGCATTGCATGGGCCTGGTCTGAAAACTCTGCCATCATGATCCCCTCTATCCAGGGAGATCTGCCTTCCGAAGATGAGAAGAGAATTCTGATCCGTTTCGCAAAAGTTTTTGAGCAATCCTTTATCCGCTTTCTTGATCTCCAAAAGTCAGAAGAACAGGCAAGAGAGGCAAAAATAGAAGCTGCACTGGAAAAAGTCCGTTCCCGAACAATGGGCATGCAGTCGAGTGACGAACTGCCGGAAGTGGCAAACCTGCTATTCCTGGAGGTACAGGCTCTGGGCATCCCGGCCTGGAGCTGCGGTTACAATATTCTGAACGACGATAAAAAAACGGCAGCTGCCTGGATGAGCAGCGAAGGCATTCTGCAGGAACCGTTTACACTCCGCCTGTTTGGTGAAGCATCCTTTGATGAACAGGGAGAATTTGTTCTTGGTGACGAAACCATGCTGGTTCAGGAACGAGGCGGTAAAGACCTGGAAAAGATGTATGAGCATATGAAATCCTTCCCGGACGTTCTTCCACAATTTGAAAATGTTGAGGCACAAGGACTTTCACTTCCCACCTACCAGATCAACCATTTATGCAAGTTCAGCCACGGGTTTCTCCTGTTTATCACCTATGAGCCCGTTCCCGATGCCCACGACATTTTTAAACGCTTTACCAACGTCTTCGATCAGACCTACACGCGTTTCCTGGATCTGGAAAAAGCGGAAGCCCAGGCACGCGAAGCCAGAATTGAGACCGCACTTGAAAAGGTGCGATCCCGTTCACTGGCCATGCATAACAGCGATGAACTTAATGAAGTGGTGAAGGTATTATTTGAAAAAATGACTGAGCTGGATGTTCCATCCACTGCCATAGCTATACAGACATTTACAGAAGGCTCTAAGGATATACAGTGTTTTGTATGCGGTGATGTGGGGACCGGCATTGTCATCAATCAGTATCTGCTGCCCTATTTTGATCACCCAATCGTTAATGATTTCCACAAGGTACGTAAGAAGAATCTGGACGTTTATGTTGGTAACTACACGAAAAAAGAAAAAGACAGTCTTTACGAAATTGTATTGAAGCTTCCTGAATTGAAGGATTTACCGGCCGAGGTAAGTACAACGATTAGAGAAAGCGAGATCTATGAGATTACCATGGTGCCGGCTAAGAAATCTGTATTGGCCGTGAATGATTTTCATGGAAATCCGCTATCGGAAAGTCAGATAAACATTTTAAAACGATTCACAAAGGTATTTGATCAGGCATATATAAGATTCTTAGATCTTCAAAACGTAGAAGAAAAAGCTATTGAATCGCAGATCGAAGCCGCTCTTGAGAGAGTGAGAAGCCGCAGTATGGGTATGCAGAAAAGCTCCGAATTACGTGACGTTGTGGATACCCTGTATGGAGAGTTCATACAACTGGGGTTGGTCTTTAATAACGTGGTTATACAGCTTCTGCCAGACGACAGCAAAGACTTTCATATGTGGATCACGTCTGAAGACGGGCTGTACCAGGATATCATTCATTGGCCATATGTGGACATTCCGGTGTTTAACGAGTGCTACAGAGCGCGGTTGGGTAAGAAAGACGTTAACTATATCACCCAAAGTGAGGCCGAGGTAAGAGAGTATTTTGAGGAATACTTCAAGCTGGAAGCTGCTCCGCAAGAACGTAAAGCCGCCACGGCGCAAGTTAAAAGAATCAACAATATGGGAACCTACCAGGAGCATGCTGGTGTGTTTCTGATGCGGTATACGGAGGGAGAGTTTTCAGAGAAGGACAAAGAAATAGTCCGCCGGTTTTCAAAAGTATTTGACCAGACGTATACCCGTTTCCTGGATCTCCAGAAGGCAGAAGCACAGGCACGCGAAGCCCGGATAGGAAATGCGCTGGAGAAAGTACGTTCCCGGTCACTGGCCATGCAAAGCCCCGATGAGCTGATCGAGGTGGCGCAGCTGCTCCGGGAAGAGATGGGTACCCTGGGTGTGGAAGAACTGGAAACCAGCTCCATCTTCATACTTGATGATAGCAGCGGGAAGGCACAGTGCTGGTTCACCACAAAGGATGCAGATAACCCTGTTAAGTCGGTTTCTGACCAGATCACCATTAACCTGCAGGATACCTGGGTGGGCCGGCAGATGGATGAATTTTATGGCTCCGGGCAGGACATAACGTCCATACTGACGAAGGGGGATCACCGGATCGAGTGGTTCCGCTATGTTGAGCAGAATTCAGACCTGCTTGTAAACAGCGAGTTTTTTGAGGGCGCCATTCCGGAACGGACCATCCATCTCTGTAAATTCTCGAATGGTTTTTTAGGAGCAGCCGCTACGGGCGTCATCTCGGATGAGAGCTGGGACCTGATGAAGCGTGCAACCGGTGTATTCTCTTTTGCATATACCCGTTTCAGGGATCTGCAAAAGGCCGAAGAAAGCGCCCGGCGAGCACGGCAACAGGCTTCTCTGGACCGTGTTCGGGCCGACATCTCCTCCATGCGCTCATCGGATGATCTCAACAGAATCACGCCGCTGGTCTGGAACGAACTCACGACCCTTGGCATCCCCTTTATCCGTTGCGGCGTATTTATCATTCACGAGAGTGAAGAACAGGTCGAAGTCTACCTCTCCAAACCCGACGGCACATCCCTGGCTGTGATGCACCTCCCCTTCGATTCCAATGAGCTGACTCTTGAAACTGTAGAAGCCTGGCGAAATAAAGAGGTATATACTCAACATTGGACTCGGAAGGAGTTTCTGGAGTGGGGCCGTTCGATGATGGAGCAGAACCAGGTCGCGGATATGAAAACATACCAGGGGGCCGAGAAAGCCCCCGAATCCCTGCATCTGCA
The DNA here is from genome assembly GCA_964625635.1 of uncultured Rhodohalobacter sp. Taxonomy (GTDB): domain Bacteria; phylum Bacteroidota; class Rhodothermia; order Balneolales; family Balneolaceae; genus SW132. The sequence continues at coordinate 3,725 of CAZVEP010000164.1, forward strand.
CTTTATCCCCTTTAACCAGGGAATGCTCTATGTTGGATCAACTGGTCCGCTCAAAGACGAAGAGATTACCCTGTCGGAATCCCTCGCAAAAGCCTTCTCCATCGCCTACGCCCGTTACGAGGATTTTGTAAAACTCGAAAAAGCCAAGGCAGGTATCGAAGATGCACTTAGCGAACTCAAAGCTACTCAATCGCAGCTTGTCCAGCAGGAAAAACTGGCCTCACTCGGGCAGCTTACTGCCGGCATCGCTCATGAGATCAAAAATCCGCTGAATTTTGTGAACAATTTTTCAGATGTGAGTCTGGAGCTGGTTGAGGAGGTTAGAGACGAGGTGCGACGGATGACCGCGGACGGAGGACCGGAGGACTCTCCCCTTGAGGGGAGTGCCGAAGCGGAGCGCAGGCGAGGGGTGTCTGATGAGGCAACTGATGATACTATAGACCCCGA
>CAZVEP010000165.1:0-4093 GCA_964625635.1 uncultured Rhodohalobacter sp.
CTACAGTATTTACCATAGGAATCTTCTTGTGTTTTTTTCTTCAGTTTTTACTTCTTTCCAAACCGAAGAAATCAACAAGCGACAAAATCCTTGCCATATGGATGTTTGTTCTTGGAATGCATTTGTTCAGCTATTTCATTAGCCTGCAGGGGTATTGGGATATTTATCCCGGTTTAGCAGGATTGCATCATCCCCTGCCGCTGTTTCATGGCCCTTTTCTTTATCTCTATGTGCTTTTTTCTTTGCGTACCGATCAGCGGTTCAGCTCGATTCATTATGTTCATTTTCTGCCTCCATTTGCTTTCTATGTATATATGATCCCTTTTTTCTTCTTCTATTCTGCAGAAGAGAAGGCTCTAATAAACTCCGGGCAAATAGATGACTATTCAGTATTCATCGCTTTTTCACTGATTGCCTTTCTTATTTCCGGTGTAGGTTATGCCGCAGCATCTTATCGGTTGCTTAGTCGCTACAAGGACGTAGCCCGGGAAAATTTTGCGTATAGACATTCGATTGATTTAGTCTGGCTGAAACACTTCATCATAGGGATAGGGTTGATCTTTGGTGCTGCAATACTGCTGGCAGTATTACAGGAGTGGATTGGCCTCCGGTTTGGGTTTAATACAGATATCATATTTTATTCACTGATTATACTTTTCATCTTTTACCTGGGGTATTCGGGTATCATGCATCAGGGAATATTTTCTTCGAACAGTGAACATGTTCAGCTCGTTGAATCAAAAAACAGCGGTGAATACAGGAATTCAGGGTTAAAAGAAGAAGATGCGTTACTCTATCACGGGCGTTTAAAAGAGTTGATGGAAATCAAAAAACCTCACCTGGAGCCGAAACTTTCTCTTGTAGCACTTGCTGAATATCTGGATATCTCGCCCAATTATCTTTCGCAAATTATAAACCAATATGAGGGAAAGAATTTTTACGATTTTGTCAACCAATATCGTGTTGAAGAGTTTAAAGAGAGAGCCAAAAATCCGGAAAACAGTAAGTTTAGCCTGCTTGCTATTGCTTACGATTCGGGATTTAATTCCAAATCTTCTTTCAATGAAGTTTTTAAGAAAAATGTCGGTAAAACTCCGTCCCAATACTTGAACTCCATCAAATAACAGTACTGTTTCTGTTATCCCGTATCTCATCTATTGTATTGTTTATATTTTACTTACAGCTATTTGTCAGTAGAAGATCAGATCTCTCATCGTTTGAATCAGGCAGAGCATCGAACGCCTCTTGCTTGATTTGTTCTCACTGAAAGTTTCCTGAAAAGGGTCCGGACCTACCTATTCGTACCCGCTACCCGTTCATCCGTACAGGTTTGGACGATGGTTGATCTGCAAACAATGATCTTGAAGAAAAATCAACAGTCCCATGAAGAAGAAAACGAAAAACAAGGCCGGTAAAATCATCGAACGTATTGCTTTTGGAGTATTAATCATGATCAGCATTGCCGTACTCGCCCTCGTCATCTGGATTCATATTAAGGACTGATTGAAAACCTTCAACAAAACAAAAAATCAGACCGTCATGAAAAACAGAGAAAAGTCTAACCCACCCAACAAGCCATCTATTAATGCACTGCCGGCGACATTATGTCGGTCAGTTTTCAGGAATATTATGCTCCTTCTTGTATTCTTATTGATACCCGGCCAGATGTTATTCGCACAAATGAGGCCCAGCCTCTCATTTGGCCATCAAACCTGGCCCTCATCTCCGGTCTCATCTCTTGACCTCAGCCAGCCTTACACCGGTTCCCTGAGCGATCTGGAAGTTTGGACCGATATCCGCTTTGTCAGGGGCTCATACCCAATGTTTATTAATAAGGGGAAAATGTTCCTGGACATTCAGCCTGGTTTTCAGCGAATTGAGTTCCGGCACAATAACTGGACAGAGGAACTGCCGCATCCAACCGACGCTTACATCATTGACCTTAACCTTATTGCCATGGGTCAATTAACAAATAAGTGGTCATATGTAGCGCAGGCTACTCCGGCAATAAAATCGGGTTTAGAACAGAAAATGGCGGGTGACGACTTTGCTATTGAGGGAGCACTGCTTGCAACCCGTCAGGCAGGTGAAAGCACGTCATATGGGTTTGGGCTCGCATACTCAACCAACTTCGGAGCCCCCATTCCCATTCCATTACTCCAGCTTGATTACAAGGCTTCACTTTGGTCAGGTGGTCCGGCCTGGCGTGGAAGTATACTTCTTCCATCAAGTATTGAAGCGTGGGTTATTCCCTCTAAACGTTTAGAAGTCGGGTTACAGCTACGATCAATTGGAGATCGTCATCACATTACAGAGGTCAGCAGTGCTTCCATTAAACGGCCGTATTCAGACTACTTTGATACAGTACTGGGCCCCTCAGTAATCCTCTATATCACACCATGGATGAATCTGAATATTGAATCCGGTTTCTCCATTTACCGGCAGATGCAAATAACCGACGGGCGTGATGAATTGATCAGTTTTGAGCCTGAACAGGCAGGCTTCCTTCGCTGGCAGCTTACGTTTGGCGGTCAATCACCCTTGAGAGAATAAATAGCAGAGATCCGCTCAAAATGTTTATAAATCAAAAAAAATAAAGGGATACAACAATGAAAACTCACAAATATACACCCAGTCAAAATTCTATTTCACTCTTAACCCTGCTGCCCTATTTGCTGATTACATTTGGGATCACCTGGGGAATTGTGGCGCTCTACATATTTCTCCCGGAGTTATCGGTCGAAATATTTGGAGAACTTACCGGCAATCACCCGCTCTTTTTCCTGGCTACATACTCACCGGCTGTTGCGGCACTTACAATCATATTGGCGAAAGCCCGATGGAGCGGTACAAAACATTTCCTCAGCCGATTACTTTTATGGCGGGCACCCACACCCTGGTACCTCTTTATTCTGGTGGGTGTGCCGGCGATGTTTTACCTGGGCGCTATCTATAAGGGGCTATCGCTTTCAGAGCTCTTCCCTGTCACCTCAATTGGGGTTTACCTTGGCTCACTGGCGTTATTCGCGATAAAAGGCCCCGTAGAAGAGATTGGGTGGAGGGGGTTTGCGCTCCCTTTGCTCCAAAGAAAAATGGCGCCATTCTGGGCAGCCATACTTGTGGGTATTGTCTGGGGATTCTGGCATCTGCCCGCATTCTTTTTGAGCGGTGTACCGCAAGGGGCGTGGTCCTTTATGCCATTTTTTGTTGGGACCATAGCGCTCAGCATTTTCGCAACGGGTCTGTTTAATGCCTCGCGCGGAAGTATCTTGCTCCCGGCACTCTTGCACTTACAGCTGATTAACCCTCTGTGGCCGGATGCACAGCCGTACGACACGATATTTGTTGTTGCCGCAGCCGCTATCATACTTTGGCTGAACCGTAAAACCATGTTCCGGAAAGATGCCGGCGTAACGACAATCATACCGGGCCGGGGAATTGAACATGCACAGGCTCAACAGTCCGGTTACCAACCTGTGAAGCCAAATTTTTCACCTGCCACCAAAAAACTCATGAAGTAGGTGAAGAAAATGAAAAAATATCCTGCTCGATCAATTGTTCAAGAAAAAAGGCTTCACTTAAATGATTTGTGGAGAGTGGCTTGTTTGACACTGCTTATGCTTCTGACAGGAACCTTGCCTTCGGGATTATATTCTCAGAATACCGCAAATAATACTCACGGTATTTTCCCGGTAAATCAGTCGCCGGAAAAGCAGCAGGCTGATTTCCAGGTTGTGCTGGATTCAATACAAAAACGCTATGGGTTTCCGGGAGCTACGGCGGCGTATAAGTGGGTTGACGGAAAAGAAGGCGGTGCCGCCACAGGTTTATCCGATGTTGAAGCTGACATACCAATGACTATCAACTCACGAATGTTGGCCGCAAGTATTGGTAAGACGTTTGTCGGAGCCATAGCTGTTTCACTTATTCATGATGGAGTACTAGAAGCAGACACGCCCATAAGCAAATGGCTTGGAGACCGTGATTGGTTTGCAAGGCTGCCAAATCACGAACGGATTACACTGCGTCATCTTCTTACACATCGGTCCGGGCTGCCAAACCACGTGTATATGGATGAATTTGCGGCCGAGGT
>CAZVEP010000166.1:0-4060 GCA_964625635.1 uncultured Rhodohalobacter sp.
AAATCCCAATCGTAATTCAGCAGATTTCAGCCTATATTTGAATTCAATGTCAAGTTCAATCAAATCACAGGCACGTTGAGTCAAGATCTTCTAATTAAAAATGGGAAACCGGTAGGGAATGGATATGACGGCAAAAGCTCGCACGATATCCGCATAAAGGATGGAAAAATATCTGAGATTTCAGAGAATCTGACGCAAGCTGATGGAGAAGAGGTATTCGATGCAGCCGGGGCTTTGATTAGTGCAGGCTGGATGGATATGCACGTTCATTTTCGTGAACCGGGCTTCGAGCATAAGGAAACTATTGAGACAGGTTGCCGGGCAGCGGCCTTTGGCGGGTTTACAGAAGTAGCCTGTATGCCTAACACCAAACCTGCAACCCATACCCGTGACGTTGTCGAGTATATCCGAAAAAAAGCTGAGGGCGAAGCGGTAAGTGTTCACCCGATCGGTTGCGTTACAAAAGAGCGCGCCGGTAAATCGATTGCTGAAATGGCCGATATGAAAAAGGGTGGAGCAGTGGCATTTAGCGACGATGGTGATCCGGTGTATAATTCTCAGGTGATGAGGGTTGCCCTTGAATATTCTTCAATGCTGAATATGCCGATCATAAATCACGAAGAAGATCTTGAGCTGTCGCGTCCGGGGCACATGAATGAGGGCGAGGTATCTACTCGGCTCGGACTAGATGGCACTCCCGGCATTGCGGAGGAAACCATGATAGCACGTGATATCTTATTGGCCGGATTTACTGGCGGACACGTTCATGTAGCTCATATAAGCACCAGGAAAGCAGTAGATCTTGTGCGACAGGCCAAAGAGGAAGGGATTAATGTGACGACGGAAGTATGCGCCCATCACTTTGACCTGACCGATGAAGAGATTGAAAAGCGGCACTTTGATACAAACGTAAAAATGCATCCGCCGCTTCGTACCCAGGATGATGTAGAAGCCATGATTGAAGGTCTGGCGGATGGTACGATTGATGTTATTTGTACCGATCACGCACCTCATGCTATCGAAGAAAAAGAGGTTGAATTTATTTACGCACCCAATGGGATCATTGGCCTCGAAACAGCCTGGAGCATTACCGTTAAACGATTATTGAAGACAAAAAAGCTCTCGATGGACGAAATTCTGGATAAAATTGTCATCAAGCCGAGGGAAATACTAAACCTGGATATTCCTGAAATAGCGGTAGGGGAACAGGCAAATCTTACCATTTTCAATACAGATGAGAAATGGACTTATACTCCCAAACGAGTGCGCTCAAAGTCGAGAAACTCACCCTATCTGAATCAGGAGCTCACAGGGCGTGCTGTAGCAATTTATAACAACGCCAAGCTGATTGTTAACACTCTGGACGGTTGAATTCGTAGGTGACATGTTTATATGATCTGGAAATCAACCATTCTTACACTCTGGGTTATTGCCATTATTGGAAGTACTACAAGTGTAATAGCTCAGCTTGGAAACTCTCAGGTTGATGTTGTTGATCTGTTTGCTGATTTCGGAAATATTTCCACTGAAATGCTGGAAATGGAACCGGATCACCAATATCCCTTTGAATATCTGACAAAACGAGCCTCTATTCGATTCGTTGAAGACAGCGGAGGTATCCGTGCCATTATCGATCATTTGGTGCGAATCAAAGTCTATACGGATGAACAACTAGAGCTGGCTGACGCGTCTCTCATTTCCATACCCTACTATGATGCTGACCAAATGGAGCAGATTCAAAATCTTGAGGCGGTGACTCACCTTAAGAGCGGGCGCTCGGTCAGACTTGATGAAGAGACAGTGAGTACATCTCAACTAAACAGCCGATATAATATTCTGGAGTTTGAAATGCCTGATGCCGAAGCAGGGGCGATATTTGAATATAAGTATACGGTAAACCGGCGCTATATTGAGGAGCTCCCTGACTTTTATTTATCCCACCGGGCACCAACCAGGGAAGCTTTTATCACGTTACAGAATGAGCGTTTTTTAAGGTATGATACAATTCTGGAGAATACAGATTTTAGTGTTGATTACAGTCAGCAGAAAATTGACACAAGCAGTGTTCCTCTTGTTTTTAGTTACAAACGTCCTGAACCGATTTTAGTTGAACGTTGGTATGTTTCGGATATTCCAGCTGTTGATCCCTCAGCGTATGTGTCATCAGTGGATGACCTGCGTGGTAAAGTTCGTTTTCTAATCAGCGAGTTTGGAATTCCCAGACAGCCGCTTGATAATAGCTGGGAACTTGTTGCCGCTCAAATAAGACGAAACGCCAATCCTGAAAAACTGATAAGCCAACAGGATTCGCTTAAGTATATAGGCAGGAATATTGCAGGCTATTTTGAAAAAGAGTCAGCCATCCAGGACTCGATCTTCTCATATGTGAATGAATCTGTGCTTTATAATGGAATGAATGCTGTATTTGCAGATAGCCTAAACCACGTTTTAAATGCTGTGCCGTCGAATCAGGCAGAAATTAATATGACATTGCTTTCAATGCTGAGGGGAGCAGGAATTGAATCGTATCCTCTTTACATTTCCGGGCGTGACTATGGCCGAATTAACCGGTCATTTCCATCTCCTTACCAGTTTAACAGGATGCTCGTGCACAGCCGAATAGATGGCAGTAATCGTGTAATGGATGCGTCGTTCTCATTCAGTGAGCCCGATCTGATTCCTATAGAATCATATAATGAACAGGGATTTATTCTTCGGGAGGATTCATTTGAATGGATCAATCTCACTCCTGAGAAAAGCAGGTTTGATTTGGCGTTAAACATAGATGCGGAACTAAGTTCTGATGGAGATTTAAGCGGAACACTTTGGGCGATAACCAAAGGATATCCGGCACAAAAAATTAGAACGGAACTTAATAATGGATCGACAGAAACGGATGTTGCAGCAGCCAATTTAATGGAGATTTATGGCAGTGAAGTCATAGATAAAGCAGTAATCAGCAGATCAGGTCCGGATAGCCACAATGTTTCAGTGGACGTTAGCTTTTCGATTGAAGAATATGCTCCCAGCTTCAGTGATGGACTCGAATTTCGGCCAATGATTGTAGGGTACTTATTCCAAAATCCATTTGAATCTACACAGCGCAGGGTGCCAATCACACTTGATGCTCCTGAAAATCTGGTGATCAACTACAGCATAACACTGCCAAACGGCTTCACTGTAGATGAAAAAGCTGGCAGAAGAAATATTTTACTCCCAGGGGCAGAACTGAGTGAGCAGTATCAGACTAATGGTAATCGTATTGATTATTCGTTCAGGATTGACATCTCAAGGAAAGAATTTTCGGTTGATCAATACCCCGAACTACGCAGAATTTATGAGCGCTGGGTAGAATTAAGTAATTCAAACTGGCTAATTGAAAAAAGGAATTCATGATTTTAGCAATTGAAACTTCCACGCCTGTTTGCTCAGTAGCTTTGAGTTCGAGTGGTAAGAGTGACAGAGTATGGGAAAAAAGAATTGAGGGGCGGGGTGTTCACTCAGAGCGATTGTTCACATTTACAGATGAATTGCTTAAACGGGCTGGAATTGGGGTTTCAGAACTGGATGCCATTTTATTCAGTAGAGGCCCGGGATCCTACACGGGACTAAGAATCGGTGCATCAGCCATCAAAGGATTTCTATATGAACGAGATGTACCTCTATACACGTTTCCAACTCTATTTTCATTTGCGGCGGGGCTAGAGCTTAACAGTAGGCCTTGCGATATTTTTTCAGTTATCGATGCCAGGCGAACGCACCTTTATGTACAGAGATTTCGCTGGACCGGAACTGAACTGATAAAAAAGGGCAGTGCCTCCATAAAAGAACTGGAAGCCATCAAGGAAGAACTTACCGAAAGGTCTGTGATCGTAGGAACCGGGTGGGAAAGGCTCAATCTGGGCAAAGACTCAGGCATTAAAACCTATGAGACCGAATCAATCTCAGCGATCAGTCTGATTAAAGCCTGGAATAATAAAGCATTGAGACCTGAATTCAAGAAAGAGGATCCCCAGCTATTCGATCCTGACTATCTCGAAATTGCGCAGATCAATAATAG
>CAZVEP010000167.1:0-3997 GCA_964625635.1 uncultured Rhodohalobacter sp.
GAACAACCAGCAGGATCTCACCGATGGCATACAGCAAATATTTCGCAACCGACCCTGAAACGATAAGCTTTTCCCGTACTCTTCTAAAAATTGTAATCATATCTTTCTCTATTTCAGACTAAAGACGTGTTTAAATTCAGAATTAGCAAGCACAATAGTCATACTGGCTAAAATTCTTTCTAAATCGGTTATAAGAACAGTGTTCATATAAACATTAATTCTTAATCAAAAACCAATGATACCCATCAAACTGGATATCAAAGTGGTCCTCATTATTATCAAAGGTGACCGGCTATGAGTAACAATACTGAGCTCATGTAAGCCACGGTCGAGCTTATTCGCCAAACGATGAATGAAGATGGTATCTTTGCAAATATCGGCGTGTTTATGCCATTCAAGGAAGCCAATGAGCACGTGACAAAGAATGCCAAAAATTCTTCTGGAGAAATGATAAAGCTCGAAAATCGGCCTGATTTTGAAGAGTTCACTGAGGCCGTAAACAGCAAACAGGGCTGACAGGTTTTGGGAAAGAAGGCGGGTGCCTTCTTTTTTAGAATGGAAAATTATGTTTGAAAAATTGCTCACTATCTCACTGTCAGAGAGACAGTGACGGGAATTGGGCAATGTCTTTTTCAGATGTAAATGGCAGGCTGAATGAAAAAGAAAAATGGTTTAGAGTCGATTTAGCGGATAATCATCAACTAACCGACCACACTATTGTTAGGGGAAACAGGTATAGTGCACAATGGAGTAAAGAGTGAACATCACTTAGGCGATGGAAAACTATGTACTCTTGAAAATGTTCTTATTTAAAAATCTTCTTAAAGATGGCTGTTTAAAAGTTTTATGTATGATTTTGTTGAGTGTTTTCAGCAACTGAAATCGCAAACACAAACCGAGTAGAAATTACGAAAAGATTTTTTGCAGGCAGGAGACGAATGATAATGCACTATATTCATTGTCTTGCATTTATAATTCTCTTAATAATATGATTTCAATGGTTCAATAGTTTTCAAACTTCCAATTTCTCCAGTGATATAAAAGTTCAAAGCCGAAGTAACTTTTTCATTGGCTATTTTCATATTATTAAGGCAATGTATAACCCAAGATGCTTTGTGTCGTGAATTGTAAAGAATTTGGTCAAATTCTTCGGTTCCATATCGAGATTTTAATTTTTCATAGTCTAATAAAGAGATTTCATCCATAGACATAAATTCATAAGGCTCGTGATCAAATGTGGATTCAGTATTATTAATTCCGTATTTGGCAAAAAAAGGCCTTAAAACATTTAATTTGAAGTCATTCCATTCCACCATTGCTTCTGATGTTAGTTTTTCTCTCCAAATTAGGTCTCGAAAAAGCGCCTGAATAGTTTCGTTGGTTATTCCGCCAACCTTATTTCCGTAATTTTCTTGAATCAGTGGGCGAAAAATATTCGTCCATATCAAGCTGTTGTAATCTAAGTCCGGATTATAGGCAGAACTATCTTTTGTTTGTTTATATATCTCAAAATGGACGTCCTGAAAATTTTTAAACCATCTGATTTGAGTTTCTGTCGTGCTTTTTTCTTGTCTTAAGTCCAGAAGTGCATTCTCAAAAAGGTCGATTTCATTATCGTTAGCTAATCTTTTCTCATTCCAATTATTGACCTGAAGTGCAATTAGTATTCCAATTACAACCAATAGAATTTCTCCTACAGCATAAAAAAAATACTTTCTTGTTTTATCAGACATAAGCTGGTCTTTACGAAGTTGGCGGAAGAATCGGAGCATGCTAGTTATTCTCCTGATTCAGTTCTTCTTCAATTAGTTTAATTACATCATCAATCAGAATATTTATCTCACGAAATTGATTTAAAAGATCCGTCGATATAGTCCATTTAGCGGTGAGAATATTCCGGAATTCTCTTGTGTGTAACACTTCTAAAATAGCAGCTTCATCAACAGGATCCGGGAGAGGGTATTCATCCACTCTTTCTGCATGCACCGCCTGAAAATCCATATTCTCGATGATGTAAGGCTGAAAGGTTTCAACCAATTCCAGTTCGTGGGTGTTCTGAACCAGTCTCAATACCTCCAGACGAGAGTAGTACATGGCCATCGCGTATTTGATGTCATCATTACTGATGATCTTTAATTCACCGCTTCCGGTAATATTCGTATAAGCGCGGTCGGTACTTCGGAAGGTGGGCATTATGTTCATTTCCTTATACCAGGTATTCAGTGAATCAAGAGATAGATCGGGAGCCTCCAAAGCCGATTGCTCAAGCAGAGAAATTAAGGCAGGCAGGATCCGGTCTACGACGCCGATCACCCGATCTGCATTACGCTTATTTTCTTTAAAATCTTCCATCAGTTCCTGCAGGTATTTTCCCTCCAGATCCCGCTCATAGTTCTGCTGATTCCAGTTACTAACCTGAAGAGCAAGTAATATACCTACCATAACCAGGGCTATTTCACCGATGGAATAAAAGATATAAGTACGGACTTTATTTTGTTCCATGAGTGATTTTCGGATATGTCGGAAGAACCGGAGCATTAATTTTCCCCCAATAACGCCATTATTCCATCAATGTTCTGTTTATAGGTCCTCACCATCTGTAATTGTGCATATAGATTTCCAATATGAAATCTTAGATCACTTCTCAAAGCTGTGTTCTGTAAGATATCAGTAGCAGTTTTGGCTGCGATTTCTTTATCAAAGGTAAGGTCACATTCTTCCGGAAGTATAACCTCTGCACTTTCGCCTACCTTCACATATTGATCCCCACATATTTCTCTGATTTCAGATTGAATAGCACTTGGAATTTCCTTTCTTACACTCTCTCTGTATGGACTTTCATTAGCAAAAACATCTGCCTTTGACCAGTCATTATCATAGTAAATAATGATTCGGTTTCGGAGTTCTTCATTCTTGATCATACCGATCTGTCCGGAAGAAATCATTTCCTGATAGGTAGCACTTATCTGGTTAGGATCATAGATCTGGCTGGCCTGATATAAACTGATCAGGAACTCGCTATCTGTCAACATTCCTTCGACAGCTTCTCTTTCATAGACTGTAATGGCTGCTTTGGCATTCTTTTCAACCTGAGTCAGATAATTATCAACATATCCCAGTATTCTTCTCTCCAATTGCATGTCCCCTAAAAGCCTGTTGGTAAATTCCGCAGATACTTTCGAATCCAATCTTTCCTGATTCCAGTTATTTACCTGGAGGGCGATCAGGATCCCAAAAACAACCAATATAATTTCACCTAAAGCATACGTGATATAGGTTCTGATTTTGTTCTGTTGCATAAGCGTTTTACGTATATGTCGGAAGATGTGAATCATTCAGCTGAGTTTTCCAATTCCTGTTCAATCAGGGTCATTAAGGAACCGGCCATTTGTAAATTATCAATATAGGTTTGTTTCACAGATTTCATGGTTGAGGTTTTGAATCTCAGAATATTTCTGAAAAGCGCCTCGTCACGATATTCACCGATATTTTTTTGCATCATTGCGGGTACGTCACCCCAAAAATTATCATTGGCAATGTTAAAGGCTTCCCAGCTGGTGTCATCGAATTCCATAAGAAAAGGAGCAATGATCTCTCTTGTATAGTGTGTATGCGCCTGATTCCATATCTGAACATTCTCTTCGTAGCCGTAATAATACTGAAAGAGCGATTCAGAGACCGAATTATTCCGTATCAGGGATATTTTTCCCGTTGAAATCAGGTTATCCCATGTTGAGCGTTCGAGTGGCCGGTGATATGTACTTAGGAGAGTTCTTGTAATATCCACACTGAAGGTCTGCCTGTCGGCTTCATATAATTCATTTTCGATAACGGATACCTGATCAATTGCCTCATTCAATAATTCAATGACATTATTATATGTCGCGGTATCCTGCGTGATACTTTGATGAAGCTTTTGCAGATAAAAGATTTCTTCGTTTTTTTGAATTCGGTTTTCATTCCAGTTATTAACCTGTAGCGCAATGAGAATTCCTAT
>CAZVEP010000168.1:0-3950 GCA_964625635.1 uncultured Rhodohalobacter sp.
CAGTTTTTCTATCCACAATCAGATCACACCAACACATCGTATAAACGAAATGGTGAGTGGCAGGTCATTACCCGGTTTGGCGGTGATAAGGGTGAGAATTATGACATCATTGCTTTTGAAACAGATTCCACTGCTTCACAGTATTTTTCAGAAACTATACAAGAGTGGAAAGATGCTCTCTCGTATCCCGGTCTAAATATCGACGAAATTCCTGACGGTGCCACCGAAGTAGACCGAATCACCGTTTCACTGAAAGAGAATTGCAGAGGTGTTTTTTAACCGGATGCTGCCCACAGAATATCCATGATATCAAGGTATAGCTCCTTTTTTGAAATAATTATTGTACCGCTTTTACTCTTTTTCCGCTGAACAGGTTCTAAGACCGAATGGAGCATACAGTGGACAAAAGCTGATAAAGCTGGTAAGTAGGAATACGACGGACAGTACCAGAAGAACAATGCCCAATGTTCCTGTTATGACGTTAGTAGCGTATAAAACCGCGAAAACAACCGCAAGAAGTGTTCTGATTGTACGATCTGCTGTGCCCATGTTCTTTTTCATTTTAATGCAGGTTTAATAATTAATAATTAAGAATAGAGAGGCGCTGACACTGAAAAATGATTCTTCTCCATTTTCAATCACGTTTTTCTATTCATCTGGCTTCTTTAAACTTAAAAATTTATTAGCATCAAATCATTGAGCAGAGCTACCATTTGAAATGAAATCCAGTTCTCAGGATCTGCCTGTTTACCCATCTACATTTTCCAGAAGCTCTTTTGCTTCATTAATGTATTTAGGATCATCTTTCATCTGTGGTTCGATAGTTATGATCTCTTCCAGTAAAGGTTTGGCTTTCTCAGGCTGATCAACTTTCAGATAGTGTTTTGCTAAATCGAGATGGAACAGAATATTATCTTTATCCATAGAGATAGCCTTCTTTAGATACTCTTCAGCTTTTTCATTACTTGCATCTGGAATTCCACTTGAAAAAAGACCGGCAGCAGCTTTCAACGCTCCACTCATATTTGCCACATCTGAATGCCAAACACCGTAGAGATGCCAGACAGGCGCAAAATCTGGAATAAGGTCCGTCGCTTTATCAACGTTCTGTTTCACTTTACGCGACGCATTTATCTTATCGCCCGGCCCCATAACCTCCGTCATTCTTCCCATGGCAACCGCCATCGCGTAATAAGCATAACCGTTATCGGGATGACTGTTTACGGCCTTTTCAGCAAGGTCAACAGCAGTTTTAAAGTGAGGCCTCATCTCTTCTTCACTCTCTTTTCGATAGCCTATTTTCGCATGCAGAACCGATGAATTCCAAAGGGCTGTGATATTGTCAGGATCCTTTGCTAATACCTCTTCATATGTTTTCAGGCTTTCTTGCTCTTCACCAGACATATGAAGGTCGTCCGCACTTTCCAGCTGTTTGCTTATTTCAGAATCTGGTGAGCCTGAAGTCTGGGAGAATACAGTTGCCGAATGACCTAAAGCAAGAAACGCCAGCAGCACATAGAAGTAAAGTTTAATTCTCATAGCGGCTATTATTTTGAGTAATGCATTTATAGAAATTGAGACAAATTCTTCAGTTACATCAAGATATTTATAACGTTCTAGACCGTCTTTGAGTACACTTGCCGGCCTGTTTTATTCGTCTGGTATGCATCAAAAACCATGGCTATGTTTCTCAGAAACAACCGGCCCATTTTCGTAACCTTAAATCCTTTTTGGCTTTTGATTAATAAACCATCGGCTTCAAGGGAATCAATCGAATTCAGTTCGCGGCTAAATTCAGATCTAAAATCAATACCCATTTTTTTTGCCAGGTCGTCGTAATCAATTTCTCCGCGGCACATGATGCGCATAATAATGTCACGCCGTACTTTATCTTCATCGTTCAGCTCCAGCACTTTTTGAACCGGCAGCCGGCCACTGTCCAGAATATCATAGTAGTTGCCTATATTTTTTGCATTCTGAACATACAATGATTCCCCCATTGAGATGCCCGACATACCCAAAGCAACCATGTCAAGCTCTGCATTAGTACTATATCCCTGGAAGTTCCGGTGAAGGGTTCCTTCATCGAGTGCTTTGCAGAGTTCATCATCTTCTCTTGCAAAATGATCCATTCCGATGTATCGATACCCGTGTTCAGGCAAAAGATTTACTGCCATAGTGAGCATAGACAGTTTCTCTTCAGGTGATGGAAATTCGGCTTCATTCAGAAGTTTTTGCGCCGGCATGATGCCAGGCATATGGGCGTAGCTGTAAACTGCCAGCCGATCGGGATTTAGAGATGATACATCCGCTATCGTTTGACGAAATGTGTCTGTTGTTTGGCGCGGCAGCCCGTAAATCAGATCACAATTGATATCAAAAATACCATAATCCCCCAAAAGTCTGGCTACATGTTTTGTTTGCTCAAACGGCTGAATCCGGTGGATTGCCTCCTGCACCTCACTGTTCGTATCCTGGACCCCGAGAGAAGCCCGGTTTACCCCGATCTCTGAGAGGGCAGCGATATGTTCTTCAGTGCATTTCCTTGGGTCTATCTCAACGCTAAATTCTACTTCGGGATGAATATCGAAGTGTTTTTGAATGATCCATCCGAGACGGCGAAGCTGATCGGGGGTGAGAAATGTGGGTGTTCCACCGCCGAAATGGATCTGTTTCAGGGATGGTGCCTTCTTTAGATCTTTTACAACCAATGCCGATTCCTTATCCAGGTAGTTTAGATAAAGATCACCCCGGCTCTGATCACGGGTCACTATTTTTGTACATCCACAATACCAGCAGAGTGAAAAGCAAAATGGGATATGAATGTATAGCGAAAGCGGCTGGCCGGTCGACCGGCTTTTCATCAATCGTAATTCGATATCCCCGGGATCAAAATCTTCACTAAACTGAATGGCCGTAGGATAAGACGTGTATCTAGGGCCCGGTACATTATATTTTTGTATCAGTTGAAACAGCTCATCATTATTTGCCAGCATCGTAAACCTCCTGACATCAATCTTTTAGTAACGATTCAAAGTCTCCATCATCCGTCAGTCTCAGATTTTCAGCCTTGCCTTTTTCTGCAAGATCTTTCAGCGATGTTCTTTGCAGCATATCCCTGATCTTATCCCGTGTCTTGGCCCATTGATCGTGCAGCGGACAGGGGTTTTTAAGTCCGCAGCCCGGAAGGCCCAGAGCACATTCTGTGAGCAGTTTCGGTCCGTCAATAGCCAACACAACATCCACAAGTGCTATTTTATCGCCCGGCTTAGTGAGGCGTACTCCACCATTAGGTCCCTTAAATGATTCCAGCATGCCGTCTGCCGTCAGCTGCTGAAGAATTTTCGTCAAAAAGTGAAATGAGATTTCAAGCTTATCACTCAGTTTTTTTATAGGAGTAAACTCTTCACGGTCTTTCATCGCCAGGTAAAGCGTGGCGCGCAGGCCATATACACAAGATTTTGATAGCAGCATAATCGGAAAATAATTTGAGAGTCAATTGTCTTAAAATACACACTTTTGACGACGAGTGCGTAAAAAAATGTTTCAATCTTTGTGATGCGGTGATTTTCTACGGCCAGGCATCGCTGTATCTTTTCGAAATCTGCAAAACCGGAAGAGCGTTACGCGGCACTTCCAGTCTTTTTGACCCTCGCCCCGTCCCTTCCCTATCGCGCCCTGGCGGGACTTGACAGAGAGGGGCGCTTTGAAACAAATTCAAGAGCTAATAAAAGTTAGGTTTATCGGAAATTGCCCCTCCAATTTCTCACAGTCTCTGGAAAAGGGAAAAGGATGTAAAAACAGTGGCCCATTGCTTTTTACACCTATGGGTGTGTTTCTGAGTATAGAAAACTGAGATGGCAGACATTGCATTTTTTCGTTTGCGTACTTAAATCAGATACAATATCCATCTGTCTGAAATTTTCAGAATTCTGATATGGTATCTAAAA
>CAZVEP010000169.1:0-3945 GCA_964625635.1 uncultured Rhodohalobacter sp.
GTGTACGGTTTCATTCAGATCTTCAACAGGATTAGAATCGAAGAAGACCGCGGTCGTTCTCTCATAGACCGATCGTCCGTCAAAATCTTTTGCTGTGTTTTCGTTTTTCATGATGCAGGAAGATTAATTGTAAACCGGGCTCCCGATTCTTCCATATTTGTTGCCGTCATCTTGCCACCATGAGCCTTCACAATATCGTTTGTGATACTGAGCCCAAGTCCGGTTCCTGCAGTTCCCTTTTTTGTGGTAAAAAACGGCAGAAGTATTTTGTCCTTCATGTCGTCGGGTATACCGGGCCCATTGTCTTCGATGTCGATGGTGACAGATTTGTCGGTTTGATGGGTTCGGACGGTGAGTTTAGGCTGGTAATCTTCCATAGAGGACACCCCTCGCTTCTCCCGAAAGCTTTCGGGATCGCCACTCCCCTCAAGGGGAGATTTTTCTCCGGTCCCCGGTCCTCCGTCTTCTGTCAGCTTGCTTCGCATCGCATCAAACGCATTATTAGTAATGTTCAAAATCACACGGCTAAAATCCTCAGCTACAAGCGGCACCTCGCCAACTTCATCATCCAGCTGCAGGTCAATATCTACATTAATAGGATCTTCCCCGGCTTTCATCCCGTGAAAGGCAAGGTTGACGTACTCTTTGATGAGGGGGTTCAGTGGCGTGGGCTCCGCCTTACCATCCCCGCCGCGGCTGTGTTGCAACATGGACTTCACGATGGAATCAGCGCGGGTCCCGTGCTCTTGAATTTTTTGAAGATTTTTAGAAATATCATTCGCTAACTCTTCCGCTTCATCTAAATCACCATCTTTCATGGCATTTATAAGCTCTTGAATCATCTCTTCACTTAAATCTGAGAAATTATTCACAAAATTCAGTGGGTTCTTTATCTCATGCGCAATACCGGCGGTGAGCTGCCCCAGGGATGCGAGCTTTTCCTGCTGAATAAGTTGGTCTTGAGCAGCTTTTAGCTTTTGAAGTGAATCTTCCAACTCAGAGTAGGCGTCTTGTAACTGTTTTGAGTATTTTTTCTCCTGTTCCAGCTCTCTTTCGCGGGCTCGTTCTCTCTCTTTTGAGATCAGTCTTCTGCGCTGAAATCGGTCAACAACAAAAACTCCGAAGGCCAACATCAATGCATAAAATCCGTACGCCCACCAGGTTTGCCACCATGGGGGAAAAATCGTTATAGCCATTGTTGCCTCTTCCGTGTTGAATCCACCCCGGCTATCCACAGTTCTAACCAGAAAGACGTAGTCGCCCGGAGACAGCTGTGAGTATCGGGCACTTTGTTGAGATCTTGCAGAGACCCATTCCGAGTCATAAGGCTCAAGTTTGTACTGGTATTGTACCTGATCTGAATTGATGTAGGCAAACGCTTTGTAATCAATGGTCACATCATTCTGATCGTGCGACAATTCAAGTGAATCTTCAAGATACATTGGACGGGTTATCAGATCGCTGGTTTCAGGAGTAATCTGTTCATTTGAAATATGAAGACCTGTTAACACAATTTTTGGAGATTCATAGACGGGATCCTGAATCAGGGAGGGATCAAAAAATGTCAAACCGCCGATCCCTCCAAAAAAAAGCAACCCGTCGGATGATTTTAAAGCAGACATGGAAAAACCGATATCGGGCAGCCCATCCTGGCTTGTGAAGTTTGCAAAAGAGATTGAGGCCGGATTGAACCTGCTGAGACTCCCGTTTTGAGGGGACTGGGGCTGGCCTTCAACCGTGCTTACCCAGATAAATCCATCATCATCCTGTAGAATGGCAGAAACCGTGTTAGCCGGAAGCCCATCATCAGTGGTAAATTGATCTGATTCACCCGTTTCAGGATCGAATCGCAACAATCCATTTCCCCAGGTCCCAACCCAGATGGTTCCATCATCGTCTTCCAAAATGGGGCCTATAGACCTTCCCGGAAGGTATCTTCGAAACGATATTTCACCAGACCGGTTGAATTCATCAAAGTCAATGAAGTTGAGGCCATTCTCAGTTCCAACCCATAAATTGCCATCATGGTCTTCTTTTATTTCAATGACTCTGTTGTCACTTAAACTGTTCGGGGCATTTGGATCATGTATAAAATTCCCTAGGATCGTTTCAGATGTTGGATCAAGTAGATAGATCCCATCCCCAAATGTACTCACCCATAACTGATCATTTCGATCACTTAACAACTCATTCTTTGGAACGATACTTAGTGAATTCTCACTCTCATCCGTAAATAGATGGTTGAATGTCTCTTCTGACCGATCGAAGTGGGTAATCCCCCCATAATTGTACAGGATCCATAAATCTCCTGAAGAATCAATATGTATTTCGCTGGTAAAATCTGAAAGAAGAGTGTTCGGAACATTCTGTTGTGCCTGATATTGATTGAATTTGCTATTTGTCCGATCGATATGAAACAGGCCATCGAATAACGTTGAAAACCATAGTCCCGAATCTTGATCTTCAGAAATAGAGGATACAAAAGTCTCATCAGAGGTTGTGAGTAATGGAAATGAATTTACGGAGGCTGAGACTTTAAAAGCGCCGCCCCACCCGCCAATCCACAATGTTCCGTCCTGTGATTGATGAGCAGACCAGATTGCATTTGGAATAAAATTGCTGTTTTCAAAATTATGCAAACTAATAGCACCGGTTCCCGGCTGATAACGTTTTACTCCAGAATTAATTCCTCCAATCCATAACACTCCCTCCCTGTCTTCATAAATAAAGCCAACTCCACCGCATCCAAATCCTATACAATCCTCTTGTAATTCAATATTGTTACCAGGAATAGGGACGCTTAACGTTAAAGGATCACCTGGATCGTTGCTATATCGAGTGAAACGACCCGTTTCGCGATCCATCGTATGCAGGCCATCTCCCATGGTGCCAACCCAGAACATTCCACGGGTATCCTCGTAAATACTCATCACTTTATTATTGAGGAGGGATGACGGATCATCCGGATCGTGCATATATCGGGTGAAGCTCTGAGTTTCAGAGTTGAAACGATTCAATCCGCCTTCTCCAACCGGGGTTTCCGAGGGTGCCGGGCTGCCGGTTCCAATCCATATGGCCCCATTGGAGTCCTCATATATTGCCCGAATTTGATTATTGCTGATGCTGGTTGAATCCTCAGGATCGTGCTGGAAGCGAGTAAATGTTTCGGTTGATTTGTTGAACCGGTTGAGTCCGCCATGGGTACCAACCCACAGTACCCCCCGGCTGTCTTCCAGAAGAACCGTTACAGTATCCTGGCTGAGGCTTAATGGATTACCGGCTTCATGTCTGAAGTGCATAAACGTTTCTGTCTCCGGGTTAAAGCGGTTCAGTCCTCCGCCAAACGTACCGACCCAAAGTGTGCCATCAGATCCGGCATGCAAGCTTTCAACCCAGGTTTCTGACAGGGAGGAAGAATCATATGGTTCACGCTGAAATCGTATCATCTCGGTTCCGTCGTAACGATAGAGTCCGGAATTGCCTCCAAACCACATGAAACCATAAATATCCTCAGCAATCGCCGTTCCGGGAGAACCAATAGGAACAACCTTAATTGGACCGAGTTCCGGGGCTTCAGCTTCCTGATTAAGAAGCAGAGGTGTATTCTCAATTTCCCCAATCGCAATTTGAGAATCCTGAGCGGTTGCATATTGTATAGAAAGAGACCACAATACGGCCCAAAGAACACAACTTAGAAAGAGAGATTTCATAATCATGCTTCCTGATTTAGTGATATGATAAAAGTTGAGCCTTTTTGTGGTTTTGTTACGATTTCCAAACTACCCCCATGAGCCTTTACGATATCATTTGTGATACTAAGTCCTAACCCGGTTCCGGCGGTTCCTTTCTTAGTCGTAAAAAACGGCTGCAGGATTTTGTCCTTCATGTCGTCGGGTATACCGGGCCCATTGTCTTCAATTTCGATGGTTACGGTGGTTCCAGTTT
>CAZVEP010000170.1:0-3910 GCA_964625635.1 uncultured Rhodohalobacter sp.
GTAGAGATCAGCGGCAACTTCACGCGAATTGTGTTTGGACAGGGAGGCGGTAGTGGAAAGATATTGGACGTGGAGCAGTGGGGTGATATTGAATGGTCGACCATGGAAGAAGCCTTTGTTGGAACCTCGAACCTGAATATCTCGGCTAGTGATGCACCGGACCTCTCCAGGGTTACAAGCATGCAGGCTATGTTTTGGGATTCTGAGATGAATGCTGACATCAGTCATTGGGACGTCAGCAATGTCACTGATATGAGTAGAATATTTGAGGATGCCGTGTTCTTCAATCAGAATTTAAATTCCTGGGACGTCTCCGGTGTTACGACGATGGCAGACATGTTCCAAGATGCCGAAGACTTCAACGGGGACATCAGCGGGTGGAACACCGGCAGCGTCACCGATATGAGCAGCATGTTTCACAGCGCCGGCAATTTTAATCAGGGTCTTAGCTCCTGGGATGTCTCCAGCGTAACTAGCATGGCAGAAATGTTTGATGGTGCCGATGCATTTAATGCAGATCTCAGTGGATGGAATGTCTCAAACGTCTCGGATATGAACAGCATGTTTTCTGATGCGAGGAGTTTCAATAGTGACCTTAGTTCCTGGGATGTCTCCGGTGTAACAACAATGGCATTTATGTTTTCAGATGCTTCGACGTTCAATGGAAATATCAGCGGATGGAATCCGGAGAATGTCTCCACCATGGAAAGTATGTTTTCAGGCGCAGACTCATTTAATCAAGATCTTGGAAACTGGAATGTATCAAGTGTAACCGTTATGGCGGACATGTTTTCAGGTGCGAGTTCATTCAACGGAGATCTTAGCGGATGGAACGTCTCGAACGTAACCGACATGAGCGAAATGTTTTCCTTTGCCGTGAACTTCAATCAGGGCCTCAGTTCCTGGGATGTCTCCAGTGTGACTACCATGGCGAGCATGTTTTCCGATGCCGAGTCGTTCAACGGAGACCTCAGCGGATGGAATCCGCAGAACGTCACCGATATGAGCAGCATGTTTTCCGGTGCCGTGAATTTCAATCAGGCTCTCAGTTCCTGGGACGTCTCCAGTGTGACAACAATGGCGAGCATGTTTTTAGGTACCGAGTCGTTCAACAGAGACTTAAGCGAGTGGAATCCACAGAACGTTAGCGATATGAGAAGTATGTTTACAGGTGCCCTTAATTTTAATCAGGACCTCAGTTCTTGGGACGTCTCCAGTGTCGAAACCATGGCGGGTATGTTCCAGGACGCCGAGTCGTTCAACGGGGACCTCAACGGGTGGAATCCGCAGAACGTCACCGATATGACTTCCATGTTTTCCGGTGCCTTGAACTTCAATCAGGATCTCAGTAACTGGAACGTTTCCAGTGTAACTACGATGGTGAACATGTTTTCAGATGCTGAGGTTTTCAATGGGGACATCAGTACCTGGGACGTTTCGAATGTCACCAATATGAGAAGTATGTTCAGAGCAACAAGTTTCATGAAAAGCGCATTTAATCAAACCCTCAGTTCCTGGGATGTCTCCGGCGTTGAAAATATGGCGAACATGTTTTCGAGCGCCGAGTCCTTCAATGGAGACCTCAGCGGGTGGAACCCGGAGAATGTTACTACCATGACAGGCATGTTTGAGAACGCCACCTCATTCAACAGGGATATCAGTGGATGGAATCCGCAAAACGTCACCAACATGGAGTTCATGTTCCGGAACGCCACATCATTCAACCAGGACCTCGGCAGCTGGGATGTATCCAGCGTTGAAACGATGAGACGGATGTTCGAGAATGCCGAGACTTTCAACGGGGGCCTCAACGGGTGGAATCCGATGAGCGTCACCGATATGACTGAAATGTTTAAAAATGCCTTTAGCTTTAACCGGGACCTCGGCTCATGGGACGTCTCCAGCGTTACCACAATGGAGGGCATGTTTTCAAGTGCTGAATTATTCAACGGAGACCTTAGCGGGTGGAATCCGCAAAACGTCCGCAATATGAGTAACATGTTTATTGGTGCTGTGAACTTTAATCGGGACATCAGTTCCTGGGATGTATCGAATGTCAGAAACATGAACAATATGTTTTTGGGAGCTGATTCATTCAATGGAGAAATCGGGGGTTGGGACGTATCGAGTGTTACCAACATGAACGGTATGTTACGTGCCGAGAGTTTCAATCAGGATATCGGAAACTGGGATGTTTCAAGCGTTGAGCGCATGGAAAGAATGTTTAGCGGAGCCAGGAGCTTTAACCAGGATATCGGGGGGTGGAGTGTCTCAAACGTGTTTACAATGGAAGATATGTTTGCAGGAGCCGAGAATTTCAATCAGAGTTTAGGAAGCTGGGATGTGAGCAATGTTGGGCAGATGGATGGAATACTAAACGAGACAGACCTGTCGGCAATCAATTACGACGGCACTCTGATAGGCTGGTCCGAGCGATCATTGCAGTCAAATGTCACGTTAGGCGCCCGGGGTCTCAACTACTGCGGAGCCACGGAGGAACGGCAGACGATTATTGATCAGTATGGCTGGGATATTATCGATGAAGGCAAGGACTGTTCAGTCTCCGGCGATCTTGCTATTAACCCCCAGCGGGCCGGGAATTTGGGCCCCACGACAATCACCGTGCTTGGCAGTGATTTGACCGGAGACTATAGCGCTAAGCTAACCCAAGACGGTCAAGCTGACATTGTGGGGCAGACGCTTCTCGTCGCTGACAACGGGACCGAACTTGAGGTACGCTTTGATCTGACGGATCAGTCGACGGGAACCTGGGATTTCGTGTTGACCGGTCCCGGAGAAATATCACAAACGCTCGAAGGTGCGTTTACCATCGTGGAAGGCGAGGAGCCGGAGGTGTGGGCCGAGATTCAGGGAGCCAATAACATTTTGGGTGGCCAGTCTACCACGGTGAACATCAACTTCGGCAATAGAAGCAATACGGATATTCACGATGTCATGCTCTTCGTTCGCGTGCCTCAAGAGGCTAATATCAGCGTGGCCCGGAATCAGATGCTCGGCACGGCCGTGGAGAACTGGGTCGATCCAGGAGCTTTGGATTCAGACGTACGGGAAGGTCTCGAGGAGCTTAACCCATATTTTAACATGGAGGGAGAGGGCCACACGTTGCTGCCTCTCTGGTACTATCGGCTCCCGGCGCGGACCACAAATACGCTAAGTATCCAGATTACACCGTCGGATCCTAGCTCGCCGAGGCCTCTTGCCGATTCCATCGAAGTCGAAATCGCTGCCCTTTCTATTGAAAACGACTTTGCGCGCACCGGCGATTTTAACGAATCGAAGCCCCTGCTGCTCTCCGGGATGATTACTGAATTTTTAGAGACGGCAGCTAACTTGAACCAGAAAACGGCAGGGATGCGATCCGCCTCCTTCTCAAATAATCCTCCGACCAATATAGCCTCATTGAATGAAGGGTCGTCGTGTAACAACGTAAAGCCTGAACTGAATGTGTCGGCAGAGGATATCCGAAATCAAATAGATGAAGATCGGTCGATAATAGTTGAGACGGGGCGTAATTTAGTCAATCCAACCAATGTCGCCCAAGGTCTTGTCATCGGTATTGGCACTGCGGCCATATGTGGTGTCACGTTCGGAACGCCTTGCCTTGCAGCCACTGGCATTGGTCTTCTGAATGAGGCTAATACCCTTTATCAAGCTTACGAGGCTGCCGACGAGGAGCTCAGCGACGAGGAAAAGGAACAGGTCGAGGAAAATTTCATGGCAGAGTGTCGTGAGCAAAAACCCGCTCCACCATATCGTCCAAGTGTACGGCCAAGTAACGGTCCAAACGGTGGCGGTCGATCATTTGGTCACCCTCACTTTATGAGTTTTGATCGGCAGGATTTTGACTTTCAGGCAGTTGGCGAGCTCATCCTTACCCGTTCCACTATCG
>CAZVEP010000171.1:0-3881 GCA_964625635.1 uncultured Rhodohalobacter sp.
GTCATGGAATACGCTGTCTTACTTTTAAAGGTTGGTCATTTAATCTTGAACGGTTCATCGGCAATATTAATGGTTTCCATGTGGTTTGAGTCTGTATGGGTTTGTCAGCCGCGAAACCTACATAAGAAGACTTTTTTATTTGCTCCAGAGACACTGGATGGGTAAGAATTAAATAATTTTTAACCCACCGGACTTATTCCAGAGGAACCCAACCGTCATTCATCCGAATACAGAGGAGAATAATCATGATCGGTTGCCGATGATTCGCCGGATTGGTAATGCTCCACAGCACTGGGAACATCAAAAAAGAAATGGTCTTCCCCGACCATATCAACGATTTCTGTCTTTTTCAGCATCTTGCTCACAGGCCCAATAGCCCCTGCGATGTAGATATCAATCTCTCTGTCTCTGAGCCCCTTGATGATGAATTTAAGAATATGTACACCGGTAGAGTCAATGCTGTTTATCGACCTGGCATCGAGAATGACCAGGTTAAGATTCTCCTCGCCTTTATCCTGAATAAGATTTTCAAGCGAATCCTGGAAATACTCAACATTCGCAAAATAAAGCGCGGAATCAAAACGATAAACCAGAATGTCCTCCCATGTGGTGGCCGAATGGTAGCGGTTCACATTTCTGAAATTCCTGGTGTCGCCCAGCCTTCCGAGTTCAGCAGTCGGGGGCCTGGTTGTGCTGTAAACAACGGTAATCACGGAGATGACCACACCGATAGCGATTCCCTCTTCAATTCCTATGATGATCGTGGCAAAAAAGGTGATCAGAAGCATGCTCAGATCCCGCTTGTCGGCCCGCCAGAGATAAACCATCCTCCTTAAATCAAAAAGCCCGACCACAGCACTTATGATGATCGCTGCCAGTATCGCTTTTGGCAGATAATAAAAGAGGGGGGTTAAAAAGAGTAGTGTCAATCCTATCAGAACGGCTGTTGTGATAGCAGAGATCCCCGACTTGCCGCCGCTCTGTTCGTTGACAGCTGTTTTTGAAAAGCCCCCGGTCGTGGGGAATGCCTGGAAAAATGCTCCTCCGATGTTTGCTGCGCCCAGAGCGATAAGTTCCTGGTTTGAATCGATCCTGTACCCCTTTTTACTGGCCATCAGTTTGGCTATTGCGATGGATTGCACATAGGCGACGAGGGAGATAATTAAAATCAGCGGAATCAGCTGCTGGAGGTCACTGATATTTATAAAAGAGGTGCTCAAAGACGGCATTCCCTCCGGTATACTGCCCACAATAGATACGCCACTGGTGTCCAGGTTAAAAAGCCAGGTAAACATGATACCTGCTGCTACGACAACAAGAGCTGCCGGGAATCGTTTTTTCCAATATTTGAAACCTATCAGAAAAATCAGGGACACTACCCCCAAGAGGGCAGTGGCGGGATGTATATCACCTATACTCAATGCCACTTCAGCAGCTGTTTCGTACACCTTGGCTGATTTTTCGAGATCCAAACCAAGAAGGGATCCAAGCTGACTCACCGCTATGATGAGTGCGGAGGCAGAAATAAACCCGCTATTCACAGGATGTGAAAGAAAGTTTACGATGAAACCCATCTTCAGCACTCCCATTGCAAGCTGAAGTATGCCTACCCCGAATGCTGTGAGTATTGCCATTTGAATAAATCTGTCGCTACCCACTTCGGCGAACTCAGAAACCCCGGCTACAATCAGAATACAGATAATTGCGGCGGGTCCGACGGCGAGTTCACGTGATGTGCCCAAAATTCCATAAATAATCATCGGGAAAACAGAAGCGTAAAGCCCGTATACCGGGGGAAGACCGGCTAAAACCGCATATGCCATGCTTTGCGGGATAAGCATTACGCCCACTGTAATTCCTGCAATCAAGTCGCCACGCAAATCACTTTTATCGTAGCTTCTTATCCAATCAAATAAAGGTATGTATTTATGAAGAAGAGGTTTTTTACTCATGTTTTACAGTGGGTTCAGGTTTATTGAGTAAAGATGACTTCAACATGATTCAGAATATCACACGAAGCCACATGAACTGCTTTTATGCTTCAACTAACCTGCATCTTATAAATCTGGCATTGTTGCGACAGATGAGAGTAATGTCATGATGTGGATGAACAAGGTGTATTAGGTGAATGATCGCCCGGTAAAAAGTCGTTATCCATAGTTTTTGATCGCTTTGAGGATC
Organism: uncultured Rhodohalobacter sp.; assembly: GCA_964625635.1. Classification (GTDB taxonomy): domain Bacteria; phylum Bacteroidota; class Rhodothermia; order Balneolales; family Balneolaceae; genus SW132. The sequence continues at coordinate 2,182 of CAZVEP010000171.1, forward strand.
TCTTCCGGGTCAAAAACGACAATCTCATCTGTTTTTTCTTCCAGGTGAGAGGGTGTCTCGCGGTTTTCATAGGACCGAATCAGAATAATTGGCAAGTCCAGCTCTTTGGCCAGTTTTATCTCCTTGTTAATCCAGTCCTTAAAATCATGATAGATGTCGGTCATCACCAGCACCACATCGGTTTCGGTCATCTGCTCTTTTAGCGCAAGGTTCGGATCATTAAGCATCTCATCGCGGAGTACACTTCTGTCGAAGTTGCCATGATTTACATATGCAAATTCTTCATCAAACGTGTCAGCCCGGTCCAGTAGTTCAATCAATTTGTGAATATGCTGACTGTTCTCCCAGCCGTGGGCTATAAAAATATGTCGGGTTTCAACTATAGCAGCCATAATGTGTCTGGTTTTACTTGATTGTTTTTGTTCTATCCTGATATTCTAAAAGTTGGAGCCTACTCCTTTCCGCTGACCAGAGGCACGAACCGGACACCGGCAATTTTCTCTTTTATGAAACTCTCATCCTCTTGTTTTGTGTAGCGCAGCAGCTGCTGCCCAACCAGTCCGCTTCCGACAGGGATCACCAAGTGACCATTAACCTTAAGCTGATCCTTAAGATTTCCCGGCACCTCGGAAGATGCCGCAGCCACCATAATACCGTCATAAGGAGCGAATTCCGGCCAGCCCAACGTACCGTCGCCGTGCCGGAGCCGGACATTTTTGATGCCTGCATCCTCCAGGTTGGATTCGGCAAATTGATGTAGTGACTCAATTCTTTCCACCGACATCACGCTGTCAGCAATTTCTGAAGCGACTGCTGCTGCGTATCCTGATCCCGTACCGATATCCAGGATTACATCACCTTCGTCAGGATCAATTGCCTGCAGGGTCAGAGCTACAATGTAGGGCTGTGAAATGGTTTGATCGGCACCAATCGGCAGCGCGGAGTCGTCGTAGGCACGCTCTTCCATTCCGTCTTTTACAAATTTTTCACGAGGCACCATACGCATGGCTTCCAAAACCTTTTGATTGGTTATGTCACGGCTCTCTAGCTGCCTCTTTACCATTTTTTCTCTTTCTATCTTGAAATCAGTCATTTGAAAAGTGCTTGATTAATACTTTCTATCTGTGCCCGTTGACAGTTCGGTGAGAACTGGTTTTAGACATTGATTTTTTAAGCTGATACTGGTTAAGTACCTATCCTATCACCTACAACAAATTTTAAGGCCTTTATCATTTCAAATATTTATTGATAGTAACAGCCGGAAGCCGATGCATATCATATCTTTAGAGATCTTAAAGCAGTGAGGAGAATGCAGCAACGCATGGGCACTGCCGGAGGTTTATTTGGTAGATGAATTACAGTCACAGAGTGCTATCTGAAATGGTTGTCTGCTTTACAATGTTTAGATAGAAACGGATAAATTATTGGGCTGGCAACAGCTTATTTTTGAGTAATTAATGCAAATAAATTTATCGGGAAGGCAATAAGCAGAACGTCTCAAGAAATAAGAAGAATTAAACTGATCTCTAACTTATAACCGGTTATCACTATGAAAGCAATGCGACTGCATGAAATCACAGAATTAAAAAAGAATCCGGAGCCACTTAAATATGAAGAGATCCCTGTCCCTGAACCCGCTGAGGGGGAGGTTCTTGTAAAGGTATCGGTTTGCGGAGTTTGTCATACTGAACTGGATGAAA
>CAZVEP010000172.1:0-3861 GCA_964625635.1 uncultured Rhodohalobacter sp.
AAATATACGTATTTTTTCGACATATACTCATTACCTGTCGAAATCATCGACATATCGTCTATTCGTTTACCTAGAGGTGTTAAGATCCTGCGACCATTTAAGTTTAGTGGGGAGTCGTTGGTCGTGAAAGTGAAAAGTGAAAAGTGAAAAGTGAAATTAATTGTCCCGAACCACCAGATCAAGCCATGTACAAAAATTATACCCTCTTTTGGGAGCACCTTTGGTGCTTGGGTTTCTGACAAAAAATAGTTGGCGGGTCAATCGGAGTTTAAAATTGATTTGCAGACATATACCCGCACTACACGCCAACATCTGCCCTGTCATGCTGAGCGAGCCGGCTGGCGATGAATCCACATCAGGCATCATACATCCATCAGACGGGGAATCGAAGTATCTCCCAGTTCAATTTTTTTATTGATTTCGAAAAGGAGTTTGGTGTGTTGGTTGTTCGTTGATACGTTAATTCGTGTAGTCGTTGCTTTTTGCCGAATCAACCTGTTCACGAATCACTAATTAACGACTTACGAATTACGAGTCACCAAGTTAAAACCCGCCTTTCGTCCATTTACCTCTCTTATACTAGTCATAAATTCTTCAAATGATAATATATATTCGCATTTACATTATTTTATGCGCGGCATATAAACATGTGCGTTCAATGCTGTTATAAACACACCAAATGTTTATAGCCGACCCAACATTTACACTATCAGAATGGACTTTATATCGGATTTCTTCCTGCGGTTTATTGTACAGTTTCAATCGCCAACCCTGGGCTTTTTAATCGGCGGCATGCTGGTTGCTGCCCTGGGTAGTAAGTTGAAAATACCTAATGCGATCTATCAATTTATAGTATTCATGCTGTTGATGAAGATCGGGTTGAATGGCGGGATTGAGATCCGGGAAGCGAACCTGATGGAGATGGCTCTGCCTGCGTTTTTCTCCATCCTGATCGGGTTAGCCATCGTGAGAGTGGGTATCAGTATCTTCTCGCTGCTGCCCGGCGTCAATAAGGAAGATGGAATTGCAACGGCGGGCTTGTTTGGCGCCGTGAGTGCATCCACACTTGCCGTTGCTATCGTGATGCTGGAGGAGGAGTCTATAGCGTTTGAGGCCTGGGCTCCTGCACTCTATCCATTCATGGACATCCCGGCACTAATACTGGCGATTGTGATAGCAAATATTCATCTCAAAAAACAGGAAAATGGGAAAGGAAAAGGGAAAGAGACGAAGGTCGACGTGTGGCAGATCGTCAAGGAGAGTCTGCGCGGCTCTGCCCTGTCGGCACTGCTGCTCGGTCTGGCCCTGGGTCTGCTAACAAATTCAGAATCGGTCTTAACCTCGTTTTATGAGCCCTTATTTAAGGGATTTCTATCCATCCTTATGTTAATTATGGGGATGGAGGCGTATGACCGCATTAAAGAGCTGCGAAGTGTTGCTCACTGGTATGCCGTTTATGCAGCCCTCGCCCCTCTCATGCATGGCCTTATTGCATTCGCACTGGGATATTTCGCACACCTGCTGGTTGGCTTTAGTCCGGGTGGCGTGATTATCCTGTCAGTAATCGCATCGTCAAATTCGGATATTTCTGGTCCGCCCACGTTAAGAGCCGGTATTCCATCAGCCAATCCTTCTTCCTATATTGGCGCATCAACCAGTGTTGGAACACCCGTAGCCATTGCGGTTGGAATTCCACTATTCATTGCATTGGCACAAATCGTATTTGAACTGTGACATAATACCTGGAGAACACTATCATGACATTTTATAAAGCGAAAAAAATCGTGATCATTGCAGAAAAAATGCTTTCATCAAAAATCTGCGAGATGATTGATAAAAGTGGTGCCCGTGGGTACACTGTCGTTCCTGCAGGTGGCAAAGGTGCCCATCACAGGCACTACACCTCAGAGCGCGCGTCTGTCGTGGATGATTTCTCCACTGTCAGGATTGAAGTGATCGTTAGTGATAAATCAGTTGCAGAGAAAATTTGTAGTAAAGTTGTCGAAGAGTGTTTTGATAACTATTCAGGGATCGTTTATCTGGAAGATGTTGAGATCCTGCGGCCGGGTAAGTTTAGTGGGGAAACTTGAGACGTGAAAGGTGAAAGGTGAAAGGTGAAAGGTGAAAATATTACATCCATCTTTTAGCTCAAACAACGCTCGTGAATGAGCTCCCTTCTTTGCGGATTGCTTTTTACGACGTAGAGAGGCGCCGGGGGTGAGTCGTGATCCGGATGAGTGACCTGTCTAACGCACTCACCTCAATTCACATAATCGAACAGCTCGTCTTTCTTCGGAGTGATGCGAATGGTAACAGGGTCTCTGATGGCCTTACTTGCCATATTTTCATCGCGGAGAGAACCGCTAATCGTCAGAACCGAATCACCAAGCTGCTCCTGTATTGAAATCTCAAACTGTCCCAGCTCCCTGTATGAAGGCAGCATCTTAAGCGAGACTTCACCGGCATTGCCATAATCCTTTTCTGACGACAGAATCATCAACTCTGAGGCATCATACGCAAGATTCATCATGGTATTTCGAAGCTCATCCGTTGCGCGGCGTGCCTCGATCCTGGTCTTATTTTCATTATGCTGCGTCAGGTAAGAACTCAGGTAATATGCATTTGAGCTGATCGCTATCACGATCACCGCTGCGCCGGCATACCAAACCGGAATCAGTTTGTCCGGATTGACACTTTTCTCCATCTTTAGATATCCTTTTACAAGCATCCAGGGAGCAAGAATCAGGACGATCAGAAACCCCATCACACTCATTCCGGCAGACATCCAAAATTGTGCTGACTCCGTTTCTGATCCACCAAATTGGTTGATCGACTCAATGATCGAGTACTGTGAAATATCAAAAGAGGGAATCACTATTTGAACAACCAGGTTATTCCACCACGCACTCTTACTTATCATCGTTTGAGTGGTAAAGTAATAGTGTGTACCTGCGGCAGCTCCAACCAACAGGATCACAATCACCCAGGGGATCCACTTTTTTGATGATGTTTGATCAGTTTTCTCGGTCATATTGTACCCCCCGTTCGGTCAGAACAGCCCGTGCCTGGTAAAGGCCCGTCTGATTGTTGTTGTTAAGAAACTCCGGGTCTTCTCCCTTTGTAAACGCCGTGGTAACAGATAAGACTACCGAATCGGGAGAGGCAATTGAATAGGTAAATTGAATGTCTTCGTCATCATTGGGCGTTTCGGGCGTCCAGCTGCCGTCGGTGTTTAATCGTTCATTGTAGAGATTCTGGAAGGCATCGGCCAGCGAGGTCTGTTCCTCAGACGGCAATGAATGATAGTGGCGAAGCGCCAGCAGCAGCGACTTTTCCATCTCTATCCGCGATATGGAGTGAATAATAGTGGTCCGGATATTGGTAAGTGTCTCATCCTGCTGAACCGCTCGCTGATAGTGAACAACAGAGAGACCCAGCATCAAACCGACCAGCAAAATCAGAACAACCCGAACTATGGTCCGGTTTCCGGCATCCTTCAGACGATTTACCATTTTCCGATCGAGCATCCAGAGCCAAAGAACAGCCACACCAAAAGCTGAGGAGAAACCTATCCAGAGGTTATCAAAAAGAATGGAGACCGAAAATGCCGCCAAAACGGCAAAAACACCTCCGATCAAAAAAGAATAATTCTTCATTGCGCCAGCCTGATCTTGATTATTTTAGTCACCAAATTGTAAAAAAATCTATCTAAAAAACCAACGGAATGGGAAAATGTTAATGGAGAAGCTGAAATTATACTTTGATATAGTGTGTCAGGGAGGGAAAAGTGAAAAGTGAAAATTTTTAATCCATCTTTTAGCTCAAACAACGCTCATGAATAAGCTCCCCTCTTTGCGGAGT
>CAZVEP010000173.1:0-3842 GCA_964625635.1 uncultured Rhodohalobacter sp.
CGGCAAAGCCATCCCTGCGGGGGAACCGTCGGTTCGATCCGCCTCAAATTTCAGATATAAAAAAGCCTCAAACCGTACATGACGATTTGAGGCTTTATAATCGCGTGGGACCGGGCGGATTCGAACCGCCGACACACGGATTTTCAGTCCGTTGCTCTACCGACTGAGCTACAGTCCCTTACTGCGAAGACGCAAAATATAAGGGCTTTTTAAACCCTTCACAATGAAAGCTTCCAAATTTTCTGAATTAATCTGGTATAGAGAGTATCTACATCTAAAAGACGTATTTTCGATAGTGAGAGAAATCGTTATTCGTTATTCGTTATTCGAACTTCATCAACGGCCAATACTATCATTATCAGCCCGCACATTTATCATTCATTTCTTTATGGGCCTTAGTGGATCAATAGACATCGAATTAAAAATATTGAATATTGAACTCCAGGACTAATTCCCGGAATCGTGTTAAGAATAACAAATCAACGATTCATCGAATACACAAACAAACCAAATTCGACACCCCTCGGCTTCGCTACGCTACGCCACTCCCCTCAAGGGGAGACCTGATAACCGATAACGAATAAACCGCCACCAGCTCCCCCAATAGTTATTCCTTGTTCAACATTTATCGGTTCTCAATATGAATATCCTTGAGCCGCATCTGGATTGAACGCTTTCCATTCCAGTAATTCTCCTCGAGCACATAGGCTACATCAATCTTATTGTCATCGCAGTTGATGAGCTTTGGCATGTATTCATGCATATTAAAACCTATCGCATCAAACACCCCCGAATCATCCTGGCGCACTCTCATTTTCAGATGGCCGTTACCGACTATCGATGGAACACCTACTATGCAGACGTCTTCACTTACAAATGTTGGCCGGAGATTGCCAGGCCCAAATGGCTCGAACTGACTCAATAGTTTCCAGAATTTCCCATTTACATCCGTCAGGTTTAGTTTACTGTCGATTGTAATTTCCGGCGAAAAATCATTCTCTTTCAGAAAGCTAAACGCAATTTCATCAATCCGCTCGCGGAATTCGGGCAGGTTCGAGGCATCCATCGTGAGGCCCGCAGCAAACTCGTGACCGCCAAACTGCTCCAGTAAATCTTCACAATCCTTGAGTGCATCATAGATATTAAACCCCTTTATGGACCGGGCCGACCCTTTGATTTTCCCTTCAACCGTGCTCAGCATGATCGCCGGACGATAGTAAGCATCCACCAGGCGCGAAGCCACGATTCCAATCACGCCAAGGTGCCAGTCGGGATCGTGCAGAACCATCGACGAGAGCTCTTCCATGTTAAAATCATTTTCCAGCTTTTCTATCGCTTCATCCATTGTTTGGGAGTCGGTATTGCGTCGCTTCATATTGGTCGACTCAAGCTCTTTTGCGTAGCGGGATGCTTCCGTCTCGTCAGTTGCGATCATCAGTTCAACAGCTGTGGTCGCATCTCCCATTCTGCCTGCGGCATTGATGCGCGGCCCCACAGAAAACACAATGTTCGATGTACTAATATTTCCAGGTTTCATTTTGATGAGCTGGAGCAACGCTTTCAGGCCCACGCGAGGATTGGAATTGATCATCGACAGACCTTCGCGCATCAAGATTCTGTTTTCATCCACAATGGGCACAATATCTGATGCAATTGACACTGCCACAAGATCCAAAAACTTATATGCTAATGTCTGAGATAGCCCCAACTCTTTGATGGTGCCCTGGATCAATTTGAACCCGACCCCGGCACCGGAAAGGCCATCAAACGGATAATCGCAGTCAGGGCGTTTTGGATCGAGTACTGCCACAGCATCCGGAAGCTCAGGACCCACATTATGATGATCACAAATGATCAAATCAATGCCGTTCTCTTTGGCTATTTCGGCCTCTTTAATGGCCGTGATGCCGCAGTCGACAGAAACGATGAGATCTGCACCAATATCAATTGCATGCTGTATTCCGTCGGGATTTATACCGTATCCTTCTTTAAAGCGATGAGGTATATAATATTCCACCGTTATACCGAAGCTTTCTAAAAACGTATAAACAATGCTTGTGGCCGTGGTGCCATCCACATCATAGTCGCCATATACAAGCACCGTTTCGTGATTTCGAATTGCCTGACACAGCCGTTCAGTAGCGGCCTTCATATCCTTCATTAAAAACGGATCATGAAGGTTATCGATACCGGGCCGGAAAAACTTCTGGGCTTTTCCAAAAGAGTCCACTCCCCTTAGCGACAGCAAGTGGGCAATGTTTTCAGGGATACTGAGCTCCCGGACAAGGGTCGAAATTTTATCTCCATTTTCAGGCGACGCGTAGATCCATCTGAATGACATGAATTTAAGTTGAATTTATTTTTCTTTGAACAGGCATCGGAGTTTCACCTCCGTAAACCAGGGGTTTCCGGTATTTAGAATAGTAACGAAAGAGACCGTTCTCCATTATAAAAAATGTATCAGACAATACTCACTTTTATTCTATAAAAAGCTTGTCTGATCTTGAAATGTTCGGGCACAATTGCATACCTTATGGAAGCGTTTCCAAACCTGTTCAATCATCACTAAATTTATCAGCTATATGTCTACTGTAACTGAGGTTAGAGAACAAGAGAATAAGTTAACTGATACCAATTTCCCGCTGTTTTCAAGTCTTGAATCAGCAGGCCATGAACAAGTCGTTGTGTGTTCACGGCCCGACATTGGCCTGAAGGCAATTATTGCGGTGCACAATACCACCCTTGGGCCTGCACTTGGCGGCACCCGCATGTGGATGTATAAAAACGAACAGGAAGCCATGCGCGATGTTCTCCGACTCTCGCGCGGCATGACCTACAAGGCTGCTATTTCAGGCTTAAATCTTGGAGGCGGAAAAGCCGTCATCATTGGTGACCCCCACACTGATAAAAACGAGCACTTGTTTCGGGCGTTTGGAAAGTTCGTAGACAGTCTCGGCGGCCGCTATATCACAGCTGAAGATGTGGGCATGACCGAGCAGGAGATGGAGTGGATTTATTCGGAAACGAAGTATGTCACCGGTATCCCAAAATCGATGGGCGGCAGCGGTGACCCCTCACCCGTAACTGGTTATGGCGTGTATATGGGCATGAAAGCTGCAGCAAAGCGGGCGTACGGCAGCGACTCGCTTGAAGGAAAACGGATCGCCATTCAGGGTGCCGGACATGTGGCGTCGCATCTGGCGCGCTATCTGTCAAAGGAAAATTCAATACTGTTTGTAACCGACATCTACCGCCAGAAAGCAGAAAAGCTTGCCAAAGAACTTTCAGCTACCTTCGTCGATCCGGACGACATATACAGCCTCGATGTCGACATCTTTAGCCCGTGTGCGCTGGGTGGCGTGGTGAATGACGATACGCTTCCCGTTTTAAATTGCGATGTGATTGCCGGGGCGGCCAATAATATTCTTGATGATGAAACCAAACACGCTGCCCGTCTTGACGAAATGGGAATTATCTACGCCCCAGACTATGTGATCAATGCCGGCGGCATCATCAACATCTCCAGTGAGCTCGAAGGATATAACGAAGAGCTTGCCATGCGAAAAACATCACGCATTTACGATACCATGACTGACATCCTGGAGTACGCGGATGCACATGACATCACCACGCTCGCGGCATCGAACCAGCTTGCGGAAGAGCGAATTAACGCAGTTGGCAAAATTGGTCAAATGTATACCTCAGGCAGCCATTTCTCCGGAAGAAAAGGAGAGATGTATATGAGGGACCGAAGGTAGGAATGGTTATTGGTTGATTCGTTATTGGGAAAAAGTCTCCCCTCGAGGGGAGTGCCGGAGCAGAGCGAAGGCGAGGGGTGTTGG
>CAZVEP010000174.1:0-3796 GCA_964625635.1 uncultured Rhodohalobacter sp.
TTTAAGGAGTCCCTTTCCCAGGAACGCCAACGCTATAAACACGAGAATAGCCAGCACCGAATCGGCCACCCCGACGGTATCGAGTATATCATACATCAACCGCGTTTTAGAATCCATGTCGGCGGCCTCGGAAGCGTCTACCGCCTCCAACAGGGGCAGCAACAGGGCAATACCAAATCCTTCGGTCAGCGCAGCCAGCATAGTAAGGCCAAAAATAATATAGAGGCGCGGGCCAAGGTATCGCTGATAAATCCCTAAATAACGCCTGATGTTCTTGATTATATCCATGTGTTATTTAATAAAATGTATCATACATATTTTAAGTCTGAGGTCTGGAGATAAAGGGTACAAAGTCGAAGGTTAGTCCTGCATATTTCGGCCATGGCTATAAATCCTAATCACACTTAAAGCTGTCGATCAAGAGCTGCGTCGATGCCACTAATGGCACAATAAGGTCGATGTTGCCTTTGACCAGATAGTTGTGCCGGCTAAACTGCCGTTTATGATGCGGCCGTGCTGATGATGCCTTCTTCTTTATTTTAAAACAGATTCTATTTTACTTTAACGGTCTCTGTACTCACCGTGACCGAACGTGTTTCTCCAACCTGCTGTCGTTGAAAATAGTCTTGTATGTCCTTATCGTTTTTTCTGAACCTTCAGATTGCCGATATGCGTATTGCAAAAAGACTGCTCAAGTATTTTGCGCGAACTTTGACGTGAATATGCGTCTGCATCAGCAGGAAGAATATATTATAATATTTGGAAGGAGGAAATGAGTTTTTTGGAAAGAAGTGAAAAGTGAAAAGGCAAAAGTGAAAAGGGAGAAGCTGGAGCGGAGCGACAGTGCCGACCCCTCGGGGGGAAAAGGTTCAAGGTGAAAGGTGAAAGGTGAAACGTGAAACGTGAAAAGGGAGTCTTGAGATTTGAGATTTGAGATTTGAGAAGTTTTAGTTTTAGACTATTTCGGCTGATGAGCCCCCTGGCGCAAGACTACACCCCTAACGTGTGTTACTGAATGCTCACACGATCTCCCCCTTTAATAGACACATTCAATTACCCTGCCCTTACTTGTTCCAGAGCCTTCAAGCGCCGGAGGTACGACATATCAATAGCCCCGGGTGAAACCCGGGGGCAAAAGCGTCATCGCAAAAAAATCCCGAGGCAATGAATTTGATCAACGGACGAAGAGTTTTCGAGGGGTTATAGGAAAGATTTTGGGTAAGTAAACCTATTCATTCGTTTATAATAAATCTCCTTGTTCATTTTGCCTTGATGCCCCGTAGGGATCACTTCGTGGCAAAACGAACCTCCCGAAGGGATGCCTGCGGCGAAAAGATCAAGGCTATGATGGCTTCCGGGCACGGTTTGCCCCGCACGGTTACACAATGAGAATGCTCACGTAGTGAGCGCTCATTGCGATTTCTCCCGTGCTGTAGTGCAACCCATGCTATACCTACACCCATCAAGGCCGTGATACTCTTTCCATTATCATCAATATCGTATTCCTGATATTGGCTGAAAACCGTATCTACCCTGCCTGTCAAGTCCTGTCAGGGGGGCGGGAGTGAGTCAGGAGGCTGAGTGCTTTATTGATTAGCAATGCTTTAATTTCCGAGCTGTAAACCATGCAACTGCCTGGTAACCAACCGGCCTTGGCAGTGTGAACGCAGCGTTTAGGGTTTCCGGAGCGTATGAGATTGTTTGTATAAAGGATACCGGCCAAATCTTCTTTTACAACTACTAAGCGTAGTGGACCATTGCTTTATACATCTCATAGCGGAGGGAACCCTGCAAGTGAATACTGGCACAGCCCGGTGGTTTTTGGGTACTTTTTGACAGCAAAAAGTACCGGTGAAGAAACTTTTTGGGGACTGTTATGATCTTTTCGCCGCAGGTATCCCTTCGGGAGGTTCGTGCCGCCTGTCCCGACTGCTTTTGAATCGGGGCATCAAGGCAAAATGAACAGAGAACCCCTCAAGGCTAGACTTTCCCTACTCAGCCAATCTATCTATAAGAAATATAGACGTGAGTGTTGCGGCTGCAACCGTTGAAACCACTCGTATATAGTCGATAAAAGCCGGCGGGCGTTTTACCTGGACGCTTACGATGTAATCATTTCCCAGGGGCATGTTTGTAAACTCATCGGGATACTCCCCATCATATTTAAACTTGAACGTTTCCTGGGTTCTTTGCCCGGTGGATGGATTCAGTTTAGAAACGGTAATCTCCAGACGCACATCATTCCAGATAGCTTCCTGCCCCGCTCTTTGATTTGCCGGTCCACGGGCATAACCCAGGAGTTCATGAATTTTGGTCTGCCGGGGAAGAATATATCGGCCGGGAGAACTTACATCCCCGAACACGCTCACTGTATCAGCAAATACGCCGGGCTCGGCAATTCGAACAAACCCTTCGGCCATTCTGAACATGGACTGAGACACATTCTGGGCTTTGGCACTATTCGTTTGTAATGATATAGAAAAGACAATAAGTAGTAAAAGAAACGCTCCGCTTTTTTTCATTCTGTAAATGCCGTTAAATGAGTTTGAATCAATCTGGTTTTGCCCGTTAGGCTTCGAATTTTAGAACATGAGTTCGATTAATAAAATGGGGTATCAAAGTCCCCCTTGAAAAAGGGGGAAACAGGGGGATAGTCTCCCCTAAAAAGGGGAGTACGGCGAAGCCGGGTGGGGTGTATATCCCCCTGTTCGCTCCGCTCACTTCCCCCCTTCAAAGAGGGACACCCCTCTTGCCGAAGGCATCCCGATGGGGAAATCTCCCCTTGTTAGGGGAGACTTTTTCATCTTTTTTTTATTAATCGAACTCAGGTTTAGAGGTTTTAGAGCCACAAAAGTCTTATGAACTGCGGTACTCCTCGTACGCCTTGTAGTTATCGTAGTTATAATTGTAATAATAGTACTCTTCGCTTTTCTTGTAATTGTAGGAGGTCAGCACGGTTCCGATGACTCTCGCCCGAATCTGCTGCAGTTTCTCAATGGTTTGTTCCAGCTCATACGACTGAATGTCCCCAAACTTTGCAACCAGTACAATTCCATCGGCGTGCTGCATCAGTGGCGCCGCATCGGTAATAACCCCGTATGGAGGCGTATCCACAATAATGTGGTCATAATCAGCTCTTAAGTCATCAAGAAGCTTACGGAGTTTCTCACTCTGCATCACCGCCGCAGGATTGGGAACTTCCCGGCCCGCTGCAATCATATGTACCGATTTTGCTACGGTGGGCTTGATGACATCTTCAAGCGATTTGCCGTCAAAAAACAGCTCCGTAACGCCCGGCTCCCTCGCCTCCCCGGTTATTGCATGAATATTGGGACGGCGAAGATCGCAATCCACCAGCAGCACTTTTTTGCCCCCTTCTGCCAGCGATACGGCGAGATTCGTGGAAACCGTTGTCTTCCCCTCACCCTTTCGGGAGCTGGTGACCAGTATGGTTTGGTTTCTGCGATCCGCATCCGAAAAGATAATGTTGTTTTGCAGACGGCGGTACGATTCTGAAATCGGTGACGCAGTGTTCAGTACCGTTTCCCAGCTTGTACTGATGGTCTTATCATTAACGGATATAAAGGATTTACCATGATATTTTTGCTTAATGTAGCCATCAAAATTTGAAATCACTGCCAGCAAGGGATACCCGGTCTCCTTCAGTTTTTCCGCACTGTCAACTGATTTGTTAAAAGAGTCTTTGGTGAATACGAACCCAACGCTCAGGACTCCCCCTATTAACAAACCGATAAGCGCGTATAGCTTTTTGTTAGGCGATGCCGGATCTTGTGGC
>CAZVEP010000175.1:0-3770 GCA_964625635.1 uncultured Rhodohalobacter sp.
CTTTCTCAATAATTTTTGCTAAAAATATATATCCTGTATTACTATACGATAATTCGTCGCCTGGGTTAAAATTAAGGTCCTTTTGGTTTTTAAAAATACGATACACATCTTCAATAGTTTCTAAATCTGCTGGTCTCCAGCCTGCTAACCCAAGTAAACCATGAAGGTCTCTTACTCCACTTGTATGATGCAAAAGATGACGAATAGTGATGGTTTTGTCATAAGGTGCTAGTTCAGGAATATATTTACGTATATCATCATCAATGGAGAGTTTGTTTTGCTCTTCCAGCAATACAATTCCCATAGCAGTAAACTGCTTAGATAGGGAGCCAATGTTAAATCGTGTGTTATGAGTGTTTGGTATATTATATTCCAAACTTGCTAAGCCATAGGCTTTAGAAAAAATTGTTTCACCTTTTTGAGAAATCAAAACAGTACCTCCAGGATGATTTGGGGTATTCCAAGGGGTAAAAAGATTATCTATTTGTTCAATCTTTTCTTCATTTATTTGACTGAAGCAATTTGAGGTTAGAAAAATTGCAGCTAAAAGTGATACGTAATGAGTTCTTATTTTCATTTGTATTTTTTTATGTGAATTATAGAGTTACAGTTTGACTACAGTTTCACATTATGCTAAATGGGAAATAGATGGATCCCAGACTCCTGTCTCAGCGGTTTCTGAAGCAAATTCAGAGAAATCTTTGGCTTTTCGGCCCAGAACGCGCTCCACATCATTACTGACCACCTGGTTGTTGGGATTTCCCAATACCTCTCGAAACAGATACTCAAACAGCCAGATATAGTCGGCAGGAAGTCCGGCGTTTTTCATGATTTCAGTGTATTCTTTCAGAGTGATCGGGTGATAAGAAATAGGCCTTCCGGTAGCTTTTGAAATTTCAGCGATGGCTTCGGCGAAGGTAATTTTCCTGGGGCCGGTGACTTCATAGGTTTTTCCATTGTGTTGATCGCCAGTGAGGGCAGCAGTAACCACATCTGCAATATCATCGGTATCTACAAAAGGAATTTGGGCTTCCGGCATGGGCAGGGCTACTTCTCCGGACAACACGGGATCCACAAAGAAACTTTCGCTGAAATTTTGGTTGAACCACGAGGCACGAACCAGGGTATAGTCCAGTCCCGAGTTTGCGATTAGATCCTCGCAGCGTTCGGCTTCTTTTTCTCCTTTACCTGATAGGAGGACAACTTTTTTTACTCCTACTGCCTTTGCCACCATGGTAATTCGTTGGATGGCTTCATAGGCTCCCGGAACGGCTAAATCGGGATAGAAGACGACATACATTTTGTCAATATCTTTGAGTACGTCCATCCAGTTAGAGGGATCTTCCCATTCAAAAGAGGGAACAGCGCTTCTAGAACCGATCCGCACGTTATGACCTTGATCTTCGAGGTTGGCAACTACTTTGCGGCCGGTTTTGCCCGTGCCGCCTATAATGAGATAGTTTTCTTTCATGATTATTTGGGATTAAATGGGTTAAATATTTTAGTGGGGTAGGAAAGCGGTGGCCGTAAGCACTATAAAGGAAAGCACGGCAAACACGGTTCTGACGGTGTGCAGCCGATTCCATCTTGCCTCATAATATTGGCGCTCGCTGGCCATTTGCTTTTCAATTAGGTCATTCAGGGAGAGTGTATCGAGTTTGTCATTCAATGGGACATTTCCCAATCCGGTAACAATCACTGTACCTATACCATAGAGTATTGAAGCTCCCAAAATGAGCCAAAGCGTTTTTGAGGTGTTCCAATACAATACAAAACTGATGATCTGTAAAAAGAGCGGGCCCAGAAAGATGACCATAAATGGTGGATTAATAATGGCCCGGTTAATCTTCTGCATCGTTTCGATGTACACTGAATCCTGAACGCGTTTCGTTCCAGGGATAACCGAGACTTGCCAGGCAAAGAAAAGTCCTGCTGACAATCCGGTCAGTAGAATAGCTGAAAATAAAACGAGTGTTTTAAGTGTGATTTCCATCGTTCTCTGTTTTTTTGGAGTTCAGAGAAAATATCGGCTCACAATTGCTTACATACTTGATAGAAGCTGCCAAAAGTTTATCTATTCAGGCCAAGTTTAGATGTGGTATGTTCTTTTCTACAATCCAGTGGAGATTTGCCGGTCCAACGTTTAAAAGCCCGATTAAAGGCACTTTGTTCAGAGAAGCCGGTTTGAAAGGCGATCTCGCTAACGGTCTCGGTCGTCGTGGTAAGCAGCTGGGTGCTGATCTGGTGTTGCGTATCCTGTACCAGCTGCCGATAGGTGGTTCCCTTTTCAGCAAGTCGGCGGCTAAGCGTTCGGGTGCTCATTCCCAGCTGCTTGCCGACCTCGGCTGCAAAGGGGATGCCGCTCGGCAGGGCATCCTTGATCAGGTTTTGTGCATCCGTGAGCAGTTTGCTGGCACTCACTTCAATGCCCTCGGCTTTCTCCTGAAGCCGCTCCATCATAAACTTATTGATGCTTTTGTCGGCTTTTAGTGATCGGGTATCCAGATCTTCGGAGATAAAAACCAGCTTATTGTCCGACTGATCAAAAAGAACTTCACAACCAAAATATTCTTCATATAAACGGGTATCGGCCGGTGCAGAATGAGTAAAGGAAACACTTATGGGGCGAATATTTGAACCTGTAAGTTTATGAATAACAGTAAGTGTGGCTACGATTGAGGATTCATTGGAGATCTCAATGCCACGGCGCGTTGCCTCTCTATAAATGGTGATGTTACCGGTTTCTCCCTCATCGTTCACTTTATATACCTGTGTATCAGTCATTAGTCCAAAAAAACGTTCACATCGTTTAAACATATCACGAGGAGAAAGACAGGTTTTCCATGCAAGCCCTAAGACGCCATAATCATCCAATTCCATGAGCTGTCCAACCCGAACAGAAAATGCAGGATCCAGGTAAGTGTCTATTACTTCATAAAGTTCAAATAATTTGCTGGTTGGTGCATAATTTGATGGGTCATTAAGAATGCTATTAATTGAGAGTTGAGAAAGAACATCCTTAGGAATACCTTCACTTTTAGCAAGGTCGACTACTTTTTTAAATATGCTTTTGATTACAAAACTCATGTAATTGTTTTCAAGTCAACAGGGAGAAATCAATTATACTTAATTATTGCAAAACTTTTGTAATCCAAGTCCGGTTCACTCCAAACATTCGAACTTAGTTTGATCGCTGGTTTTTTTATTTCCTCCAAATTCTCTGGAAGACCTTACTCAGCACCTTAACAACGGAGCTGATCTACAACGATCTTCCGCAAAAAGGATCATATCAAGTAAAATTATATTCTTAGGAACTACATTCAGATCAATTACGCTTCTACTAAATTTTTAAGGTTTCTATATCCTGGCTTAGAGTAATCCGATAGATATTTCTATTCAATAATGTCCAAGATCCATTTACTTAGGTCCTGAAGTACGATAGGGGAAATCGTTGTTTCAATAGTCGGATATTCTGACATCATACATGAAGTACAATTCTGGAAGAGATGATTCATGCCCGGGTACTCGGTGATGGTTACCTGATTATTATGGGAGGTTGCTTCACGTATGTATTCCAGATTTTGTGGAGAAACCTGAACATCCCTGCTTCCATTGATTGCCAAAATGGGAACATTCACCTCTTTTAAAAATTCAGCAGGATTATGATCAATAAAGTACTTGTACCATGGTCGGTTCAGTTCCATAAGTTTTTGGTTGATAAACTCCTCCTTATTCATACCCATAAATGTGTCTCCCTCCGGCATTTTACT
>CAZVEP010000176.1:0-3733 GCA_964625635.1 uncultured Rhodohalobacter sp.
CGCCGTCTGAGTTTTCTCTGAGCTCAGCTATGGATTTATGAAGAATTTCCATCTCCTTAACTGTTTCGTCCCTTTTCTTAAGAAGGATATCCCGAAAATACTTTAGTTCATCATCATTGTATGGACTTTTAAGGTTGATTTGATCGTCTTTTTTTTGAAATGACATAGCCTTTTGATTTAAGATTATAATTGATATTGATGTAACACAGTTTACTTATCTGGTCAGGTATATTTCTGACTATTGCTCGCACCTTCAACCGCCAATTCAGGTCATCTGCTGATGGCTAACCCCATCACATAGTTTTAGCACTTAGATTCACCCGCTCAATCGCAATTTCATTCAGCGTGACATCTGCAGCAGACTCCTCATCCAGTGTTATCTGAAGCTTCTTGGCGGCTTCGGTATGGCCCAGTGATTTGGCATACGTTACCGCGGTTCCATAAGCGGCTATTTCGTAATGTTCAATGCGCTGAGCGTCTGCGATTATACCCGCATCTAAAACATCAGGGTCCGGGTTTCTGGAAATAAATTCCTCCGCCTCTTCAATCAGACCCTGCATCGCATGACAGGTTTCTCCGGTAAGCTCGATGCCAAGCGATTCACCGATCTCATCGAGACGCTGTTTTTGTACAGTCGTTTCTTCAAGATGGTCACGAAAAGCGTCTTTCAGCTCTTTATTCGATGACTTTTCAGCCATCGTTGGCAGCGCCTTTATCAGTTGCTGTTCTGCATTGTAGATATCTCTCAATTGATGGTAAAAAAGATCTTCTAAGCTATTGAGGTCTCCCATAGTATTATCTTCTCTTATATTTTAATTTTGATGATCTAAATTGATTCCGGTTCAGCTGCCTGTTTTAAGTAATTCCTGCAGTGTGCTTCGGTTCGCCTGCAGGCTTCAGCACTAAGCAGGCATTGCTCATATTCATATTTTTCGCATTCTGTCGCGCATTCAGCACAAATATTAACACAGAGTTCTACCGCAGACACTGCATGATCGGAATCCCGCGCCACTACCCTCATGGCCAAATGGCATACCTCTGCACAATGAAGATTCAACTTTATACAATTGGACATTAGCTTGATATCCTCTTCTTCAATACAGGATATAACACAATTATTACATGCTGCGTCACATCTCTTCAAAGACTCTATCAGTTCACTGTATACTTGCATATTAGCGGGGATACGGTTAATCTTGAAAACCAGACTCCTATACTTTCTTAACTATTTTAAGAACTAACTCTAATGATTCAAATAAAGTAAATTGTGATTTATTTGTAGTTCGATTTACTACAATATTTCTTAAGAGAAAAGATATATAAAAGGGCTTTTTATAACTGCCCTGCGTCACGCTGTATGTGCGGGCCTACAGGTTAGAGCCACCTGTAGGCCGGGAAAAATACCCAAGAGATAGGTATTTCAAAGCCTCTTGTTTATTTAGATTCAATTCCAGACAGAGTTCCTCAAATATCTGGTTATACACGATATTATAAGAGAGGCTTATTTATATCAGGTAATCAATCCATTCTGAAGAGCATAACGCGTCATTTCTACATTGGTAGAAAGATTTAGCTTCTCCTTGATCCTTGAACGATAGGTATGAACCGTATGTGGACTCAATGAAAGCTTCTTTGCAATTTCTTGAACATCCTTGCCGTCGGCTATCATACAAAGCACTTCAAATTCACGATCTGAAAGTGAGGCATGAATTGGGCGGCCCTCATTATTAACCTGAAACACAAGCTGTTCGGCAACTTTCGGCGTGATGTACTTTCTATTCTCCAGCGCGATTCTTCTAACAGCTCGTGTCAGTTCATTAACAATACCGGATTTGCATAAATAACCCGCCGCACCTGCTTTTATACATCGTACAGCAAAGCGTTCTTCCGGATGGATACTTAGAATCAAAACTGAAAGATCCGGATATATTATCTTTATATCTTTTAATATGTCGAGGCCGCTTTTGCCGGGCATTGTCAAATCCAAGATGAGAATATCCGGCATCTCCTCTGCCAACATCTTCATTACGTCTGTACCAGTTGAAGCCTCTCCGACTATATTAATATCCATCTCCCTGTTCAAAACCCTTTTTATTCCTTCCAGCATTAAGGGATGATCGTCAGCGATTGATGCTTTTATCATAAAATTGCACTTAATTTTACTGGCTCAGATTTTCTTTCTTCTCTTTAAGAGCGGAGTGCTCATCAAAATCGTTAAATAGTTGTAAATCAATGAATAAATTAAATTACAATATATTCAAAACTCGCATTCAATATATAAAAACAAACAAAGAAGTTACCTCTCAAATTACATTAAGGCTTTTTTGGCTTGAAAAGCTTCACGTATTTAGTCGAATTTAACAACAATCTGATGTGATGGTTTTGCATACTATAAAATTAACGGAAAGATTACACTTTTTGGGTCAGGTTTTTGTCTGGAGTTTTTAAAACAGTGACCGTTGGCTTTAATAAGAAATCCTTCTTCCCAATGAAAATGGTATGCCTGATTCTGCAAAGTATCTTCATGGTGATATTAAATCCATTCAAAAAATATTATTGTCATATAACACCTGAAACTAAACCGAAAATACTTAGTCGCCCCATTTTTTCTCCTTTTATTAAAAGATGTGGTCTTTCATAAATCCTTCTGATAATTTTCATAGTATTTTCAAGTAATCGAATTAAAATAATTCATTACCGGTACAAGCAATTTATTTTTCGCATGAAGGATAAACTGCTCCGGGTCATTAAATTAAAATTCATAATCATTAGATATCATATAAGGTTTATTGATAAGTGTCACACGTCCGCCGAGTGCAGCACTTTGTGGTAAGAGGGACTTTTATCTTTTCCGGGACTACTGCCCGGGGAATTAAACTCCTATATCCTTCTGTAAAAGAAGATAGAACAGGAGTCTTGAACAGGTCAAAAAATTACATTTCTCCGCCTTATTGATTTTTTTGATGCGATATCAAGCAAAACTACAGTTTAGACAACATCTTTTATATTCTTATATATGACAATTGTCATTACAACAACAGACTAACCGTATCATGGATTTTCTAAAAAAAGCCAACACGGTTCTTTTTTTTCTCATAGCCATTTACCTTGTTTTTTACTACTTGGCGGCTTTTCTTGTCCCCCTTGCTTTCGGGATATTTTTGGCGATGCTCATCCTACCCTTTACCCGCTTTTTGGAAAGAAATAAATTCAACACCGTTCTTTCATCTCTCACCAGCACCTTTATACTATTTCTATTTTTAGGTGTACTCTCCTACCTGTTTATACTTCAAATCAGCCAGTTTGCAGACCAGCTTCCCGGCATAAGAGTGAATATAGAGTCAGCAGTAGAAAGTTTGCAGGAGCAGATTGCTTCTGCGACTGGCGTGGCACTTGAAGAACAAAAAGAGATAATCAAAGAAAGAACCTTTGCCATATGGGGAATTATTGAAGCTCAGGTAGCCTCCTTTGTTGGTGGTATATTGAATTTTACGTCAAAGTTCTTGCTGGCTTTTGTTTACGTTTTCGTACTGCTTCTCTATCGGGATAAATTTATGCGCTTCATTATCAAGATGTATTCAACAAAAAAAGAGAAAGAAAATGCCCGGGATGCAATAAACGGAATCACCAACGTGGTCTATCAATATTTATGGGGAAGAACGCAGGTAATGCTAGCCTTAGCTGTGATGTATTATATCACATTTTTGATTTTTGGGCTGCCATTTGCTCTGCT
>CAZVEP010000177.1:0-3726 GCA_964625635.1 uncultured Rhodohalobacter sp.
CCGATAACAGCCGGCAGGGAAGTGTGATTGCGGTAGTGCCCAAGCTGACGGGTGTTGAAAGTCTTCAAAACACATGGATGGGCAGCAAAAGCGGCAATGCACGGGATTATATATCAGATCATGAGGTTGGCAATATTCTGTCGTACCGGTCTGAACCTGACCTGCCCGCGGGCGCCGTATTTTTTGGAGACGGAAACCTGGAAGGGGGCGGTGGAGATACCTGGGAGCTCTCCGGAAATGCCACACAGACATGGGAGCTTCGCTTTAGCTCGCAAAACATCACGCAGCGTGAGCAGTCAGCTTTCCAGCAGGTATCGCGCTCTGCAGAGGCAACTGTAAGCGGAGGTTATGGGCCGTTTCGGGCAAGCCTGACGGGGAAAGTGTCTGATGAGTATAACAATGAACAGATATCAACGCACAAAACCACGGTGCGTGAGGAAAGTGCGCTGATGGTGGAATTTGGTACAATTGATGCAACCATTCTTGGCTCAAAAACCTATACTGTATCCCCTTATGTTTACTGGGCCTCAAACGGGGCACTTGTGCTTGACTACGCCGTATCACCTGATGTAAGCGCGGGCGTGCCATCGTGGTGGGAAGAGGCTTACGGTTCCATCCCCGATCTAACGATGAATCTCCCCTGGAAATTTGATGAGCAGAAAGGAATTGGCAGCACAAACCCGACGGTGCAAAAGGAGGAGACAAGAGACATTATTTTTAACCCGCTGCGACCTGAAGCAGGAGAAGAGGTGACAATTTCTGCAAGGATTCAGAACTACAGTCTGAAGGATAATTTTGCATCTACGTCAGTGCGGTTTTATCTGGGCGATCCACGAATTGCCGGAGAACTTCTTGCAGATAAAGACGGTCAGGATGTGTTTGAGATTCCACAAATCAGAGCGAGAGAGAGCGCGGTTTTGGAACTCAGAGGCTGGATTATGCCCGAAGGACTGAATAGAGATTCAAAAATTTATGTAGTGATTGATGAGGAAGGTGATATCGGCGAAGTGCACGAAAACAATAATATCGCCTGGGCACTGGTAAATCCCGGTCTTGGTATGGCCACATCAAACGAAGATGATATTTCGGAAACACCACAGCAGCATCGTCTCTATCAAAACTATCCGAACCCGTTTAATCCGTCGACAACGATTGGTTTTGACCTGGGCACAACCAGCCGCGTTACGCTTGATATTTATGATGTGACCGGCCGAAAAGTGGCTGAATTGCTCGATAGCCCGATGACAGCCGGCTACCACACCGTCCGGTTTGAAGGTTCCGGGTTTTCAAGCGGTGTTTATTTTTACAGGCTAACTACTGAAAACTTTGTTCAAACCCGGCAGCTGGTGCTTGTGAAATGATTAATTGAACGTACAGTCCGGTGAACACATGCAGGCTATGATTGATGATCTGCTCATTCAGTCAGCGTGTGTTCACCGTTTGATTTTGCTGCTCCTATCATGCTATAGTTGTTTCAGGCAGTTGAGTGCCATTATCAGTAATCGCTTAAGCATGTGAAGTTGAAAATGTGTTACTTCGCCCTGCTCAGCAAGATTCCCACCACCATAACAAGGGCGGAGATAACGATTGGAACCCAGTTTCCAGTACTCACGGCTACATCTGCGCCGAGGGCACTAAAAGATTCTGAATCCTGTATGTACTGATACGTGTAATAAATCACGCCGATTAACCCGCCGATGCTCAGAAGTCCGCCTATTGTTTTCTTCATATATATAATCTTTAGTTATTTTGTATGATTATAAACAAGTATAAGTGTTTAGCACGTAATAGGGCACATTAGTTTGAATCTGAATAAATTAAAGTTCAAAAATGTAAATTCTCTCTAACACCTCAAAGCACCATTTTGTACCTTTTTTGCCCGATACTTCTCATCATGAACCCCTAAAAAGATTTATATACAGATGATAATCCGCTTCGCAGCCATTACGTTACTATTTCCATTAATAATATTACTATCCGGCACTGCTGTTGCCCAGGTACTCAATGTAGAAAGCTTCAGGACAGAGGCGGCAATCGATACAACGGCCTCCTGGTCGGGTGAAACTGCATTTGATGTATCGCTCAGTAAGTTTAATGAAAGTGTGTTTTTACTCGGCAACGAGACCAACGCGTCTTATTTTTCCGGAAAGCACAGGTACCTGTTTCTGACGAGTGTCGAGCTCATTAACGTAGATGGAGCGAGCGTGATCAGTAACGGTTATTTTCATCTAAGAAGCACATTTAATGAAAACAGCAAGATATCGCCGGAAATATTTACGCAGTATCAATACAACGAGAATCTCGGGCTGAATGAAAGATATTTGTTTGGAGGGTCTATCCGCTATCGGTTTTTGGATCGGCCGGGCATACGCGGCAGTATTGTAAGCGGCGCCATGTTCGAACACGAGCAATGGAAACTGGCTGACGACACATTCATCACAAATGATCTGCTTAAATCAACGTCGAATGTTGCAATACGCGGAGAATTATCTGAAACAACTGAATTGCTGCTGATTGGGTACTACCAGGCACGGCCTGACAAATTCTTTGATCCCAGAGTAACATCAGAAAACCAACTGTTGATGCAAATTTCAAAATATCTCACCTATCGCGTAAAGTTTACTCTCACCTATGAATCTGAGCCTATCGGCGAGACACCCGATTTGATTTACACGCTAAAAAACGGCCTGGTTTTTTCATTCTGATAAAGCCCGCACCGGAGATAAAAAGAAAAGGTCAGATTTGCAGAACTCATTCGAAGTTCCCCTTCAAGAGAACAACAATAAGCCCCGGGCCGAAAGGCTTCTGCAGCGAAGTGAATGGTTTATATCGTAATGCTGCCGGCTCAGTAAACCGGTCACTTTTTGACAGGACAAGCGAAACGCTTGTTTGATCCCCCCCTCTTTTTTGACTGAATTTAGGCTCTCAGGGTGTTCAAATCGGAGAAAGGAAGTAATATGCAGACAATCAATTCCCGATAGTAAAATTGGTTTCAATCTTGAACATAAAAGGGAATGTTTGCTGTGGCCACCCGATTAATTTCTTCGTCTTTTAAATAAACAAAGATACGATAGGGACCTGTATCTTTTGGGGCATTAAGTTTAACGGCTGAACTCCCGCTTTCAATTTCATTTTCGCTTCCTCTGATAAGGCCTTCCACCATAGGGGGCTTCTCTTCCCGGTCG
Source organism: uncultured Rhodohalobacter sp. (assembly GCA_964625635.1). GTDB lineage: Bacteria > Bacteroidota > Rhodothermia > Balneolales > Balneolaceae > SW132. Next base: position 3,186 of record CAZVEP010000177.1, read on the forward strand.
CCTCCCTCCTTCAGGTCGGTACTCTCTTTATAGACTTCCCAGTCAATTTTTATCTTATGTGAAGTACGATATTTTGGATATACCTGTGCCTCTACCTGTTGTCCGGGCGTGAGGTAAATGTTGTCGTATGCAGTTTTTCCGTCAAGCTGATAGTCATTAATACCGGGGGATCGTTCTTCAGGCCATTTACCGGTCCAGTTATACTGCATGGAATCTACCACTTCTATCGGATCCCCATTTTCCATAAACATGCCGTACCAGGTGTGTGTTCTCTCCTGTTTTTGCCCCCATAAAAAAACATATGATCCCAGGCATTTTTCAGTATCTGAATCTATCGAAGCCTGGTACCGATCTTTATAGAGCTTTGCTTTTACCGTTGAGGTTTCTTCTATTGCAACATCCCATTCGGTACGGGGAGTCTCCCAATGGCCTGTTGGCCCCCATTCTGTTACGATATAGGCTTTATTCCAGCCGTAGTCCCGTATATTTTTGGGAAGCGACAAGAGGCCTCCGTATGTATTCACAGAAAGTAAGTCCAAAT
>CAZVEP010000178.1:0-3720 GCA_964625635.1 uncultured Rhodohalobacter sp.
CGGACTGTGCCCCCAGGACTCCCGACCGCGTCAAAAATGTTTGATATACAACGGCGATATATGCCAGTATTGAGAGAAACAGAGCAGCTTTGTGAGCACGTGAACTCTTGCGCTGTATGATCATCGCGTGAATCCCCGCTGTCCCGATCAGCCACGGTACGAGTGATGCATTTTCAACCGGATCCCACGCCCAGTAGCCGCCAAATGAGAGTGTTTCATACGCCCAGTAGCCGCCAAGGAAAATCGCTGTCAGAAGAAACAAGTTTGCGGAAAGGGTCCACGGCAGGGCCGGGCGAATCCATTCGTGATATGTTTTTGTCCAGAGCGATGCAATTGCAAACGCGAATGGAACGGTCATCATCGAAAACCCGACAAAAATGATAGGCGGATGAATCATCATCCACGGGCTTTTTAAAAGATCATTGAGTCCGGATCCATCAGCCGGTACAAAATCCGGGTTGGCCTGGATAAACGGTGCATTCGGCATCTCCTGTGCAATGGTTCTGAACGGGGATGCTCCCAACTTTGCACCAAATATATCCCACCCCGCAACCATGGAGAGTAAAAACACCTGTGTAAGTGCCATAACCGCCATAACGGGCGCTTTGTAGGGCGGGCGTGTCCAGCGAATCAGACCCAGTCCAACTACAAATGAGCATAATATCCAGAGCACAAAGCTTCCCTCCTGCCCTCCGTAAAATGCTGAGAACAGGTATTGGGGCTCAAGATCAAGACTCGTGTAGTTCCAAACATAGTAATACTGGAACTGGTGGGTCATAATGAGATAAACGAGAATTCCGGACGCTACAAGCAGGGTTGCGCCTTTAATTCTCCAGAGCCAGTCAGAGATTTTTTCAATCGACTCACTGTGCCGGTATGCTGCAATTGAATACGCTGCAAGTGCGGCAATGGAAGCTACAAATGCGGCCGAAATAAAGATGTGCCCGATAGTGCCTAACATAGCTATATACTCTCTTCCGCTCGTGTAAATTCTGCTTCATCGGCGTCATTATACTTGGATGGACATTTCATAAGCATGTCATTTGCAAAAAATACATCATTTCTCATTTCACCGATAACTACAAGCTGCGTAGCCTGTTCAAAGTTATTGGGCTTGGGTTTTGGATATATGACTCGCCTTACATTGCCGTCTTCATCCTTCATATGAAAGCTAAAGCGCATTGATTCACGGGAAAATCCCCATTCACGGGTATTGTCCCAAGTACCTACCACATGAGCAGAGCTTCTGTTTGTTGCCTGTTCAAAATTTACGTAGCTGTCGATACTGTTACCGAAGTTATACATCAGCAACGATGTGAACAGCACAATGGATGATATGCCAAGTATTAATTTGAAATTCATTTCGTGTCTTCTTCTACAGTTTTTTCCAAGTTTGAGACCTTTCTGTCTACCCTGATTATAAAAAAGAGCAGAACAAACCAGATGATCAGGCTTACCCCAAGCACAACAAAAATAAGATCGTTCGAGCTCATAAACTGAATAAATACAGATGTACTTTCCGGGTCATCAACCCCTTCCCATTTATCCGAATAGCTCGACGTGAGTGTATCAACGGCAGTCTGGCTAAAATCTTTTACAGATTTAATATTCATTTTCCTTACGGCTCAGCTGTTTAACTTTTTTATACCTGTTTACTATATCCATCAACCAAACAGACAGGCCAATAAATCCTATAACTGCAGGATAAAATATATATCGCAGTTCAGGTGCAGTAATTTCACTAAACGCCGGATTTCCCTCGGCACCCGGATGCAGGCTGGGCAATTGTCGAGGAATGATATACAGCAAAAATGGTACCGTTGTAATACCAAAAATATTGTAAACAGCGGAAATCCTGGCCCTCTTCACATCATCATTGAACGCAGACCTCAAAATAAAATAAGCGACGAATATCAGCATTGACAGTGCTGCAAGGTTCATTCGGGGTTCGGCAAATGTCCACCATGTCCCCCATGTGAACCGTGCCCAAAGCGACCCCGTCAATAGTCCGCAGATACCAAAAAGAAGCCCGACAGCCGTTGCAGTTTCTGCTTTTCGGTCCATGTTCAGATCTTCGCTGTTCAGGTAGCGCACGCTGTAAACGAACGCCATCGCAAAAGCCACCATCATCGTAAACCACATAGGGACATGAAGAAATAGATTTCGCGCCGTCTGTTCGAGAATGTCAATTTCCGGGATAGGAATTAGAAAACCGGAAACAATGACCAGTGTCATCCAAACAGCAACAACATACTTCCAGGTCTGCAAAACGATTTATTTAAAAATTAGTGGGACATAACAGCTTTCAAAGATACCACAAAAAACTGAAAATGTGTGAATTGGTTGTGAACCAGATTAATTAAATTTATAGCTCATTTGCATCATTATAATTGATATCAAGCGGATCAAGGGGTAAGTTAACCCGGTCCTTTGCAGGACTTAGTTATAACCGTCTTTACAGCAAACATTTAACAAGTTATCAGAGCATACTTATGGCATTAATGATCTCAGTGTCCGGCATCAGGGGAATTTTCGGATCACACCTTACCCCGCAAAATATTGTAGAATTTACGGCCGCCTATGGCACATGGCTTGATGGAGGCACCGTTGTTGTTGGCCGGGATTCACGCGTGACTGGTCAGATTTGTGAGGATATCGTATGCGCAACGCTTCAGAGTGTCGGCTGCGATGTTGTAAAGGCAGGCATCGTACCAACGCCTACGGTTGCCATGGGTGTATTGAAACATAGCGCCAAAGGCGGTTTAATCATAACCGCCAGCCATAATCCCGCCGAATGGAATGCGCTCAAAATGCTTAATGAAAAGAGTGAGTTTCTTGATCCTGAGCAGGGAAAACGGGTTATTGAAATGACCCAAAGCAAAGACTTTAAATTCAGAAAATTTGATTCCATTGGTTCGGTCAGGTATGATGATGATCTTACCAGCTATCATATTCAAAAAATTCTGGAGTTGCCTTATATCAACTCAGAGCTGATTAAAAAACACAACTTTAAAGTAGCTGTGGATGCCGTGAATGGCGCCGGTTCCAAAGCACTGCCCGCTCTTCTAAAAGCATTAGGTGCAACTATTTACCCGCTTAACTGTGAACCCAACGGTATTTTCCCCCATAACCCAGAGCCTTTACCTGAAAATCTAACCGAAATTTGTGACTTCATGAAATCGAGTGATTGCGATCTGGGTGTTGTCACCGATCCCGATGCCGACAGGCTGGCACTTGTTGATGAAAATGGCCGCTTGTTTGGAGAGGAATACACTCAGGTAGCTGCATTCGACTTTATGCTGGATAATAAAGCAGGTGATACAGCAACAAATCTTTCATCCTCTCGTGCAGCGGATGATATCGCCGAAAAATATGGTCAAACCTGCCACAGAGCCTCCGTTGGAGAAATTAATGTGGTAAAAGCCATGCAGGCAAACAATGCCGTTATCAGCGGGGAGGGTAATGGTGGTGTCATTAATCCTGACCTGCATGCCGGACGCGATGCACTCGTGGGTACAGCCATGATACTTCAGTTGTTGGCCCAGCGCGGCCTTAGCGCGTCTGCCTACCGAGATTCACTGCCACATTACGAGATGGTAAAACAGAAAATCCAGCTTGCTGACCTTGGTTTGGATGCTGACGAACTGTTGAAGAAAGTGGCCGACGAATTTTCTGACGAACGCATCAACACGCTGGATGGCGTGAAGATTGATTTTGATG
>CAZVEP010000179.1:0-3716 GCA_964625635.1 uncultured Rhodohalobacter sp.
AGGTAAGATATCACAAAAAAGCGTATTCCGTGCCGGTCATTAATATTTTGCCGGCCCGAAGATTCCCTGGAAGCTTCTAACTGTGTTGTAGGCATTCAATATACGAAATGCCGTTGTGGCCGTTCATCATCTCATCACGTCAGTTGAAAGTAAGATATTCCTCAAGAATAAATAGTGAGGTCATACAGTATTCTAAGATACATCAACCAATTTGGCAATACCACTTCACTTATGCCTGATACTATTTTCTATTTGCGAGCTGGTTTTGATTGTCTATGGATGATGTCATCTGTCAGTCTTTATCTACAACATTGAGTGGCCAAGTCAGCGTTAAAGCGCTGGTTATTCCAACAATCAAAGTGCTACACCTAAAACAATCATTAAGGCATTGTTTCGATATTTTCCAGGGTCATCTGCAGAATTCGTAATATCCATTTCATACTTCCCTTCAACTCTAAATTTGATGCTTCCAATAGCAATATCTCTTACACCCGCTACAATAGACCCGCCAAGAACAACGGTATCTAAATTTTCCGGCACACTATCTTTAACAGTCACCGATGTAAACTCATATTTACCAGGTGATGTACTAACCAGAAAGTCGACCCTTGGAGCGGCACCAATATAAAATGGTGTTGATTTTAGTGGGATGTTCAGGAAAGGAGCTAAAGAAATATAGGATATTTTCGACGTTGCTTCGACAGTTTGAATTCTCTGGCCGGCAGGCCCTGTTTCTTCTTGAGAAATCGTATATCCTCTTTGCGTATATCCTAAATCCAACGTGGAAAATAGATTCGAAGTGAGCTTAATATCTGCAAACCCGTAAATACTAAAGCTGGCAATTCTGTCAACTTCAAGCTGCTCTGAATAAACACCAGTAGATTGCCCCCCAATTTTAAGGCCATAATCTTCAATTTGGGCAAGTGCAGTTGATGAAAAAAGAAATAGAAATAAAAAAGCCGGGAGTATTATCTTCTTCACGATGTTTAGTTTTGTTGGTATAACGAATTGTGCATAAGAGGAGTGCAAAACAGCTCTGACTTTATTTTAAAATGTACTACTGAAATTGACAAAATCGAAACCGGCAGCTAATGGCGAGGTACGGCACATCTCACTTAATGTGCGGGTAAGCGCTCAGTTCTAAAAATATACTGATAATCCAAACCTCACTCCGTCGCCGCCGAGATTAATACTTGTACTGTTGGATTTATTTACATCTTCAGTCCCGTTTAATTCAGCTGTAGCCTTTTCACGTCTGTGATTAACCTGGATTGAAGCCTGATATTCAGCGTGTAAACTCATTGAAGATTGGAAAAACCATTCGACACCAGCATATCCCAAACCAGAAATCCCGTAAAACGTATCTTGGCTGGTAGATTTTCTACCGGTTTCCTCTTGGATAGATTTATCTAACCCAAAATCAATTCCAGGACCATAGCCATAGAAAAACTTAATTTCTGAATCTGGATTCGTATAGTTCATCCAGGTATAATCAATGCCAATATTCAAATCAAGATTTGAAGCTTCTCTATTCGTATTGCTGTCAGGAAAATTTCGCCAGTTATATCTGTTGTTAAAACTAAGTCCAATCCGCTTAGCATGAACATCAGATAATTGCCGTTTATAGGAAAAGGTTGTCCCTGAAAAAGAGTCCAGATTAAAGTTATCTGAAATTTGAAATTGAAGGGCTTTTGAACCACGTTGCAACGGGTCTGATTTCTCGCTGTTTTGAGCTTGAGAAATTGAAAACGGCAGGATGACACCGAACAATAATATGGGAAACAATTTGATGATGAACTTCATGGCTGAATATTTTGAAAGTTTTTAAGTAATTGGGCTATAATAGTATACCGGGTCAAAAAAAGGGATTAAATAGCATGATAATGTGAATGAGCGCTAACGGTCTTCAGGATAAAAGGCGCAATGCGTTCTCCGATATTAGTAATGAATTAAATAGTAGATGAAATTTTCAAACCAAGCAAGGTTATAGCGAGTTGCGTCCGCTTGATGCCGTGGTTATTCTGCCGGTCGCATTGTGAATGAATTATTGCAATCACAGAGCAAGCCAATTAATGAAATTGCTCTTAAACTGTTAGCTTCTGAATCATAGTTTATATCTCTTCCATGAAGAATTGTATTTCTATTGAGTGGATCTAAATCTGGGTTTCTATCTTTCCTTTTTTCAATCTCACTAAAATTTTCATGTAAAATACTTTCTTCATGTAGTTGCTTTATTAAAAGATAACCGAAAGAAGAAGTACTAGCCGAATGACCATTCTCCGATAATTTTATTAACAAATTGCGCTTAATTTTTTTCAAATCAACTTCTTTGTTAGTGTAAAAAGTAGTACCAATTAAATCTGAAAACATACCGTCAGCCTGTATTAAGAATATTGGTATGCTTAATTCATATTTTCCTTCCTTATGTGCTTGGAAGGCAGAGTTAACAATTCGAAATCTATCTGGAAAACAACTTGCAACCTCTTTTTTAAAAACGGATATATGCTCTCTTATATATGATTGCAGTTTCTTTTCTATGACCTCATGTTTCTCGTTTTTGATCAACTGTTCATATTCTTGAAAAGCAGTTAATGGTGCTAGATGAAAAGGCACAAACCAACCTCTGCTAGAAAGGTAATCATGAATAATATCAACACGATCCGGTATTTTTTCGGCTTCTTTAGCTATCGTTTCAAAAAGAGCTTGATACTTCTCTAAGTGCAATGAAGGTACTTTCTCACTAATCTCTTTAAACTGTTTCAATATCGGAGAAAGAGCTTTATCAATCTTTATTGATTGGCTTGCAATTTTTTGCATACTCTCTCGAAACTCTTTAAAAGGATCTCCATTGAAATTTATCTTAAACATGATGAAAGATTACTTTTTGAGGCAGTAAACCGGTTTGGAGCTAAACGGCGGGACAACCAACTTTCCAAGGTCCCAAATCGCAAACTCATCCGTTTGAGCCGCTGGTTAAGTGGGCGAATCTACGGGGCGAAGATCTCCTGTAGCACCCCAAGCACTTTTTCTTCGGCTGCTTTACTAATTGAACCAAGATTTTTGATCAAACGGCCTTTATCTACGGTACGAATTTGATCTAATACGATCTGCCCCTTTTTGCCTTGAAACGTGGTTGTGACGCGTGTTGGATAATTTTTGATTGTGGAAGTCATCGGTGCGATGATTACGGTTCTGATATGTTTATTCATTTCATCAGGTGAAATAATTAAACAGGGACGTGTTTTTCTGATTTCAGAACCTTTTGTCGGATCAAGCGAAATCAGATGAACTTCAAACCTTTGGACAGGATTTCTTTCTACCATGTCCACTCAGCTTCATCCCAGCCGGATGGTTTTTCTATTTCTTCTTGATCCAATAGGGCATCATCACCTTGTTCAGCCATTTTTTCGAAGGACGCCTCCCAATCCTTTCGGGTTGTTTCTGCAGAGCGAAGAACAATTTCATTGTCTCTAAGAATCATCTCAATTTCTCCGGTAATTCCACTTTCTTCAATCAGAGGCTTTGGAATTCGAACTCCCTGGGAATTTCCAATACGAATTATTTTTGTTTTCATGGCTTCGATGTTGTGAAAATTAACACTCAAATATAATTACAATGTACTTACATTTCAACGAAAGGAGATAAGTTTTATTGAGCCACTTAACATGTATTTATTCGACATATAAGAATCATTTTGCCCTATAGTTTTCCAGTAT
>CAZVEP010000180.1:0-3660 GCA_964625635.1 uncultured Rhodohalobacter sp.
TCCGGCGCGTGGGTGAAGTTGCCAGATTATTTTTTGAGCACGGAAATATTGTGCTCTGTACGTTTGTCTCCCCCTACAATGCGGACCGGGATGCTATCCGGGAAAAACTGCTAGACGGACGATTTGTAGAAGTCCATGTCACCTGCGACCCAAAAACCGCACAGGAACGCGATCCTAAAGGCCTTTATGAGAAAGCGAAAAAAGGCGAGATTAAAGGCCTGACTGGGTTTGACGGTACGTATGAGGAGCCGGAGGATGCTGAGTTTGTGGTAAATACGGATGAGATGTCTGTAGATGAGATCGTGAATATGATTCTTAGCAAGATTTAGAACAGTAGACGGATGACCGCGGGCTTTTGGTCCATTGACCGAACTCACCCCATCCTATGTACAAGACTTCGGAAGGCCGCCGTTACTTCTTTCTGAACACTCTACAGTCTTTAAAATCTATATAAATCCAAGATAGGGGAACTCACTTGTTAGGAATCTGCTAGCTGCAGTAATTGTCTCACAGAGACATGCACTGAGCGCGCTCAAATTTCGCGCCTGCGCGTAACAAGAAGCCCCGGCAGTGGCTTAATGTGAGTATGCGCAAAGGTCATCCTCCAGATTCCCCGAGGCGATAAGTTTTGCAAAAGCAATCGATGAATTCGATGGGGATGCAATGAGTTTATTCGTTAATTTCGGGTACCTTGCAAAAAGACTCAATTCTTGTTGAACTGCGTGTGCCGTGAGATCGTGGAACTATTGAGTAACATAAAGCACATGCCCAGCGCTTGGAGATGTCTCCTGCTCATCCCTCCAAAAGACATGTCGAGATTCGGTCGACATGACAGGGCTCGGTAGTGACGAATGGCGGCGCACAAATTTCCGTCAATAGCAACGTTCTTTTCTACGCTGCCAGTCTTATTATTTCACACGGTTCAAATAAGGTTATTGGTTTAATTTATGAATTATGCTCCCCGCGTAATAACTCAACCAAAGCCTCTGTCGTACTGAGCGCAGACCGTGCTTCTCGGTCGGTACAAAAAGATTTTTCTCCGAAAATCGGGACTGGAAAATACCAGCTGTGGAAATGAGTTTTGTAAAGCACCGTTTACAGAACATAAGTTTGTAGCTTACAGGATTGAAATTGTGTGTCCAAGAGAAACTAGGCGCTAATGGAATATTTTTAGGTTTAACAGGAAACATTGTGGGTAAATAGAATTATCCACATTCATTACATACTTTGAAAACTTGCTATGTCAAATAGCAAAACTAGTAATTGATTTAGTGTAAAAGCATAGGACCCCTTGCTTTTATAGATTCTTCATCAAACAGAAAAATATCGTTTAAATTAGAATGCCAACACTTTTTCGCAGGAACTAGAGCGGCTTGATGAAGTGTCTAGTTAGGACTTCGAATTCTAAACCACGCTGCCTGCTCTCTTTCCCATGAACTTATTATCCTGACCAAGCCTTTGTTTTTGATGTCGCGGGGAAGGATCTGAAAAACAATTATCATAAATAATACCCCTTTACCCACAAGGTTTTTCGTTGAACCTATTTTTTTAACTTAATTTTTACTATTAATATTAATAAATAGTAAAGATGACGATACCTAAAAAAATTATCAGCAAACATATGATCAATAAACTAAAAAAATGGGTGGTAAATTCTGGGCTTTTCAAGAATCATAAATTTCTTCCGGTAGCGCCTGATGATGTGCGTAGCTTGAAAAACGACCCCAGGCTCTTAAACTATACTAATAAACAAAGTATACTGATTGATGCAAAAATTACACACGGAAGAATTGCGCAAATATTTGCACTTGACTATAAAGTAAATCCGTTTGTCAGAACTATTAGAGAAGCCCTCAAAAGTGAACACGATAGTCGTGAAGAAGTTATATTCGGGTATCTTAATGAGTACTATTCAGCAGTGCAACCGAAGAATGGATTGGACTGGTATGGGCTCAAAAATGAAGATGCTCCTCAGCTCGAAAATCTAAAGGCTTGGATGGTTCCTACGCCATGGTCGTACAGATCTGTGGAGGAGACAACAAAAAACGTAAAAAAATGGTTATCAGAGGACAATTATCAGATTCATAAATCTGTAACTATAGACGATGGGTTTACTTTTTTTGGCCCAGTAAGTGATGTCAAAATTGAAATTGAAAGCAAGCGTTATGCAAAACTTTTAGAATCAATTGAGAAAAAAGGATATAACAGAAGTAATGAATCTGATGGAGATATTGAAGGGGGGATTCTAATCAATTCAAACAATGATTGGCGCATAATTGTGAATGGCGGGCAACACAGGGCAATTGTACTGGCCGCTTTGGGCTATGAAACGATACCGGTTAGAGTTAGCAGGAATGTTTATGAGGCTGAGGTTAATTACTGGCCCAACGTTATTTCCGGATTATACACTAAAAAGGGGGCATTAAAACTGTTTAGGACAATTTTTGATGGAGATGCGAGCTACTTGACGTAATTAAATATTCAGTCCAATTTAAGATATTATATGTATATCTAAATCCCTCTATAAAGTGAAATTTACTTTACTAATACCAGAATATTGACTGCAAACCTGTGACTGGGTTAATGCAATTGAGTATTCTTTCTCTTGGGGCAGCGACCGGAGGTACGTAGATCGACCGAAAGTGTTCTGAACAGCTTCAATTATTTTGTTATAAGCTATTCATGCATTGCGAACTCCATTGTTGATACTGTCCGATGACCGACAATTAATAACACTCACCAATTCAATACCAACCCTTCCGAACGAGGGTGTTCGGTTTACGTAAACTTAAAGAAACGTAATTAGCAGGAGAGTACGGAAATCAGGATCTTTTTGATGAATTAGATTGACTGAAAAAAAAATATTATTGAAGGGTATGAAGAGATGGATCTTATTGATTGTGATTATCGATTTTGGATTGGAGGTTTGAGATGCCCAATTTGGAGAGACGGCTCAACTTGCAATATTATCTCCCATAGTGTTTGTGATTTACAGCGATATGCAGGAGCACTATGAAAAAAACCACTACTTGCTCAGTACAATCGGGTATAATGGCAGCTACAAGATCCTGGAATCAAACTGGAAGGTGACACTGCTGACTAGGGCGCTGGGTGCAGGAAAAGAACTAATCAACGACGGCCTTCTCAACAGAGGAGAATTACTTTGGACCAAAAATAAATATAGTTAGGGGAGGGGGTATTAACTATTTAATTGGAATTCTAAATCACGTAAAACATATTTGTGTATTGTAATCACTAGTTTTATTCAGAGTGGAATTGGTAGGACACATAAGCCTTACTTGTAATAAAATTAATATAGATAGGAATTATTTAATACTTAAATATAAGGTCAAAAGAATGATTTATGTAACCAACAAGAACATTGGTCTGACCGGTGGCGGGGATGCTGTAGTAGCTATGGAAATAATTAATTCACTTCACTCAAGTGGACTGGATGTGGCATCAGTTTCCATGAAATATCAGATACCGAAATCAATAAATGAGACTTTTTCGTCAATTAAAAATTTTCGACTTCCATTTATTCCTGAAAAAGAGAAATATTCTAAACAAAAATTCGGCGCTTTAAAATATTTTTTAAAAAATAGCGAATCTCTTATCAAACAAGCAATATTGAAGCGGCAACTCAGTAAAACCCCGCCG
>CAZVEP010000181.1:0-3649 GCA_964625635.1 uncultured Rhodohalobacter sp.
AATCTTATCGGGGGAGTTCAATCAGGTGATGAAAATCAGGTGCGAATCGATCTCACCGGCAACGGCTTTCCAAATCAATCATTTGTACAAAACGGAACAAACCTTTCACTACAGTTTTTCGATAACGGAACGGGTGTTGGTGTTCCTCTTGAAATTGAGCAGACCGGAAATGGTGCGTCGGTTATTATAGAAAACTACTAAGTTAGTCACTTTGTTTCTTAGGCGTTCTGCGCAATAGAAATTTAAGTACTATGAGAAAGGTGTGATGCAGAGCTAGGGTTATCAGCTGAGCCTTTCCTGTATATTATATTTTATCAGCATGATTCGATATTATAAAAAGCCCATCTACCAGCATTACGTCATTAGTCTTATTTAGAAGCTTATCTAAATAGTACTTTTATTTCCTCATCCCTTTCTAACAAGATATCAGCCATAAACCTGTGATTTGACGATTTCTTTTGATAGCTACCATTAGTGTTCTAAGCTTCATCGGGCCGTTAAAAAAGATTAACAGCTACCGAGAATTATGGAGAAGTACCTTGTTCTTAATATTTTTAAAGTATTGTCTGGCAATGGATTATATGAATTAAAAATTATTTAAGAGCTCGCCTGTAAAGAATTCCTAATTTTGACCTATAGGCAAATCTCCATTACTTCTCAGGTGTAGCAAATGTATTTCGTTCAACAAAAAGTCGATGGTTGGACGTAACGGTAAGCATTATAAAAATAGCAACGTACAGATAATGATTCTTTACTCCCGAGAACAGGAATTCAAATTACTATCTAATCTTATAGAAGAAATGCATTCGTCAAAGTCAGGGGATAGTATGTCATTTCTGGAAACAGTTGCAGAAATAAAGAGAAAACGTAAAATCGAGAAGAGTAACCTTAGAGAGATATCTGCAGATTTAGTAAATAAAAAACATCATGCAGATTCAAACAGAGAGACACAAACAACACAGGAGAGAATCATCATAAGAACCGGAGAGAAAATTAATAACCGGAGAGACGTTAAACTTCAAAATAAAAAGAAAGAGAGATCATCTATAAATTGAGAGATACAAGTAAATCGAACTGAATAATTATTAAAGCAAATGTACATGGGGACACTCCTGACAGGCGCGTCATCCATTTATAAGTAGACGATAATGCAATGAATAAGAGTAAAACGAACTATAAAATCAGGTAAGGTATAGTAGTAATTAAAGTGCAAAGCAACGCTGCGGAACCTTATCGTAAACGGTAAGGGGTGACCACCACAACGCTGCCTTGCTTGCTTGAAATATACAATATTCTACCTGCCAAGTAAATCAGAGCTTTTTCGCAATGGTTTATTAAGACGCACCATTAAGTATAAGCTTTGGAATTGATAGAGCGAATAAGTGATAAATGCGTTTACTGCAAGTCAGATCAAAGACACATTCAGAAAAAGAAGTATTAAAAGAGAGACAATGAAAGGACTATTACTATTTTGTGTACTAGCGGTCTGTGGCTGGTCTGATGCAGAAGCACAGATTTGGAAAAATCCGGGAGATGTGATGTTCCAACAGTCTGTGATTGTATACAATCACACATTGGAAGGGTTTACTAACGGCCTTATGACCAGGTTTGACCTATCCATATCCAATAATAAACCTAAAGATATCCCTTGTGAATCCAATTCAGCTAAGGGCGATCGATCTGGGGAAGATAACATTTCCGGTATCGTTCAAAATGGCTGGGGCAATAAGGCACTAGTCAGCCTTTATGATAAAACCGAATCGACAGGTGCCGACCAGAGTAGTACAATAGCTAGCTTAGATATGCATTAACAGCATCTAGAAGCGTATCAAATTGCTCTATGTTGTGTGCTCGAAGCCATTCCCTATTTTGATTCGATTCGTGCCTTGACCGGATAAATACAGGTGTCATGCCTAACTCGATTGCCGGTTTCAGGTCGGAAATTTTATCGCCTGCCATGAATGATTCATTAAATTTGATTCCCAGCTCTCTGTCTGATTTTCGGAACATTCCAAGTCCCGGCTTTCTATCTTCAGGCGGATACTCACCAGAGGACTTTTCAAACTCAGGATGATATGGAGCAAAGTTCCACAAGTCGATCGTAATACCATAGGATTCCAGCTGTTCATCAACCCAGCGGTGAAGTTTTTTCACTTGATATTCAGTGAACTTGCCTTTGACGATTCCGGATTGATTTGTTACTACAACAATCTTGAAGCCTTTAGATTGAATAATATTCAGTGCATCAATCGCTCCTTCACACCATGTCCACTCTTCTTTCGTGTGAACATAATTATAGTCTACATTTAATGTGCCGTCCCGATCAAGAAAAAAGGTTTTATGTTTCATCTAAATCTAAATTGAGAAATATCTGATAGTTTTATTACCTGAGACGCTATTTGATGAGAAGATACAAAAAATGAATAATGTGCCGGGTGCCAAGCGAACTCATGGTTGAGATATGTGAATTTGATCTACAACTACCTCGGGTCGCTGACCTGAGAGGTTATGACTTAAACCACGCCTTTGCTTCCTGCTTTCATGCCGACCCATAGTTTGAGAAAACTAAAAAATAAGAGCATAAAAAGTGGCACAGTCCATATCTGGGTCATGTCGAAGACAGCGCCAAAAAGTGCGGGCCCCGTTGCGGCCAATGTGTAACCAATAGACTGGGAAATACCGGAAAGTTCATTGGCTGATTCTGAATTTGCTGTTCTAAGAACAATAAAGAGAAGTGCCATACCAAAGCTTCCACCCATGCTGAACCCAAGGAGGGAGACAACCACTCCGATAAAAGGCGCTCCGGGAATCATCAGCCAGATCAAGCTCACAACCTCAAGAACAATAAGGATAAGTACCGGTATTTTTTGATTTTCAAGCCGCTCCGCCAATGCTGGTATAAAGAATGTTCCTAAGACACCCACACCCTGACAAAGCGAGAGCAGCCAGCCGGCTTCTATGGCACTGATGCCGCGGTCTTGAAGCACTTCGGGAAGCCAGGCGATAATAATGTAGAATGTAAATGACTGGAAACCCATGAAAAAGGCGACGTTCCATGCAAGCCCCGATTTACTCAATTGTTTAAGTGAGCTAAAAAGGGAGCGGCTTGTAACGACCTGAAAATTTCGCTTAAGCTGGGGCAGCCAGATGAGTAAGGCCAAAAATGAAAAGATAGCCCAGAATCCGAGTGCCCAACGCCAGCCGAGGCCGAGATTTTGACTGAGGGGTACGCTTAAACCGGAAGAAAGCGCAGCTCCGGTTCCCAGCATGCCGGAATAGATCCCGGTAACAAGACCGGTTTTCATGGGAAACTGTTTCTTTACGATACCGGGAAGAATGACATTCCCAAAAGCAATTCCGGCGCCCGCAATGATGGTTCCCGCAAAGAGCGGAAAAGTACCGGGCACCACACGTAAAAGAGTTCCGGTCGTAAGAATTAAAAGAGCCATCGCCATGGTCCCTTCCGTACCGAGACGCCGCGTAAAAATGGGTGTGAAGACGGATAAAAGGCCAAAAGAGAGAATCGGGAGGGTGGTCAGCATTCCCAGTAGCGTGTTGGAAAGGCCGGTATCGGTACGAATTTCCGATATCAGAGGGCCTACGGAAGAGATCGGCGGGCGCAGGTTAAACGCGATTGCCGCAATGGCAA
>CAZVEP010000182.1:0-3639 GCA_964625635.1 uncultured Rhodohalobacter sp.
CGGGCACCGTTTGTAATTTTGGGAAGTGTCGTCTTCTCCATCATGATGAGCGTGGGTGTTCTCTTCTTCATGAACTTTACTCTTAACGTGCTCACCCTTGCCGGCCTCACGGTCGCACTCGGGATGATTATTGACAACGCAGTGGTTGTGTTTGAACAGATCAATCCAAAGCTCCCATCAAACCGAAGCGACCGTCTCGAATACATCAAGCAAGAGCTTCCGAACACATTTGTGCCGGTGTTTGGGAGTACGCTTACGACGGTCGGAATTTTTATACCGCTCTTTTTCGCAATGGAAGAGCTGCAGCTGTTTCTTGTGCCGCTGGCCGTGGCGCTGACCTTTACGCTGGTATCATCTGTAATCGTGGCCCTCACATGGATTCCGTACTCACTGATCTGGCTGGTACCGTCTGACCGGGTGAAATCTGAAAAAAAGCTCAAGAAACGTCTTAGCCGTGCCCTAAATCGTATGCTGGTTCGCCTCTTCTACTATCGCCATCGCGCCCGGTATGTGTTGTATGTGATTCTGATCGCTGCGTTTGGAATACCCCTTTTTGCCATCGAAGAACCGGACTGGGAAGATACCTCGTGGCCCGAATTTACACAGGTGTACTTCGATAACCGAAGTGACGTTGACCCATGGATTGGCGGGCTCACCTACAAGTTCTTCAATGAGACGTATTTTGGCACGCCGTGGGGGCGTGGCGAACAGCAGAGCATCTACGTGAGCATTCGGACACCGCAGGGGACGCCGATGGAGGAGATCAACAAGATGGCCCGGAGTTTTGAGCAGACGGTGATACCCTATGCCCATGCGTTTGACTACTATGAGACGACAGTGTCGGAATACTCCGGTGCCCAGCTTAGGTTTTATATCAAAGAGGATTATCTGTACAAGATGGAGCCCTACAATTTCTACTCGGAAGCCATCTTTCTTGCAACCAAAATCGGAAATTCGGGTATTTCAGTCGGTGGATTGGGTGACGGGTTCAGTACCGGGTTTGGCGGTGGCTCATCTGGACGCAGAATTAGTCTGCGAGGATTTTCGTATGATGAACTCCTGCTGCTGGCCGAAGACATTGCTGCCCGGATGATGCGAAATCCGCGGGTGCAAGAGGTGGATATTCATAGTGCAGGGTGGAGGAGTAGTGACATGTTTCAGTACGTGCTCGATTTGAATGATGAAAAACTATCCCTCAAAGAGCTCGACCGCCGGGCCGTTCTGGATGCCATTCAGCTCGATGCCAATCCAACAAATACTCGTGGCAGGGTAGACCTGAATGGCGAACGTTTCTACCTGATGGGGCTAAGTCAGGTTCAAACCAATTATGAAGAAGATTTTCTGAACCGATCGCGCCGAAGTGATGGTACCTTTTTTACCATAGAAGATATTGCCGACCTGACCCGCGAAAAAACGCTGTCTCAGATTATTCGCGAAGATCAATCCTACCAGCGAACTGTTAACGTCGATTTTCTGGGACCTTCGCGTCTTGCAACGAGCTATATCGAATCGGTTCTTGATGAAGTGCCGGTACCTGTCGGCGCATCAATAGAATTTGGCGGTGGGTTTTTCTCCTGGGGGCAGGATGAACAGGTTCAAAACTACCTGCTTCTCTTGTTGTTGACTATTTTAAGCGTCTGGATGATTGTGTCTGCACTGCTCGAGAGCTGGGGCGACCCTCTGGTGGTCCTGCTTGCTATTCCGCTCAGTTTTCTTGGGGTGATGGCCGGCGCGCTATACCACGATATCAATTTTGACCAGGGCGCCATTGCCGGAACACTACTGGCCGTGGGCGTAGTGGTGAACAACTCCATTCTGCTGATCCACGAAAAACAGCGCTGCCGGTCGCGCGGTATCCATGGACTCCGAAGCTGGGTCCAGGTCTATCGCAACAAAATGCGCGCGGTCATGATCACCTCGCTGACCACTATCGGCGGTCTTGTTCCCCTGGTGCTGATCGGAACCAATGAATTCTGGAACGACCTGGCCACCGTTGTGATCTGGGGCCTCGGCGTAAGTTTGGCCTTAATTATATTGATGATGGGTGTTTGGGAAAAAGTAGACGTCAAGTGGCGAGAGATGTGATTGAATAGTTGTTAGTTCTGAGTCTTGAGATTTGAGATTTGAGACTTGAGCCTGGATTAAGATTCTAGCAATACGTCATTCCGGACTTTTCCGTAGGAATCCCTGCGGGGATCCGGGTTCTCCCATTTTATTGTGAAATCAGATATGAGATATCAGACATGAGACATGAGATACGGGTTCTGAATCCTGCACCCTGTGACTTGAACAACAGTAAAGCAATCGCCCCGTAAATTAAAAGAGATGCTTATGAGTAGATTAAAAATCCTTGCAATCCTCTGTGTCGTGAGCATACTGATCGGTTGCGCATCAGAAGTGAATGATGATGAAAGATATTATCAGGAGCATTCGATAGAGGATTTTAGTGTGTTTTTAAGTGTGGAAGAGAATCCGTTTTTGGGCAGGCCGACCGCTATTAAAGCCAGTCCGGGCGGACTTTATATTATTGATTCGGGACGTTATAAAATTCACAAAGTGGACAGCACCGGAGATCTGCAGATGTCGTTTGGAAGCCTTGGACAGGGTCCGGGTGAATATCAGACGATTACAGGGTTTTGGCCGCTTGGAGATCGATACCTGTTGTATGACTACAATAGCTTCAAATTTATAACGTACGACCTAAATGGGGACATGATAGATGAGGTGATCCTGACAAAAAATCCCGTTAATCCCGAGTCCGGGCGAAGTATTCCCATTACCGTTGAGGCTCTCCCATCAGGTAAACTGCTGATACCAACCGGAGGCAGCGAAGGCTCACTTTTTGCTATTACTGAGCCTGACGGTGGTGAGGTAATCTATGCGGGAAATGCTCTGGATGAGTTTGTGACTATATACAATCATGAAGAAGTCACAGAAACCTACTCGAGAGGAGAAAATCCGGGTATTTTTAAGAACTTGGTGATGCTTGGAAGCAGCTCTGATGGGATTTACTCCCTGCAACAGACAACCGGCGTACTTGAAAAGTTTACACATTCGGGTGAACGAGTCTGGGAGTTGGAGCTCAACATTCCGGGCCAGATGGGACTAATGTACCAGATCGCACAACATAATATTGAGGCTGGGAGAAGCAATGGGCCCACTCAAATGTTTATGTATGCCCTTGCGATGGACACAACCGAAGAGGGAGTGGCAATACTGCTGAATATGCCGGAAAATCAACCTACGACGATAGCCTGGGTGCCTGAAGAAGGCAGGAATGTTGACCTTATCACTATCGAATCTTTGGATCCGGACGAACTCGGATTCATGGAAATGTTTGCGCTGTCAGCTGAAAATCGTACCGCTTACTACCTTGAAAGAGAAACAGGCACTGTTTATAAATTTGATTGGCCGCTGTGAATTATAGGAACATAGATTTTCTTCCTAAAAGCAACAAAAAAAGGATATCTAACATCTAGTTGTCCAAATATTAAGCAGCCTCAATATTGTAAGCATTAAAAACTTCGCTACCCATTAACCATTTCGTAAACTGTCCGACAATAGACTCACTTGAACCCCTCGGAAAATCTATAAGTTACTTACGAATATGAGACAACTGCTGATTGCATTTTTCTGCTT
>CAZVEP010000183.1:0-3617 GCA_964625635.1 uncultured Rhodohalobacter sp.
TGGCAGGCTTGTCCGGCCTCATCCGATGTGTCATCCATTTCGGCCCAGCTCCCCATGGATGAAGAGAGTGCATATACATTACCTTCTCCCTGCACCCGGCTCCATACTTCCCAGGTCCAGTCTCCTTCGTTTTCCAGGTAGCAGCTTTTCCAGGCTTTGATACCTTCACGAAACTGAGTGTTATGTCCCGCTTTGATGGTAAATTCGGTTACTGACAAAATCATACTGTTGTCTTCCACTTCCTGTGCTTTTGTGGTGTTAACAGGTAAGACCCCAATAAAGAGTACCGCCACTAAAGTGAATAATAACCCGTAATTTTTGATTCGATTTTTCATAGTTATTGTATTGGTTGAATGTTTATAGGAATTTAGAAATCAACCCTTGGTTTCTACTACCTACAATAGCCTATAAAAAACATCGATTCTTGGACTATCCACGCAAAATTTTGGACTATTAGCGCATTTCCAGGTTTTTTTGGGAAGATGGGGGGTGACTGAGGACTGACCGGCTTGAACCAATCTTTTTTAAATATTGTGATGAAATAGACCTGACCGGGCTAGTAAAAAATCCTTCGTGAACCTTTGTGTCATTGTGGCTTCGTGGCCCTCCATTCAAGATGCGGTCAAATTTCAGACTTTTTCCACCACGAAGACGCTAAGTCTCGAAGGTACACGAGGCATTGGTGAAGAAACTCTTCGTGAATCTTTGTGTCTTCGTGACTTCGTGGCAATTCCCTCTGAGCACGGTTAAAGTCTCGGCCTCTTTTAAAAAGCACCCTGAAAAAAAATTTCCTCCAATCTTTCCCTGTAAGGAATTTTGGTTTGAAGGATCATACCAGCATACGTGAAGAGTGAATTAACACTAATTATCATGACTGATGAGGGCAAGTATCAACTAAAAAGGAAATCAACATTATCGGATGATGAGGAAGAAGTAGGAAAGGCTGTTGTTAATGCAGCTTTTTATGTACACAAGACATTAGGTCCCGGATTGTTGGAGCGGGTATATGAAGTCTGTTTTTGCCATGTATTGTCAGAAAAGGGACTCAGTGTAATGCGCCAGATAGATATACCCATTGTTTTTGAAGATATGACGTTCGAAGAAGGACTCCGGCTGGATGTCATGATTAATGATCTGGTCGTCTGTGAGCTTAAAGCATTGAAACAGGTGCATCCGGTTTGGCAGGCACAACTGCTCAGCCATATGAAACTGACAGGTAAGAGGCTCGGATATCTTATCAATTTTAATGTGCCGCTAATCAAAGATGGAATCCAAAGAATGATTTTGTGACAGATTAAAAGACTCGCGTTTCAACCACAAAGACTCTAAGAAACACGAAGGTTGGTTACATCAAATAGACAACTTCCTGAACGCCGACGGACTTCTGCCGAACTGCTTTTTGAAGGCCCGGGAGAAATAAGCCTGGTCATTAAACCCAACCTCATAGCAGATTTCAGCGACTAGTTTGTTTGTTTGATTGAGCAGTTCAGCCGCTCGCTGCAGTCGTATGGACTTGATAAATTTGCCTGCAGGCTGATCAACAAGGGCGTTGAGCTTCCTGTTAAGCTGAGAGACACTCATGTTCAGTGATTCAGCAAAATCTTCCACCTTAAAATCCTCCTCTAAAATATGCTCATCGATCATTTCAATGGCCCTCCTGAGGAAGCTTTGATCTACAGAACCCTTGGCAACAACCGAGGGCTTAAAGTATGTGGACGTACTGAACTGTTTCTTTAAGTTTTTTCGCTGCTGTATCAGTGCTTTTACCCGTGTTTGCAACTCCCGCACGTGGAATGGCTTGGTCAGATAAGCATCAATCCCCGCTTCAAGCCCCTCAATTCTTGGGTCCAGACCCGCCTTTGCGGTTAGCATGATAATGGGAATATGGCTGGTTTTCTCATCACTCCGGATGTTTCCGCTGAACTCATATCCGTCCATTTCGGGCATCATCAAATCAGTTATGATCAAATCAGGAATGGTTCCCTGCGATACGGCAATTCCCTCACATCCGTTGGAAGCTTCCAGAATTTTGTACTCTCCAATCAGCTGTTCCCGGATGAATTCCCGAACATCCGTATTGTCTTCCACAATAAGAATAATCTCGTCATGCTCAGAGTAAAGAGCCTCAATATCCGGGAGAACCAGAGATTCTGTAACGTTCTCGGCAGCTACAGCTTCAGTCATTGATGAAGTGCCCATAACCACAGTATTGCTCTCTTGATAAGGAAGGCGGATTATGAATTCGGTGCCAACACCTTCTTCGCTGGTGACATCAATAGTACCCCCATGCATCGTGATTAACTCATGTGCCAGTGAAAGGCCAATTCCGGACCCTTCATACTTTCGGGTGTTGGATGGATCGGCCTGATAAAACCTGTCAAAAATGTAGGGCAGACGATCTTTAGAAATACCGATGCCTGAATCCTTCACCCGTATTTCAAGACTGTCCGGTCGGGGAATTTCAACAGCCACATCGATACGTCCGCCGGGCTCGGTAAACTTGCAGGCGTTTGAAAACAGATTAAAAAATACTTTTTCCATTTTGTCAGTATCAACACTCACTGGAATCTTGGCACGGGCAGAAGAAAAATTAAGGCTGATGTTTTCTGCCTGCGCGAGGGATTCAAACGAAAACAGGTGGTTTTTTAAAAACGATACCAT
Organism: uncultured Rhodohalobacter sp.; assembly: GCA_964625635.1. Classification (GTDB taxonomy): domain Bacteria; phylum Bacteroidota; class Rhodothermia; order Balneolales; family Balneolaceae; genus SW132. The sequence goes on from CAZVEP010000183.1 coordinate 2,662, forward strand.
ATTTGTCTCTTCAAGATCCAGCTCCATCTTTCCCGCCTCCAGCTTCGTCAGATCCAGAAGCTGGTTGATCAGGGATAGCAGCTTTTCGGCATTACTGTTCGCTGACATCAGTTTCTTTTTTCTGTTCCGGTCCGATTCAGAATCAAGCAGTGTTTCAAGCTGCCCGGTTATCAGCGTTAGCGGTGTTCTGAATTCGTGAGAGATATTGGTAAAGAAATGGGATTTCAGCTGATCGAGCTTCCGAAGAGAGTCTGTTTCAACCCTTTCAAGCTGCAACTGATTTTTCAGGTTAAACCGGTTCAGCTCATAGCGTCTCAGCAAATAGAGACCGTTCAAAAACAAGAGTGTATACATGCCATATGCCCACCAGGTACGCCACCATGGAGGAAGAATGGTAAATGTGTAATCAAACGGCTCACTCCATACTCCACTCTCACCTATGGCCCGGATTTGGAAGGTATATGTTCCAAAGGGCAGGTTCCGGTAATCAGCCATCGGGTCGGCGGTGGGTAGACTCCAGTTTGTATGTAAGCCCTCCATCCTGTAACTGTACCGAATTTTATGCGGTGCTGTCCAATCTATGGCTGCAAAATAAAAAGTGAGGTGATTTTTATCGTAAGGCAATTGTAAGCTGAGCGGATAGTCTATAAACTGCTCGTTAATTTCTAATTGGGATAACCGGGGTTTGGGTATTGTATCAGAAAATTTACGTGTATTTAAATCCAGCATGACCAAGCCGTTGCCAGTGCCCCACCATGCTCGGTTTTTACTGTCGATAATGGACCCCGGGTTAAATCTCAAGCTTTTCAACCCATCTTGTTTGCCAAAGTTTTGAATACTAAATGCTAATTCAGTATCACCGGACGTTGCATCTTCGGTTAAGGAGATCTTTGACAGCCCCTTTTCCGTTCCCATATAGATACCCATTTCATTTAAAGTGGCACTTTGATCCTCCA
>CAZVEP010000184.1:0-3608 GCA_964625635.1 uncultured Rhodohalobacter sp.
ACCGAATACCGAATACCGAATCACTCTCCCGCAAAGTCCCGAATAAACGTCAATGTGCTCTTTGGCTCGCGCCCAAGCAGCTTTTCGAGATCGCCGGTCGTTAAATTGAGTGCACCATCTGCCACTGTTATAGCCGATAATTTACTCACGGTGATAATATCATCGGGCTGCCCGGCTGACTCCAGACCATCCACATATTCTTGAACAGAAATGTCCTTGTATATTATTTCCTTACCGGACGCCTCACTTAGGATTGTAGCATATTCATCAAGTGTACGGGAAATGGATGAAGTGAGTTCATATACTTGGTTAGTATGCTTATCAGGGCCAGTGATAATGTTGGCCAGTGCCTCAGCCATATCCGTTCGATATGCAAAGTTTACTTTTTCACCGTTGGATGGAAAGGCCCAGGTTCCTGTTTCAAGTGCCTGGCCCAGGAACATCGGGAAGAACTCAGTATAGAATGTTTGCCGGTTGATCGAATAGTTGAGACCGGAATTTTTTATGAACTTTTCCGTGGCATGGTGATCGGCCGTAAGTGGGCTCAGCTCTTTATCAGCCTGAAGCATGCTGGTGTAGATTATATGCTTTACACCAGCCTGTTTGGCCGCGTTGATAACGTTTTTGTGTTGCTCGATACGATCTTCAAGACTGCTGGACGAGATCAATAGAAGGATTTCAACACCCTTTAATGCATTATCAATGGATGGTTTGTCATGATAGTCCCCAATACGCATCTCAGCGCCCAGTTCTGCAATTTCTTCACCTTTCTTCTCACTTCTAACAAGCCCGGCGATACTCATATTTGGGTTTTTGGATATCAGTTGTTCTATTGTTGCCGTTCCAAGCTCTCCATTTGCTCCTGTGATAAGTATCATAGTTAGACAGGTAAGGTTCAGTAGTTGTTAGTCAGGTTGGTGCATATAAAAAATGTTTTATACCTGTAAAGATGTGTAAAGTATACCGATTTCTGTAGATAAATAGCTGAATGCTGAACTTATAATTAGTTTCGTCTCTTGCGCTGTATTTGTCTATTTTAAAGGTATAAGTAAATGATTATTAAAAGGTGCAGAAAGATGGATTTTGCAGCTCATATCGAATTAAAAATGTTGGCGGCACTTGCCATCGGACTTCTTTTTGGTATAGAAAGAGGATGGAGCGAGCGGGATGTAGATGAAGGTGAGCGCATAGCGGGCATACGCACGTTTAGTATTATTGGTCTTCTTGGCGGATCCTGGGCACTTCTGGCAGATAAGCTCAACTCCTGGGTTCTTGCAGTAGCTTTTATCGCAGTATCAGCATTGATCATTGCCGCCCACATAATTGGTGTACGGCATGATGAGGACATAGGAGCAACTACCGCGTTTACAATGATGCTGGCATTCGTTCTGGCAGCACTGGCAGTTTTAGGTAACCCCGTTCTTGCACTGGCAGTTACTATTGTCGCCATCAGCCTTTTGGGCTATAAGCCAATGTTACACGACTGGCTTCGCGTTATCGAGAAGAAGGAGCTTTACGCTGGAATAAAGCTCCTCATTATTTCAGTGGCTCTTCTCCCGTTTTTACCAAACCAGGGTTATGGTCCCTATGACGCTCTCAATCCCTATTGGATATGGTGGATGGTTGTGTTGATAAGTGGCATTTCGTTTGCTGGATATTTTGCAATTAATCTGACCGGAGAACGCATGGGGACGCTATTGACCGCAGTTACCGGCGGTCTCGCATCTTCCACCGCAGTTACATTCAGTATGGCGCAATTTGCAAGTCTCAGTAAAGAGAAGCTGTACTTTATGGGTGGAGTTTTAGTTGCTTCCTCCATCATGTTTGTACGTGTAATTATTGAAGTTTTTGTAGTAAATAAGACGCTCCTGGAATACTTATGGATTCCTATAGGTTTGATGTTCGTAGGTATACTGATTGGCGGGTATTGGTTTTTGGTTTATGGCAACAGGGGTGAAGATGAAAAAGACCAGCAGATAGAAATAAAGAACCCCTTTCAATTGGGACTTGCGCTTCGCTTCGGGGCTCTTTTAGTTTTGATTCTTATTCTTTCTGAAGGAGTGAAGTCGTGGTTTGGGGATCAGGGAATTTATATGCTATCTGTCGCCTCAGGGCTAATGGATGTAGATGCTATTACAGTATCACTCTCTAAAATGGCGCTTGAGGATCTGAATGCAACCGTGGCTTCGTTAGGAATTGTTCTGGCATCAGCGACGAACACAATTGTCAAGGGATTTATCTTTGCTGTTATTGTTGGCTGGAAAGAGAGCCTGAAGCTCATATTGTTTTTATTGGCAGCTGTTTTACCCGGTGTGTTGGCTGGCTTATATCTGATAGTTTAATAAAATCAGCCGGTTAGAAGTGATTACAGGCCAGCTCGGTATATTTAAGACAACTTTATCTTAAATTCACATTTAACCCCTAATATTATGTTCAGACGCGGATAATAAAACTATAAACTACAAATCAGACAAAAGAGTCTTTTGTATTATATTAACAAATATCAACTATTATGAAAGCTATATATCAATTATCTACACTGGTTATGATCCTCATCGTATTGCTGGGCGCAGGCCAGGCAACGGCACAATCTCAGGAATTTATGATTGACGGAATGACATTCGGCATGCCTGAAGCAGTCGTTTTTACCGAAGATTATGATGGGCCGCCGGTAGTGGGCGACCATTTCACAATGCTTCCTAATCTTGCACCGCTTGATTACGAAGGAAATAAACATCATGAAGTTCGCCTCGACGCCATGGTACAACAGATTGAAGTTGCCAGTGGCGTTCGCTACAACGCCTGGACATTTGGAGGAGTCGTACCGGGTCCAACACTGCACGTTCGTGAAGGTGACCGAATCACGTTTACCATGAAAAATCGCTCTGATGAAGAGGTTATGATCACCGAGCCGGGAAGTGAAGCCAGTCCGTTTATGCAGCAAATTGCAGGAAACAACTATATGGACGCGAAACCGGCCATGATGCCGATGCCTCACTCCATGGACTTTCACGCCGGAACGGTAGCCAAAGATGATAAATGGCGAACAATTGCTCCCGGCGAAACTATTCAGTTCGACTGGGTGGCAAACTACGCCGGTACCTATATCTACCACTGCGGGACGCCAAGTGTACTTATGCATACATCCATGGGGCAGCACGGGGTTGTGGTAGTATCACCTAAAGAAGGCTACCCCACTGATTACGAAGTAGATCGCGAGTATGTAGTGGTACAGTCTGAATACTACCTCAAGAAAGGTGCCGGTGATCTTTACCAGTATGATTTCGAAGCTGCACAAAACCGGAATCCATCACACGTGGTTTTCAACGGCCATCAGACAGTTCTCCACGATCAGCCTCTTGAGGCCAATGCAGGCGAACGAGTGAGAATTCACTTTTCAAATAACGGACCAAGCGGAACATCAAGCTTTCACATCATCGGTGCCATCTTTGATCGTGTATGGCTCGAAGGTCACCCGCAGAATGAAATGCGCGGTATGCAGACGGTACTTCTTGGAGCGTCAGGTTCAGCTACGGTTGATTTAATCGTGCCAGAAGAAGGTAAATACATCCTGATCGACCATGAGTTTGCGGATGCTGAAAAAGGAG
>CAZVEP010000185.1:0-3563 GCA_964625635.1 uncultured Rhodohalobacter sp.
TTTTCTGTTTTTATTGATTAACCGACTCTATGTATATATCTGAACTTGAATTACACGGTTTCAAAAGCTTTGCTCATAAAACACATGTGAAGTTTGATAAGGGAATCACGGCGATTGTGGGGCCCAACGGATGCGGAAAATCAAATATCGTGGATGCACTGCGATGGGTCCTGGGAGAGCAGCGCCCTACCCTTCTGAGGTCAAGCTCTATGAGCAACGTTATCTTCAACGGTACAGCTAAAAAGAAAGCTCTTGGCCTGGCCGACGTTTCACTTACGTTTGTAAATAATAAAGGAATTCTTCCCACAGAATACAGTGAACTTACCATCACAAGACGGCTCTATCGTTCAGGAGATAGTGAGTACCTGATCAATAATACACCCTGTCGGTTAAAAGACATCATGGAGCTCTTCATGGATACCGGAATGAGCTCTGATGCCTATTCGGTTATTGAGCTTAAAATGGTTGAGGAAATTCTCAACGACAGAAATAATGACCGGCGACGTCTGTTTGAGGAAGCAGCCGGCGTAACCCGTTATAAAGATCAGCGGAAGCGAACACTTCGAAAGCTGGAACAAACGATGAAGGATCTTCAGCGGCTGGAAGATATTCTTATTGAAGTGCGAAAGAAAACCCGTTCGCTTGAAATTCAGGCTGAAAAGGCAGCAAAAGCCAAAAAATACAGGGATGAGCTTGTAACACTGGATAAAGCGTATAATCGACAGCAGCATGAATCGATCCAGGAAGAATTAACTCCTTTGAACGACCGCATCAAAAATGCTGAAAAAGAGAAGCGGGAGATCTCATCAAAACTGGAGGAGCTGGAAGAGGCGGAAGAAAAAGCAGCCAATCATCTGATTGAAAAAGAGAGAATTCAAGGCGAAGCCCAACGACGGGTAAGTCAGCTTGGGAATTCGATCAACGAGATGGAAACGAACCTTCGTATTGTTCGTGAGAAAATCAAAAATGAGAAAGGAGTTATTGAAAGACATGATAAAGACATTGAACAAAGCCGTTCAGACTTCAAAGAACTCCGTGAGCTGAAAGAGACGAATGAGAAACTGCTGAATAATTTTTCAGACACCCTTGAACAGTCAGAAAAAAGCCTGCACGAGTCTAAAGAGACATTCAATGCTCTTCAGCAGCAATACACAAAAGTTCGCCACGAGCTCTATGAGCACGAGATTTCGGTTGGCAATGTTAACAAGAAGCTTCGTGAGCTTCAGTCAGATCGTATCAAACTGGAGTCAAAGCTTGAAAACAGTGAAGATGACCAGCTTCGTATCAATCGAGATATCAAAGACCTGGAAGATGAGATAGAGAACGCCAAAGGTGAAATGGGAATCGCCAACAAAAAGCTTGAAAAGGTTAATGCAGAGATCAATGAGCTGGAAGCAGAGCTCAAACAGGTCACAGAAAAGCGGGAGGCGCTTCAGTCAGACCGCGAGGATCTTCGTGAAAACATCCGGTCGGCGAAAAGTAAAATGGAATCCACCCGCTCTGAAATTTCTTTGATGGAGAGCCTGGCTGAATCAAATGAAGGTCTTCCGGGATCGGTTGCCTGGCTTGTTGAAAATCACTCAGAAGCATTTGGAACACTGCGCTCTGTCGGGGACATCCTTGAAACTGATGAAGAGAAAGCCGCAGCTCTGGAAACAGCACTGAGTGACGCCATCCATTACCTTGTGGTTGATACGATGGACGATGCCGTGCGTGCATCGCGCCTGTTAAAGGAGAATAAAAAAGGACGCGCTACCTTTATACCGCTGGCGGAACTGAGTGATTCTTACCCTGTGGCCGATGAATCTATTTACACATCAGTTTACACCAATAATCGTTTTAATGCACTTACACAGCTTCTTACAGGTTCTGTGATGCTTTCTGAATCACTCGAGAGGAACACTATTCTTCCCGACGGCATTACAATGGCTGTTTCAAAAGAAGGTGACCTGATTACCAGGGAAAAATTCTATAAAAGCGGAAGCCAGAATAAACAGGCTGGCATCAGACTTGGTATCAAAGACAAGATTGAAAAACTCGAGGGTAAGCTTGCAAAACACACCGGTGATTTTGATAAAGCAGAGTCCGAACTCGTCACTGTTGAGGAAAAACTCTCTCAGCTTAATCCTGAGAAAGTGCGGCAGCTCATCAAGGAAAAACAACAGGAAAGCAGGAAACTTGAGCAGCAGATCAGCCGGTATCAATCCGGTATCCAGGTCTATCAAAAAAATATTGGCGACCTGACAAACCGGAAAGAAAATATTTCGGAAAACCGTGAGCAGGCGGAAGAGAAGCTCGAAACGCTTCAGCCGAAGCAAAAAGAGCTGCAGGAAAATATTATTGAGCTAACGGATCTCCAAAACGAGAAAAAGGAGAAGCTTGAGTCACTGGAAGACGAACGGGCTATTGCTCAAAATCGCTACAACGATGCCCAGCTGAAGCATCAGGACGTGAAGAATAAAGCCGAAAATCTGGAAAAAGAGATCGAACGGGCTGAACGGGGAATTGAATCGGTTCAGCATCGTCTCAATTCCCGAAAGAAAATGATGGCGGAGAGCGCAGAGAAAATTGAATCGTATACGGAATCGATTGAAAAGACTGAAATTCAGCTCAAAAACACACGGGAACTGAAAGTGACCGCCGATGAAAAGCTTTCGGCAGCCCAAGAGGCCACTGCAACCGAACGGGGTAAAATTAAAGAGATAGATGATTCTCTGAAGGAATTGCGGCGAAAAAAAGAGGTGAATACAGAGCTGGTTCACCATCTTAGCATGGCAAAAGAGAAATTTGAGATGCAGGCACAGTCTCTCTCCGATTACGTATGGGAAACCTATGGCATTCTCATGGATCAGCTGACTCAAAAGCTCCCTGAGGAAATGAACGCTGACGAGGCAAAACAGCGTGTGAGCTGGTTAAAACAGAAGCTAAATAAAATCGGTGACGTTAATCCGCTTGCCATCGAAGAGTTTGAAGAGGAAAAAGAACGACTCGATTTCTATGTAGAGCAAATAGAAGATCTTCGGGGTGCAGAAAAAGAGATGCGGGAGACGATTGATGAGATCAATCAGACCGCAACTGAACGATTTAATACAACGTTTGAACAGATCAGAACAAACTTCCACTCGGTATTTCATACGCTCTTCGAAGAGGACGACTATTGCGATTTACTGATTGAGGAAGATGTGGAAGATCCGCTCGAAGCTAAGATTGAAATCAGGGCAAACCCGCGCGGAAAGCGTCCGTCGAGCATTAGTCAGCTTTCTGGTGGTGAAAAAACACTGACGGCCATTGCCCTGCTGTTTGCTATCTACCTGGTAAAACCATCCCCTTTCTGTGTGCTTGATGAAGTAGACGCACCGCTGGATGATGCCAACATTGAACGGTTTGCATCTATGATTCGCTCTTTCAGCGAAAAGACTCAATTCATCATCATTACGCACAACAAAAAGACCATGTCTAAAGCAGAAATGATGTACGGCGTGACCATGCCGGATACCGGGGTCAGCCGCCTGGTTGGTGTGCGAATGGATGAGGTTGCTGAGGCGTAGTTTTGAGTTTTGAGT
>CAZVEP010000186.1:0-2022 GCA_964625635.1 uncultured Rhodohalobacter sp.
ATGAGGAATCACCCTCAATATCTTCTTAACCAAAGCTGTTAGATCGAACTACTGCTTAGTGTCTCAAAGTCGGAAAAGACATCTATTATTAAAGAGGTTAGATCATAGGGTGGTAATTATCACATAGGACTGGCATTGTGCAATTCCATTATTTTAATTGTCGAAAATTATAATCGATAAATTCACCAGTTTTTTGCAAAATTCTTTGATCATTACTTGCAAAAAACCAACCTATGAAAGGCCAGGTTAAATCGATAGCAAGGTTATCCGCACGCATTTGTCAAACGAAGGTTCCTTTGGCCCCTCGTTTTCTTTTGCTTTTGACATTAAAAGTGAGGGTGCAGCTTGAGCTGTCCTATTCCTTTACTAATAGCGACGACTCACCCCATAGCATGATTAACTTTTGTGACACGACTAGTTTTGCAGTTCCGAATCAATTTGGTCGATTAACTCTTCAATTTCGACGATTAGATTTTGAAGACTATTGATGTTCCACTTTCTGTTGGATATGATCTCCGTGTTAATACTTTTGAATTCTTTGTCGTCAAAAAGGCTTTCATAGTCGAAAGGTTTGGCCAGTTCTATTTCAATATTGTTTTCATCCGTTGTAAAGTATCTTCTGAAATGTTTTACATGGTAAGGGTATGAGATGGTTTGCTGCAGGTTATTTGACCAAACCTCATTTTCATTTTTAAGGATAGAAAACTCATTTTCAAATATGAAACTAATCATGTTGCGTAAGCTGTCATTGGTAATCAAATCAATCCCTTTCGACTTCAGAAATTCATATCCTCCGGTAACAGGATTTGTAGAGATGGTCCAAAAATAAACACTAAAAGCACTGTCGAGCTCTTCATCATAAGGTTCCCGGTTATCGAGATAGTCAAGTATCATTTCATTGTAGTGAAGATATTCAGACTCCGTCGATAAGGTCCGTTCCAATATGACAATATTGACAGCCAGATTAGATTTAATCTCTCTCAACATTTCAGTTTCAACCTCACGGGCCTGCTTATCTGCATTGATGTTATCCAGGTGTAATGCAAGCAGGATACCCATTACGATCAAAACAATTTCGCCGAGGGCATACAAAAGATATTTGCCCACCCGATAAGATGATTTATTAAATTCACTTCGATGACTCGCCTGGTCGGACGGGCTTTGGTAGAATATGTTGTTTCGGAGTTGACGGAAGAAGCGGAGCATGAATATACACCTGATTTATGCGTTCAGTGCGATCCGGAATTGTGTTTGACCGGGTTCTGAATAAATCTCCAGACTACCCCCATGAGCCTTCACGATATCATTGGTAATACTCAGTCCAAGCCCCGTTCTCTCGGTGCTTTTTTTGGTCGTAAAAACCGGCTGAAGGATCTTATTTTTCATCTCGGCCGCTGTTCCTGAACCGTTGTCTTCAATGTCGATGGTTACGCCTTTTCGGGCTCTATGTAGAGAAAGTCCCTTCGATTGTTGTTCAGTACTAGGAGTTTCTTAACAGCTGAAGCAGCGTTCTGCAATATATTATTTGTACAAAATATCTATATCCTTAAAAAAGACAAGTGGTTGTAAGAAAATGCGGGTATGCAAATCTCAAAAAGGATGACCGCTACTCGATATACTTGATGGACAGCGTAGTAGAAGAATCTCTTATTTGAATAAAACGCCTATTTAACTGCACCAAAGGCAATGCGCGAATATTTTTACAATAATCGGATATAAGAAATATGTAAGGAATTACTCTTATAAACTTCTTAATCAAATAACCAATGATTCCCATCAACTGGTCATTAAGGTGGTCCTGATTATTATCAAGGGTGGGCGACTATGAGTAACTACATTGAGCTCATGGAATCCACGGTGGAGCTTATTCGCCAAACGCTGAAGACCGAATCTTTGCAAATATCGACGTGTTTATGCCATTCAAGGCGAGTTTAATATGGGTAAATTTGACTGGTATACTGATGGTTTAATGAGTAGAATTGATATATAAAGTGTTTGAACATTTGAATCCAGGTCAGGATT
>CAZVEP010000186.1:2122-3492 GCA_964625635.1 uncultured Rhodohalobacter sp.
GGCATGGCGTAGCCAGCGTTAACAGTGTAGATGGGTACCCCGGCGCGAAAGTGTTCTAAAATAACGGGCCGAAGAAGAGATGGCCAGGCTGAGCCGGTCTTGTAACAAAATATTCTGTTACCCTATGGTTACCCTATTTTTGATAAGACTTTAAAAAAAGCTCAAGCAGTTGTAAGTACTTGCGATACATCAGCCGACGGAAACCCGCGACCTTCCCGAAGCATCGGTGCCGCCTCTTGTGTTCTTGCGGTTGTTGAGTTACTGTAAATTAAGTTAATTGTGACAAAGGTGTTATGTGATCAAGACTTTTTTGTCGGTCAATCTTCATCCTTTATCTATTATAGTTTACTTATGATTTCTTCCAATGTTTGCGGGGATGGGGGGAAGCAAACAGTACAATCAGTGAATTGGTCCATTGCAAATCAGAACGCCATCACTAATCCCAGCCATCGCTCAAGCTGTTACTTACTTCAAGTGCGGTTATGGTAAGAACTGCAGCATCAATAGAAAAACCGAGGAGGGTACCCACGTATCGTTTTTTTACCACCTGTTTGTTCAGATACGACAGATCGCTTAAAGGAATACAGCCGGAGGTGTTTTCCACATCGTAATGAACAGTGATCTGACTAGCCTCTGGTTGTTCAAGCAACAAGTCAGATTCGATGCCCCTGATCAAACTGATGCTCTCCATCTTATAGTACTTCAATTTATTTGTTCTCCAGTCCTGTCTGAAGATGAGTTCAAAATGCTCATCCGCATGCATCATGCCTGCAAAGATTCCCTGCTCTTTATTTCCGTTTTCCAGGGTCAATGATATTGCATCACCAATCTGTGGAAAGCTTTTTTCAGCCGATAATTCAGTACACTCCGCCGTATCAGAAACATAGCCGAAATCCCGATAGACAGCACCTATTGTGTCACCGTCAGTTTTTTGAAGTACGATTTCCTGACGAACTTCCTGAATACTGTCTGATCGTTTTTGCCGCTGGTTATTACTACTTGTATCAACTATCAATCCGGCAACCGTGCAGCCGCTTATCAATATTGGGAGAGTGAAGAGCCATAGAATATTTTTCATGATATATCTCCTGATCATTAAATTACCTAAAAAAAAGGATACTCACTCGAAGGTCTCTATAATTATGTTAATACCCATCTATGAATAATAAGTGAACGAGGTATTGATTTTTTTAAAAAGTATAAAATGACACAAACTTTATCTTGTCTATGAGTTACCCTGTTATCCTAACTTTAATAACTCTCACAAACAAAAAACCTAGACGCTTGTAAGTGATTGGCCTTCAATGTGATCCGATCCGCCAGCTGGCGTAAACTCGCTACCTTCCCGAGGCTTCGGAACAGGCGGTCTA
>CAZVEP010000187.1:0-3440 GCA_964625635.1 uncultured Rhodohalobacter sp.
TGTTTGAGATAAGTGTCGAAGACGGAAAACTGATGGTCGATGGTCAGGTTGAAATTATTCCTACAGTTGATGGCGAGTTTCGTATAAACGGCAGCGAAACCCGTTATGAGATTGAAATGAACGATGAGTCTGTCCGGGTCATCGCTTCGGGAAGTAATGGAGTTCAGATATTTGAAAAAGTGGACGAATGGCAGTCCGGTGAAAGGGATCTCGCAGATTATACAGGTGAGTACGTGAGCGACGAGATCGATTCGATTATGCGGCTGAGTGTAAATCAGGAAGGAATGCTTCAGGTGCAGCATCGCTGGATGGGTGCCACTCCGCTGGAACCATTGGCGAGAGATATCTTCAGGGCCGGAAACGGAATGATGGTTGAGTTTGAAAGAGATGATTCAGGAAATGTAACCGGCTTTTACGTCAATTCCGGCCGCACGCTGGATGTGTGGTTTGGGAAGGAGTAAGATTTCAGGGCTAATTCCTTTTTAAGAAGAGTCATCGCGGGCTTGATCCGCGATCTACCATTTCAGTTATGCATATAAGTGTATTTAAGACAGAACAACCAACCAGTGCCCGGATGGGAGATGCCGTGTCGAAGCACGGCATGACATCAACGTCCGTATAGCCCAATCCCAGTCATCGCGGGCGCTGGCCCGCGTTCTCTTATTCTCGTGAAAGAAAGATTGAATTTTGTTGGGATCTTCAGACGAGCTAAAAATGGGAGATCCCGGCTCTGTGGCCGGGATGACTGTCTGGTAATCTTCTGCCCCTTATGTCATCGTGGGTTTGACCTGCGATTTCTTATTCTCACGGGCCGGATTATCAGTGTAAATTCCTTATCGTTTTAATCACCAAATCTAATCATCCTCTTCAGGACTCTTTTTGAAAACACCGGCACCAATGGCTAGAAATACAGCGCCCAATACATAAAATGTTGACTCATCTCCCAGGAAGCCAGCTGCAAAAAAACCGATGGATGCCAGAAAAAACATGATACTGTTTATGTTCTTTTTTATTGATGCCATCTCCGTTGAGCTTTTATTATGGTTTGGTGTCTGATCAATTTAATAAGCTCTGAACAGTCTATTTAGCAAATTGACTGATTCTCAAGATCAGTTTACTTCTGTGATTGAAAGATGTATTAGATTTCTGATGTAGAGATTTAGCGACCTGTTTTAATTATAAATCAGACAAAATCGATTTCAGCCGCTCCCAGGACTTATCCCGTGCAGTCTTATTCGCCTCAGACCCATTTGGATCATCACCCCTACGCATGAAGGCGTGGCCGGCGCCGTCGTAGATCACATAGTTGTACGTGTTACCATTTTCTCTCATGAGGTTGTCTGCTTCCGAAATGGTAGAGTTAATGCGCTGATCGTCTTCGCCGTAAAACCCATAAACAGGAACCGAAATATCGGCGTACGCAGCTTCTTCAGAGGGCGGGCTTCCGTAAAACACCATCGCAGCATCCAATCCATCGGCGTTTGTGGCATATCGAAAAGTCTGTGAGCCCCCCCAGCAAAAACCGCCAACCACGATAGTACCGTTGCCGGCATCCATTCCTTCCGCATAGGATTGGACCGCCATAAGATCGGCCGTGATCTGATCGGGATCGAGCTGATAAAGTGCATCCCTGGCAGCATCGGATGTTTCAAAATCGGAGGTTCGCTCGTGATTCTCATCAAACCCGGAGAGAAGATCCGGCGCAATCGCAATATATCCCGCCTTGGCCATTTGATCTGCAAAACTCCTAACCCAGTCGGTCAGACCCCGGTTTTCGTGAATCACAATCATCACCGGCACGTTTTCTGAAGTTTCAGGATAAGCTACAAAATTGTAGACCTCGCGTCCGTCGTGTTCAACAGTCACCCACTCATGGTGGCGGGGTGAGTTTTCGAGCTGTTCCAGGGCAAAATCCTGGGCGGCGGTGATGGTTGTGAGGAAAAAGGAGAGAATTAGTATGAGGATCGCTTTCATGAGAAGTAGGTTATTTGTTAACGGGGATCGGTTATCAGGTGTCCATAAACTATTTCATGAACATACTAAATTTGTGGATTACAAGAGGATTATAAAAACTACCAGCTTCAGTTAGTGTCTTTGAACACCCCTCACATGCTGTTCTGAACAAACAGCATGTACTCCCCTCAAGGGGAGATGACGTTTTTCCTAATAACTAATTCTCTGATCAACTAATCAACCAATCACTGCCACACTGATCACGGAAAAAGTTTCCCCTCCATGCGGAGTACATTTCGACGTAGGGAGGGGGCAAGGGGTGGGTTACTCCCCAAATGACCCCGCAGCCCCCGGAAAGACAACCGGGCTCTCATAGCCATCTTCCGAGACACTGGCCACGCCAAAGTAGTAGTTGTCGATCACAATATTTTCGAGTGTGTATTCAGTGACATTTCCGGTGGGCCGTGCATTGGTCCAAACAGGTGAAGTGGTGAGGCGCCAGTATACCTTATAGCCTTCGAGCTGTGGGTTCTGCTCCGGATCGAGTGCATCCCAGCTTAGTGTGGTGCTCGGCTCAACAGCTCCATCAATGCTGACACCAGATGGAGGAGCCGGCGCCATCGCCATGCTGGCCATCGTTACGACATTCAGGGCGGTTAGTTTCGCAGCGTAGTCGAAATTCACGCCTTCAATCACATCACCATACTCAATACCGTCTTCAACCCTGATATCCTGGTGCTGACGAACATAGTTTTCGTTGGTTTCCATAATACGCACTGCAGGAATTCCAACTTCATTGAACGGACGATGGTGTCCGCCACGGCCAAACCGATCGAGCCGGTAGATCATCATCACGTCAAGATTGTCGATATAATGATGGCCCATAGTATGAATGTAGCGGGCAAGATTCCGTGACGGGGAATCCACCTCGCCTCCGGTAAACCGACGGATACGGGCTTCCCTTTCAGTTTCGTTGGCGCGTGTGCCTTCCGAAAAGACCCGGGCGGTTGTGTTGTTGATGATGCCATTAACACCCTCAATATTTCCAATCATATCGTTATTAAGTACTCCCTTTATTCGCCAGCCATTTTCAAGAGCATACTCTGCCAGGATTTCTCCGCCAAACAGTCCCTGCTCTTCACCGGAGAGTCCGGCATACACAATGGTGCCGGGGAATTCATGCTGACTCAAAACTCGTGCCGCCTCAATTGCACCGGCCATTCCGGAAGCGTTGTCGTTTGCACCGGGTGAATCTATTTCGGCATCCATGACGTTTGAGGCTCTCGAGTCGATATCACCCGACATCATCACCACTCGATTGGGATCAGCCGTTCCACGCTGTACGGCCACCACATTTACGATATTGACCGGATCAGGGATCCTGTTTGTGCCCCCGACTTCACCACTTACATAAAACACCTCAAGGCAACCGCCGCACGCTTCAGAGATGGTCTCAAACTCAGCTTTGATCCATCGACGCGCCGCGC
>CAZVEP010000188.1:0-3429 GCA_964625635.1 uncultured Rhodohalobacter sp.
GACCCCGAGCTAATCCTCGACATCCTCGACGACATCGAAGCCAACCTCAAAACCATCAACAAACACGGCACACGGGCTGATTCCATCGTGAAGTCCATGCTTCAGCATTCGCGGGGCGGTGATGGTAAAATGGAGCCAACGCCATTAAACCCACTCATCAAAGAGTACGTGAATCTGGCGTTTCACGGGATGCGGGCGGGTGATGATCCTATCAATGTGGATATTGATCTGCAGTTGGATAAGGCTGTGGGGGAAGTACCGCTGGTTTCCGAGGATTTTTCGAGGGTAATTTTGAACCTGGTGAACAATGCGTTTGATGCGATGAAGGAGAAAACCCTCCAAGGGTTTGAAACCCATGGAGGGTTGGAGAATTACCAACCCAAACTCACCGTCCGAACCTTTCGCAACGAAAACACCGTAACCATCGAAATCAAAGATAATGGCCCGGGGATTCCGGATGAGATGAAAGACAAAATTATGCAGCCATTTTTTACCACGAAGAAAGGGACGCAAGGGACAGGGCTTGGGCTGAGTATTACCAATGATATTATCAAAGCTCATGGGGGTTCTATAGATATAGAATCGAATGAGATTGGAACAGTTTTCAAAATTAACTTGCCTAAATGAGACATTCATCACTAATTATAAGCTTCTTTGTTTTCCTTTCACTACCAGTTTCCGTGCTGTTTGCACAGAGCCCCGAGAGCGAACCTCTTTATTTTCAAACATATACCATTGAGGATGGATTATCCGATAACTGGGTCAGAGGCCTTGATCAGGATTCATACGGTTACATATGGATTGCGACTAATTCAGGTATAAGCCGGTACGATGGATATGCATTTGAAAGGTTTCGGAATGATCCCAATGATCCTCAAACAATATCCAGTAACAACACCAACGGTATTTTGGTGGATAGCAATGACAATGTTTGGGTTGGAACTGATGCAGGCTTAAACAAGCATGAGCGTTCGTCGGGTAGTTTTATCCGTTTCCAGAATAACCCATCTGATTCTTCGTCCCTGCCTAATAATTTTGTTAGTACAATTTATGAATCCCAGGCAGGTGATTTGTGGATCGGTACCGGTCAAGGAATGGTACTCTTTAATATAGAAGAGCAATCTTTCAGCAGTGTCCTTAAAGAAGAAACTGCTGACTCAGCTTTATTCAATTTATCGGTTTCATCAATTGCAGAGAGTGAGGACGGGATAATTTATGCCGGGACTGTGGGAGGAGGAATCTATACCTACAAACCGGATACTGAAGACATAACCTATCTTCATCATAACTCTTCTGATCCAAATAGCTTACCAAGCGATACAATTTACAATCTCTTTATTGACCAGGAGCAGGTATTATGGGTTGGCTATGATCGACGGGAAAATTCATTGGGTCCATTTGCTACCGAAAACATACCCGTTGACAGCAGAAGTGGACTATGGAAGAAAAATTTGGTCACGGGAAACACGCAGCATTATCTATATAATCCTGAAAAAGGCCACCCCTTATGGGGCATTTTAACGGATATTGAACAAACGGATGATGGTAAATTGTGGTTTACGCAAGCTGGTGGAAGTGGCTCCGGACTTAGACGGTATGACAGCCTTAACGATTCTTTCCTTAAGTATGATTACGAACCTAATAATTCAGGTTCCATCGCCTGGAATTATACTACTGCCGTTTTCGAAGACCGGTTTCATAACCTCTGGGTCGGCACGTCAAGAGGGTTAAGCAGGGCGGACCGAAATCAAATACAGATCAACACCTTCACCCCTGTTCCCACAAATAAGTATGATTTACTCAATAATCTATACGGGATAACTGAGGTAGAAGATAACCGCTTTTGGATTACGACAGACGGGAGAAATATTATCGATTGGGATCGGGAAAATGGAGAATGGCAAGAAGTTCTCAATACAGGAACAGATCAAATGGCTGTAGTCAAAGGCATCAATGGACAGGTTTGGTATTTGAATTCCAAGAATCAGATAGAACAAATAAACATAGATACATTTGAGTCGAAGACATATATCCCTGACCAGGAAGTAAAAAATGGCCTTCAGCTCACCCAATTCATTAAGTATTCAGATAACTATTTATTCCTGGCCACTAATCGGGGGTTATGGAGAATGGATATACCGTCTGGAAATTTCCAAAAAATTGAAATTCCCGCCTTATCAGATTATACAGCAACCGAATTTATTTCCAATCTAACTATCGACTCCTCAGGCACTATTTGGTTTATCTTGCCCAATACCCTGCTCGACAGTAAAAAAAAGCTCTCCGGAAGTTTGATCGTTGGATATCATCCTGTAACAGAAAAAGTAACAATCCCTGTGATTAATGATTCCTATATCGATGCCTTTGGAAATGGAGTAGTCAGTCATATTCTTTCCGATAGCCGTAATCAGCTTTGGGTCTCTAAATCAAATGGTCTGATACGGTTTGATCCTAACGCAAACCAATCCACTTTTTATAATCAGAATGATGAGCTTCGCTATATAGAGGTTCTGGCCACAGTTGAAGACGACGATGGCATGATATGGATGAGTACTCGTTATGGCATATCGCGTTTAAATCCGGAAACAAATAAGATCAGAAACTATAGCCAGGATGACGGACTGCAGTTATCCCGAATGAATGACAGATCAGTCTATAAAAGAGAAAATGGGGAACTCATGTTCGGTGGCGTTGGAGGTATTAGCTATTTCCTTCCGAATGATTTAAAAGACACTGAAGAACCACCACTGATCCGCGTTAGCAGCCTTCAAGCGGGCGAAAATATGTTCACTCCTAAAACCGGGAAGGCTACAGAAATTAATTGGGAAGATAATTCTATTGACATTGAATACATCTCCGTGAATTTTGCGAATCCTGAAGAGATCTCTTATTCCTATAAATTGAATGGCTTTCATGATGATTGGGTGGATGCCGGAAACAGGCGCAATACGCAGTTCAGTAATCTATCCCCCGGGGATTACACTTTCGAAGTTAAAGCTGTTAATGCAGAAGGAATTGAATCAGCTAATTCGGCCTCTATCCTCTTATCAATCCTCCCGCCCTGGTGGAGAACATGGTGGGCTTACATGGGTTATGGGTTTATTTTTCTAACTATTTCATTTGTAGCATACCGGGCTCAAAAAAGACGAATTCTGTATAAAGAAAAGGAACGCGCCCAAGAAAAAGAGCTTGCTCAGGCAAGAGAAATTGAAGAAGCCTATGAAAATCTTAAGTCAGCTCAGGACCAGTTGGTTCAGCAAGAGAAGCTGGCTTCTTTAGGGCAGCTAACAGCCGGCATTGCCCACGAAATTAAGAATCCGCTGAATTTTGTGAATAACTTTTCGGAGCTGAGTGTGGAGCTGGTGGAGGAGGTTAGAGATGAAATACGAGATATGAGACGTGAGACGACTGGTGAAAGGTCAAACGTGA
>CAZVEP010000189.1:0-3416 GCA_964625635.1 uncultured Rhodohalobacter sp.
TACACCGTCATAATTTCTTCTTCCTTCTTCTCGAGCAGTTTGTCTACCTTTTCAATGTAAGTGTCGGTATACGACTGAACTTCTTCTTCTGCTTCGAAACGGCTGTCTTCCGGCAGGGATTCACTTTCGACGGTTTTCTTAATCTCATCGTTGGCATCCCGGCGGGTGTTACGGATACTGATTCGTGCTTTTTCAGCAACTTCCTTGGCATGTTTTACAAGTTCTACCCGGCGTTCTTCAGACAAGATTGGCAAAGGAATCCGAATAATGTTGCCATCGTTGCTTGGATTCAGGCCAAGCCCGGCAGCCATGATTGCTTTTTCAATATCTTCAAGAACCGACTTATCGTACGGCTGAACTGTAAGAAGCCGAGCTTCGGGAGCACTTACATTGGCAAGCTGATTTAAAGGTGTTTGTGAACCGTAATAGCTTACTTTTACATTATCGAGAAGTGCGGGACTGGCCTTGCCTGCCCGGATATGAGAGAATTCTTTTTTGGCAAAAGCAACAGCTTCATTCATGCTATCTTTTGCAGAATCAATAATAAGTTGAAGATCTTCAGGTATCATATCGCCGTTATTAAATGATTAAATAAGAGTGGTGTTGTGTCAATTCCCATTTGTTGAATCAAGAACTGACAGCATTCCCGGGTTTCTGTCAGAGTCAAAAACCAACGCTGTCAGATCCAGTGGGTGCTGACAGGTTGCTTGCGTCATTTCATATCTGACATTACAGTAGTATCGTGACAGAGATAAATTTCTCGATAAACCATCGTTGATACAACTAAAGTTTACAATCAATAAATTTACGAATTCTCGGGGTCATCCCAAACAACGGTCGTGCCTACAGGTTCTTCTGTACAAACAACTTTTTTGAAGTTTTGCGGTACGTTCATGTCGAATACAATGATGGGCGTTTTATTCTCACGGCAGAGCGTGAAAGCCGTCAGATCCATCACATCAAGCCTCATATCCAGCACTTTATCACCGGAGATAGTGTCGAACTTTTCAGCATCTTTATTCTTCTCTGGATCTGAATCATAAATTCCATCCACACGTGTTCCCTTCAAAATCACATCCGACTCAATTTCAATAGCGCGTAACGCAGCTGCAGTGTCAGTTGTAAAGTAGGGATTGCCCGTGCCGGCTCCGAAAATGATGACACGTCCTTTTTCAAGATGCCGGATTGCACGTCGCCGGATATAGGGTTCTGCGATTTCCTCCATCCGAATGGCACTCATCAGGCGTGTATGTACGCCTTTTCTTTCAAGCGCATCCTGCAGGGCCATACTGTTGATCATGGTTGCAAGCATACCCATGTAATCGCCTTGAACGCGATCCATTCCTTCAGTGGCGCCCTTAACACCGCGAAAGATGTTTCCTCCACCAATCACAATGGAGATTTCGATACCCTCTTCGTGAACAGATTTAATTTCGTTAGCATAAAGAGTGAGTATATCTCCGTCTATGCCGTGTCCCTGTTCACCGAGAAGAGCTTCGCCGCTTAGCTTAAGAAGTATGCGTTTGTATTGATTTGCCACGTGTTGAACAATTTAAAAAGTTAAGATCAAAAAAAAGGCCGCCAAAATTGGCAGCCTTAAAATAGTGAAGTGAATTAAGATTCACCAAGCTGAAGTCGATGGAACGACCTCACCAGCGGAGCATCATTCTGCTCCAGGTACTCTTTAACAGAGATGCCGTTATCTTTAACGTATTTCTGCTCCAGTAATACCCGCTCTTCGTAAAAACGTCGAAGTTTACCTTTAGCCGCTTTTTCAGCGATCTCTTCCGGTTTGCCTTCGTTAATGAGTTGTTCTTTGGCAATTTCGAGCTCTTTTTCAACAACAGTAGAGTCTACATTGTCACGAACAACGGCAAGCGGATTCATTGCAGCAATTTGCATTGCTACATTCTTTCCGATCTGATCGTCTTCAATCTGGCCTTCAAATTCTACTAATACACCCAGCTGGTTACCCGGATGGATATAGTCGACAAGTCCGCCGTCTGTTTCTACAAAAACAACTTTATTGATTTCAATTTTTTCACCGATTTTTCCAACCATAGATTCCAGGTGCTTTTCAATGGTAATACCATCAACTTCCTGGTCAAGAAGCTCTGCAACGGTCTTGATTTCACTTTCAAAAGCTACGTCAAGAAACTTTTCAGCCTGGTTCTGGAAATCTTCGTTTCTGGCAACAAAGTCTGTTTCACAGTTAATTTCAATCATTACTGCTTTTGTAGCATCATCGCTGATGCGTGACAGTACGAGTCCCTGATCTGCTTCACGATCGGCGCGTTTCTCAGAAACTTTTTGCCCTTTCTTGCGGAGAAATTCTATGGCTTTGTCCATATCTCCGCCACTCTCTTTCAGAGCTTTTTTACAGTCCATCATTCCTGCGCCTGTTTTGTCGCGCAGCAATTTTACATCTTTTGCACTAATACTCATGGTAGTAATCGTTAATTCTATTGGAGTTATTTAGATTCTTTTTCGTCGTCTGAATCTTCATCAGCCTTGGGTTCTTCAGCATCTGCACTTTTCGTCTCTTCTTTGGTGCTTTCGCTTTTTTCTACCTTCTTCGGCTCTTCTTTTTTCTCTTCTGTTGCAGTTTCAGTCTGAGTCTCAGTTTCAGTTTCAGTATCTGATTCCGACTTGGTGCTTTCGCTTTTTTCTGCCTTCTTAGGCTCTTCTTTATTCTCTTCAGTTTCAGTCTCAGAACTAGTATCAGTATCTGATTCCGAGGCAGAGGCTTCTCCGCTGTCGTCCTTGCGGCGACGTCTCTTACGACGCTTGGTAGGTGTTGCGGCGTCTTTTACAGAAACATCCTCATCTTCGGCATCGCCTTTAGATTCGGAGCGTGCTTCCTGAGCTGCTTCTTCCATCAATTCTTCTTCTTTCAGAGCTTCGCGTTCTGCGTTACCTTCGATAATAGCGTCGGCTACTTGACCTGTAACCAGCTGGATTGTTCTCGCAGAGTCATCATTTGCCGGGATAATATGATCAGGAGTATCAGGATCACTGTTAGTGTCAATCATTGCCACAATCGGGATGTTCAGCTTTACAGCTTCGTTCATCGCGATATTCTCTTTTGTAGTATCAACCACAAAAATAGCGCCGGGCAGCCTGTTCATATTAGCAATACCGCCGAGGGTTTGTTCCAGCTTGTCCTGCTCTCGTTCGAGCATTAAGCCTTCCTTTTTCGTCAGCTCTTCAAATGTACCATCAGTTTTCATCTGCTCAATTTCTTCCATTCGCGAAATGCTCTTGCGGACGGTACTGAAGTTGGTGAGCATTCCACCCAGCCATCTGTGAGTGATGAAAGGCATGCCACAACGAATCGCTTCTGTTTTTACGATTTCCTGTGCCTGCTTTTTAGTTCCGACAAAGAGAATCGTTTTGCCGGCTCTTGCCAATTTTGT
>CAZVEP010000190.1:0-3342 GCA_964625635.1 uncultured Rhodohalobacter sp.
AAGTACGCCCGGAAGGATTCGAACCCTCAGCCTTCTGATCCGAAGTCAGACGCTCTATCCAGTTGAGCTACGGGCGCATTGAATTTGTTCACAGAATTGAAAGTTACGGCTTTTCTTCTTTCAACTCAACACTGTTTGATATTTTTGATCTCGCCCACGGACAATACCGGCATAAAACTGATACCATTTTCCTTCAGATTCATTTCTGGTTTTTGACCAGATCCATTTGATAATTTCTCAATGGCATATACTTTCAAATATAAAAGTTCATACCCGGACACTGCGGAAGTGTCTTCATATATCATATATTAAGCTGATCTCTAAACTGAAGCAAAAGTCAGAGTATCAGTGTTGCCGGGAGTGATTATTACAGACCCTATGTTGAGGAGTATCATAATACAAGATCAAAAACCAAGTTTCAGTTACGTTCAGTATCAATATCGATATCGATGTCAATTTTTTAAACCATCCCTCATCCGAATTATATTATCAACTATTTAACGGTGATTGGGTAGATCTTTTCAGCCTGAGCGATAAGAACATTTAACTATGAAAACTACATTTACTGCTGCAAACGATGGAAAAGAACTTTTTACCCGTCGCTGGAATCCTGAAGGTGAACCTAAAGCTGTATTATTAATTGTCCACGGCATGGGCGAACACTCCGCCCGGTATTCGGAATTCGCCCGGTTTCTCACCGATAATGACTATGCTGTATTTTCATATGATCATCGGGGACATGGATTTACCACCCCCGGGAAAGGTCAAAAAGGAATTGTTCATGCCCGGGATGCCTATCAGCAGATGGCTGACGATATAGTAACGATGCAGAAGACCATCAGAAAAATACATCCTGACCTGCCCTTTTTCTATTTCGCTCACAGTATGGGTTCATTTCTTACCATGCGGTCTCTGCAAACTTCCAGCACAATGCCCTCACCAGATGGCATCATATACTCTGGTACATCGGGTGCGGTATCCCCGCTGCTGCCACTTGGTATTTTCTTCTCATCACTTCTCAGAAAGATTTTCGGTGACGAATATAAAAGTGAACTTCTGCGGAATATGATCTTTGGGCCCTATAATAAAGCGTTTAAGCCGACACGAACTCGTCACGACTGGATATCCCGTGATAAAGAAGCCATCGACCGGTATGTAGCGGATCCAAATTGCGGGTTTACTCCATCTGTCTCTTTTCTCAATGAATTCTTTAAAGGACTTCGGAGAACCCAGCGCCATCAACCTTTTTCCGGCCCTCACACTTATCCGGTATTTATCATTGCCGGGTCAGAAGATCCTATTTCAAAACCTCATGACGGGATCTCAAAACTTATAAAGAAGTTAAAATCGTCAGGTATTGAATCCCTTGATCGCAAGATCTATAAGGGCGGGCGACACGAAATGCTGAGTGAACTCAACAAAAAGGATGTCATGACAGATATCCATCACTGGCTGGATGAAACAATAGAGCAGGTCAAATCGAAGGCCTTGGCATCCTGAACCTGATCCCGGCACACTTTGTGACTCATCCCCGGCCCTTCTTCCCATAGGGATTCTGATAGGACTATCGCGCTAAAAAAACGGCTTATCAGGGAGGGGAGCTGCAGAATGAGTTTTTCAACGTGATAATGCCAGGAGTACCAACCATTGTAAGCGAGTATTTACACAGCCTCTCGAAAGTGAATAACTACCTGTTGCTTTTAAGCTTATGAAATCCCTTATTCCATTAGTCAATAACTATACCTCATGGATCATGAAAATTCTTACACTGCTTTTAACGCTTCTGATTTCTGCTTCAGCATTTGCCCAGAACGGAATCACTAATGAAAACAAGAAACGGGTTGTCGACTATATCGAGAGCAACTCCTCTGATCTGACTGGATTGAGTGACGAAATCTGGCAATATGCTGAGATCGCGTTTAAGGAGAGTCAATCTGCTGAGGCCCTTTCAGGCTATGCTGAATCACAGGGGTTTACCGTTACAAGAGGAGTTGGAGAAATCCCAACGGCTTTTGTCGCAGAATACGGAAGTGGCACACCCATCATTGGGATCATGGGAGAATTTGATGCCCTGCCGGGTCTCTCACAGGAAACAGTGCCTTATAAAGAACCTCTTATTGAAGGGGCACCGGGTCACGGATGCGGGCACAATTTGTTTGGAGTAGCTTCTCTTGCTGCAGCCAGCAGCATCAAGAACCTGATCGAAAGTGGTGAACTTGAAGGTACGGTGCGATTCTACGGAACCCCGGCTGAAGAGAAATTTTTCGGAAAGCTTTGGATGATCCGGGCAGGCGTTTTTGATGACGTGGACGTGATGATGGACTGGCATCCATCCGACAATACAGAGGCCAATGTTCAAAGCAGCCTGGCCCTTGTTGATTTCCTGGTTGAGTTTAACGGCCAGTCAGCACATGCCTCCGCTGATCCCTGGAATGGCCGCAGTGCCGGTGACGCCCTGGAACTTTACACACACGGTATAAATATGTACCGCGAACACGTAAAGCCGACCGTTCGAATTCACTATCACATTCAGGATGCCGGTAA
Source organism: uncultured Rhodohalobacter sp. (assembly GCA_964625635.1). Lineage (GTDB taxonomy): Bacteria > Bacteroidota > Rhodothermia > Balneolales > Balneolaceae > SW132. The sequence goes on from CAZVEP010000190.1 coordinate 2,545, forward strand.
AGTGGTGAATGTCGTTCCAGACTATTCAAAAATCTGGGTTCGGGTGCGCGATACGAAGCGGGACGGGATGCAGAAGGTGTATGATCGCGTGGTTGAAATGGCGGAGGGTGCAGCTATCCAGGCTGATGTTGATCATAAGGTGTCTCTGATCTCAGGTATTCATGAAGTGCTTGTTAACCGAACCGGAGGTGCTGCCCTTCAATCCAACCTCGAGACATTAGGAACGATTGAGTACACACCTGAAGAAGAAGCATTTGCAAAGGAGATCCAGAAAGCTACAAACAGTGATGTAGTCGGTATCGACATGACCATCAACCCGCTGAAAGAAACGGCCGAACACCCCATGGGCGGATCCACCGATGTGGGCGATGTCAGCTTTATCACTCCGACAATTCGTCTTGGAGTAACGACTGCTCCGAAAGGGACGCCGTGGCATTCCTGGGCAGTTGTGGCAACGGGCGGAATGTCTATCGGGCATAAAGGAATGTTGTACGCATCAAAGGCACTGGCCATGACAATGGTAGACCTTTTTGAGAATCCTGAACTGAGAGATGAGGTCAAAGCAGAATTTGCAGAAAGAAAAGGCGATTATGTCTACGAGGGCATGATACCTCCCGGACCCCCGCCATTGGATTTTGAACAGTAAGCCGGCAATGAAAAGGATAAGGGTATTATTTCAATGCCAGCACCAACAGGTCATAACAAATACCTATTTGTCTTAAACCGGTGTATTGGTGATTTTTACTTTAAATCTGAGTTCGATTCATAATATGTTAATTGAGGCATTTAAAAGGGCGT
>CAZVEP010000191.1:0-3285 GCA_964625635.1 uncultured Rhodohalobacter sp.
CGGATTAGGACGGGTTGGAATACTTTGATTGACTAATAGCAATGCTTCATTTTTCACGACCAAAGCACATCCTCGTATTCTAACCCTGCCGGCATATTGTGAGTCAGACATCAGTCAATCGTGGGTTCAACTACTGCGCTCTCTTCTTTTTTACGCTCTTCCATGTGCTCTATTGACGCAGATACCAAAGACACAAACAGTGGATGCGGTTCATAGACGGTGCTTTTAAGCTCCGGGTGAAATTGAACCCCGACAAACCACGGATGATCTTCCAGCTCGATAATTTCAACCAAATCACGTTCAGGATTCACTCCTGAAATAATAAGGCCGGCATCAGTGAGCTGTTTCTTGAAGGAGTTATTAAATTCATACCGATGGCGGTGCCGCTCATCAATCGCCTGTCTTCCGTAAGCTTTTTCAGCTTTGGTTCCGGCCACGATACTGCAATTGTATTTTCCAAGTCGCATGGTTCCGCCTTTATCCGTCACATCTTTTTGATCCAGCATAAGATCGATCACCGGATAGTCGGTCTTTTCATTAAACTCGGTACTGTCAGCTGTTTCCAAGCCGGCTACATTTCGTGCAAATTCTACAACAGCCGACTGCATGCCAAGACAAATACCAAAAAACGGTATTTTATTTTCGCGGGCATATCGCACGGCCAGGTACTTACCTTCTATTCCTCTGTCACCAAATCCCGGAGCAACGAGTATGCCAGATACATCTTCCAGCTCCTTATCAATGTTTTGTTTGTTCAGCGTTTCAGACTGTACCCATTTTATATTCACCTTTGCATCATTAACCGCCCCGCCGTGAATCAGCGCTTCTACAATCGATTTGTAAGAATCGTGATGCTCAACATATTTCCCTACCAAAGCTATTTTAACGGATTTGTCCGGGTATCGGAGCTTATCAACGAACTTGATCCATTTTTCAAGTTCCGGTTTGTCAGTTTCTATATCCAGTTTCTTGATGACCTGCTTATCAAGACCCTCTTTTTGCATCAAAAGCGGCACCTCGTAAATGCTCTTTGCATCCAGAGATTCGATAACGTCTTCAATCTCAACATTACAGAACTGCGCAATTTTACTGCGAATTGTGGAGTCAAGTGGATGTTCTGATCGGCACACCAGAATATCCGGACTCAATCCGCTTTCCGAAAGTGTTTTAACTGAGTGCTGAGTCGGTTTAGTCTTTAACTCGCCGGCAGCTGCAAGGTAGGGCACAAGTGTCAGGTGAATAGAAACAACATTACTTCGTCCAACCTCATATTTAAGCTGACGCATAGCTTCAACATACGGAAGACTCTCAATATCACCTACGGTGCCGCCAATTTCTACAATCACCACATCATAATTTTCAGATGCTCCAAGCTTTATGACGTGCGATTTAATTTCATCCGTGATGTGGGGTATAACCTGGACTGTTTTGCCAAGATAGACGCCCTTTCGCTCTTTTCTAATTACATCGTAATAAATCCTGCCGGTCGTAACATTATTTTCCTGAGATGTTTTGATATCCAGGAAACGCTCGTAATGACCAAGGTCTAAATCTGTTTCTGCGCCGTCATCCGTCACATATACTTCACCATGCTCATAAGGATTCATGGTTCCGGGATCGACATTGATATATGGATCGAGTTTTTGAACTGTGACTTTCAACCCGCGGGCAACCAGCAACCGGCCGAGTGAAGCACAAATTATCCCTTTTCCGAGTGATGAGGTAACCCCGCCGGTGACGAGAATATATTTTGTGGGCATGTGAGACGTAACTTGGTTGATGGAAAATTTAAAATAGCAGGCTCCCCCTTCCCATTCAAACCAAAAAGGAAAAAGAATGAAGATTTTAATATTTATTCTTATTGCCTCGTAAGAGTTGAGGAAGCCACCTCATTCAAAATGTCAGGCCTGTTGGTAAAGATGCCGGTAGCGCCCTTTTCAATTACTTTTTTCATCTCTTCCTCGTCGTCCACTGTATATACCCAAATGGGCAGCCGCTCACTTTTGGCCTGTTTCATGAGCGAAGGCCTCATTTGTTTGTGTTTCAAATTCAGGCCGCTTGCGCTCAACTTCTTCATAAGTCTCAGGTTTCTTCTCGACCCCCAGGAATACGGGCTGATTAGGTAAGCTGTAGGTATTTTTGGCATTACCTTACGACACCTTATCAGCGCTTCAGCACTGAAGCTTGAAATAATAACATGCTCTGCCATATCGTATTCCAATACAAGTTCACTGATAAATTCAACGATACCGGACTCTTTATCTTTGATGAACGCTTCTTTTTTTATTTCAATATTTAAAGCAATCTTGCCAAACGCCCAGTTCAGTATTTGCTCAAGAGTTGGAATTCGTGTATTCTCGAAACTTTTGCTAAACCAAATTCCAGCATCTAATTCACTAAGTTCCCGCGACAAATATTGCTGAATCCCTCCTTTTCCACTCGTTGTACGATCCAGTGTTTGGTCGTGTATCACAACAGGAATTTGATCCCTGGTAAGAGTGACATCGAACTCGATCATGTCAGCTCCCATCTCCAATGCCATTTGAAAGGCGGGCATTGTGTTTTCCGGTGCATTAAAACTTGCTCCGCGGTGGGCAATATTGAAAAAACCAGGTGCTGATTGAAAAGATGAGACTGGACGTATTGGATTGTTTACTTCTCGTAAACCTTTAATGGTATTCAGAATCTTGTGATGGGCATTGTTTGAATTCAAATAACTATAAGGCTTCTGCTATAATTTAATCAAATTATGGGGCTGCAGAAGTTTCTTGGAAGCGCTTCTAATTTTGGTCACGAATAACGCGCTTGATAGATTGATTAATTAAAGTGTCGAAAGTTCCTGAGTCAGACACAGCCTGAAAAATCATGTATACACCGAACATGCTCGATACACTACCCAGCATGCTTAGAATAGCAGCTATCCAAAGTGGTTGTAAAAGGCCAAGAATTGTTATACCCACAATACTCATTCCCGCCATGATTTGGACACTTCCTGCAATTATCTGAAGCGTATTGGTATTCCAAAAGGAATTGAACTTATTAAGCGATGATTTCGGTTTACGGCTGCTTACTTCACTCAGGCCCAGATATTGATCATCAAACTTTTCTTCTTTAGGATCTTCATTCATCATCATTCTATCCTCGTGTGGATTACTAAATCTTGTATATTGTACACTGATTGCTATAGCTATTTTTAACTAGTGTAGTGTCATCGATGAAATATCGTGTAATCATCGGATGAGTTTTTCGAAAAATCGAGTCGTATCGGATCAATACATCATTCAT
>CAZVEP010000192.1:0-3266 GCA_964625635.1 uncultured Rhodohalobacter sp.
TCTTGAAAAAACATATTTGTGTCATAGGAATTGATGATTTTAACTTTGAAATGCTTAACGCTTTTGAAGAAGCAGAAGATTATAAATACCATTCAATACTGAATGTCTCAGATCTTCAGCACCGGAAAGAGTACTCAATACAAAACTTGCTGGAAAAAGCTATATCCGAAATAGATGCGCTGGATGTTTCACCCGATGCCATCATTGGATTTTGGAACTTCCCGGTCACCTGTCTCACTCCGCTGGCAGCCCGCCATTATAATCTGCCCGGCCTTCCACTGAGCGCACTTATTAAATGTGAGCATAAATACCTGAGCAGAACAGAACAAAAAAAAGTGCTGCCTGATGCAGTTCCTGAGTTTAACCTGGTTGACCCTTTTGACAATCAGCCGTTTGACAGCGTTGAGATAGAGTTCCCGTTCTGGCTTAAGCCTATGGTTTCCTTTGCCTCCCAGCTATGCTATAAAGTGCATGATAAGAAAGAATTTGATGAGGCAGTTTCAGAGATCAAAAAGAGAATCCACCGGTTTGCTGATCCTTTCAACTATGTCTTGAAACAAGCTGAGATCCCCGACATCATAAAAGACATTGATGGATACTATTGCCTTGCTGAGCAAACCATTTCAGGAAAACAGTGCACAGTTGAAGGTTACGTTTATGATGGAGACGTAGGATTTACAGGGGTATTTGACTCCCGTCGACACCCGGATCACGAAACCTTTTTCAGTTATGAATATCCATCCTCTCTGGACCGGGAAATAACCGATGAGATGAAGCAGATGTCGGAAACCCTTCTTAAAAGCATCGGCTACGACAACAGCTCATTCAATATTGAGTATTTCTTTGACGAGGAGACCGATGACATCCGGCTACTGGAAATAAATCCCAGAATATCTCAGTCTCACTCCGATTCTTTCAACAAAGTAGATGGTGCTCCCAATCATAAACCTCTTGTTGAGATTGCCCTCGGGAAAGAACCGGAATTTCCGCACAGAGACGGTAAGTTTGAAGTAGCTGCCAAATTTTACTATCGTGTTTTTGAAGACGGGCGAGTTTCAAATATCCCCTCCGGGGAGGATCTCGAAAATATCCGGGATGAGATTCCCGGAATGAGAATAAAGATCTGGGTCGAGAAGGGAACGAGATTGTCTGAACTCTACGATCAGGACAGCTACAGCTATAAACTGGCGTCCGTTTACCTTGGTGCACAGACCAAGGATGAACTCTATGAAAAAAGAGACCGCTGCTTTGATATGCTGAATTTTAAAATTGAACCTCTACAGTAATATGCATTCGGATTTTAAAGAGATAACGTCATTTCCACACAATGTTATTGAAAAAGAGAATGTATGGATCCGGATGAAGGATGGCACTAAGCTGGGTGCCCGAATCTGGATGCCTGAAACGGCCCATGAAAACCCGGTACCGGCCATCATGGAATATATCCCCTATCGCAAAAGAGATCATACCCGCCCCTACGATAATGTGATGCATCACTATTTTGCCGGGCATGGCTATGCCTGCCTTCGGATTGATATGCGCGGGAGTGGTGAATCGGAAGGATTACTAAAGGATGAATACCTGATGCGTGAGCTGGAAGACGGTATGGAAGCTATCGAATGGATAGCAAACCAAACGTGGTGCACCGGAAGCGTGGGGATGATCGGCATTTCCTGGGGAGGATTTAACGGATTGCAAATAGCGTCTCTCCAGCCTCCTGCACTGGATGCGGTTATCTCGGTATGCTCTACAGATGATCGTTATTCGGATGATGTCCATTATATGGGGGGATGCCTCCTGGGAGATAATCTGTCATGGGCCTCCACCATGTTCGACCGCTCTGCATGTCCGCCTGATCCGGAGCTTGCGGGCGACAGGTGGGAAGATATGTGGATCGAGCGTCTTGAAAATTGCGAGCCCTGGATTAAAACCTGGCTGGATCATCAAAGAAAAGACAACTATTGGAAACATGGGTCTATAAATGAAAATTTCAGCGACGTCAAATGCCCGGTGATGGGTGTCAGCGGCTGGGCTGATGGATATTCAAATTCTGTTTTCCGGTTGCTTGACGGACTCGACGTTCCTAAAATGGGGTTGATCGGGCCGTGGGGACATGCCTATCCCCACATGGGAAAACCGGGGCCGGCCATTGGTTTTTTGCAGGAATCGTTACGATGGTGGGATAAATGGCTGAAAAATATCGAGACAGGGATTATGGACGAACCCATGCTGCGCGCATGGATGCAAGATTATATGTCTCCTCATACCAGCTATGAAGAACGCAAAGGCCGATGGGTGGGTGAAACGAGCTGGCCGTCGGCTAACATCAGTGAAAAAATCTTCAGCTTGTCGGGCGAGCACAGTCTTGTAGAAGAAGGAAATGATTCAGGTGACGGCGAAATCAAACAGGTTCAATCCCCTCTTACGGTTGGCACGTTTGCGGGTAAATGGTGCTCTTACGGAACCATGCCTGATCTTCCAGGGGATCAGCGGGAAGAAGATGGAGGGTCCCTGGTATATGAGTCGGATAAGCTGGAGAAACCATTGGAAATCCTGGGCTCACCCACTATTGAGCTGGAATGTTCTGCGGACAAGCCGCTCGCCATGGCGGCCGTCAGATTATCTGACGTGTCAGGTAACGGAGAGTCTACAAGGGTAACATTTGGCATTTTAAACCTCACGCATCGAAACGGGCACGAGGAGCCTGAAATGCTTGAACCCAATAAAAAATATCGGGTTCGTATTAAGCTAAACGGTATAGCTCACAGTTTCCCGACCGGCCACCGGCTCAGGATTTCTATCTCCACATCGTACTGGCCCATGGCCTGGCCCTCTCCTGAACCCTATACGCTGACCGTTTATCCGAAAGGATCTTCTTTAGTCTTACCAGGGCGGAAGCCTCTTCCCGAAATAGATGACAGAATTTCGTTTAAGGAGCCGGAGGGCGCACCGGGCGTTGAAACTACAATTGTAAAATCACCGGAAAATAACTGGATTGTACAGAGAGATCTTGCTGAAAACTCATCCACACTGAAAGTGATCAGAAACAGCGGGACCCGCAGAATTGAGGACATCAATCTCGAAATCGAAAACCGTACAACGGAATGGTACACCACCGTGGCCAACGATCACGAATCGCCGCGGGGTGAGGTGATTACACATCGCGGCTACAGGCGGGATGACTGGCACGTTCAAACGAGAACAAGAACGGTACTCACGTCCGACAAAACCCATTTTCGCATACGCGCCGAACTGGATGCATATAA
>CAZVEP010000193.1:0-3253 GCA_964625635.1 uncultured Rhodohalobacter sp.
TCTTTGAGTGTGTCTTTTTTGAACATAGGTTTGAGTCTTGAGTCTTGAGTCTTGAGTCTTGAGTCTTGAGTCTTGAGTCTTGAGTCTTGAAAAGAGTTTAACTACTACTCTGTTTCTTTTCTAGTACATAAAGCATTTTCTGAATTTCGTTGATTTCAGAATAAAGTAGTTTAAAATCTTCTTCATTCAGGTATTTAAGGTTTTTTGCAATCAATATTTGGGTTTCCAATTCATAAGCAGATCCATACGATATTCCAAGAAAGTGCGCGAAAGACCGTGTTGACTTTCGACCGGCTCCTTCTACGATATTTGAACTTATTGAAACAGAAGATCTTCTTATCTGTGCCGTCAATCCATATGACTCAATGTTAGGAAAATTTATCGTCACTTTATATATGTCCGTCGCCAATGAAACCGATCTTTTCCACACAATCAAATTTCTGAAATTATCCATGTCATACAGATTTAAAGTTATTTAAATATATCTGTATGATCTAATGCATCTGCTCACCTTACGATATTTTTCCGATTATAACCTTATGATCGATTTTCTTCGCTTCTATATTCAGATCAGGTACAAAATATGTTAGCAGTGTCTCATAACTCATGTCTCATAACTCATGACTCAAGACTTATGACTAGATTCTCTCAAAAATCCCTGCTGCGCCCATTCCTCCGCCAATACACATCGTTACCAATCCGAACTGTTTGTCGAGACGGTGAAGGTCGTGGATGATCTGGGTAGTGAGTTTAGCGCCGGTGCAGCCCAATGGATGACCCATTGCGATTGCTCCACCATTGATGTTAACCTTTTCCTCATCAAGACCGGCTTCGCGTATTACGGCGAGTGACTGTGCTGCAAATGCTTCATTCAGCTCAATCAGGTCAATATCGTCTAGTGACAGACCGGTTTGTTTGAGCACTTTGGGAATAGCCTCAACTGGACCAATTCCCATAATCTCGGGGGCAACACCTGCAACTGAAAATCCATGGTAGCGTGCAAGAGGTTTGAGTCCAAGTTCATCAGCTTTTTCCCGGCTCATTACCAGTACTCCTGAGGCTGCATCATTCATTTGTGATGAATTCCCTGCAGTGACACTTCCACCCTGCTTGAAGGCAGCGTTTAATCCGCTAAGTGCATCTATGGTGGTATCTTTACGAGGTCCTTCATCTTTCGAAAATGTGAATTGCTCTTCGGCCATTTCACCGTTAGATGTTACATACTTATGTATCACGTCGATGGGAGTAATCTGCTCATCAAAGTACCCTTCCTCCCACGCTTTCACAGCTTTTTGATGACTTTTCAGCGCGAATTTATCCTGGTCTTCACGGCTCACATCATATTTGTCAGCTACATTTTCTGCGGTGAGTCCCATGCTGATGTAAACTTCAGGCCGTTCATCCGCAAGTGTTGGATTTGGCTGAAACGAAACACCCCCCATAGGCACCTGGCTCATACTTTCCACACCGCCCGCTATGATAATCTCTGCGCCACCCGCCATAATCCGTTCAGCAGCCATTGCTATTGTTTGAAGACCTGAAGAACAGAACCGGTTAACTGTCACACCGGGTACAGAATCAGGTAAGCCTCCAAGGAAAACACTTTGGCGGGCCACATTCATCCCCTGCGATCCTTCCGGAAACGCACACCCAACGATTACATCTTCAATCATTTCGCTTTCCACACCCGGACTATGTTTTAATAGATCTTTGATGATCTCCCCCATCATCGTGTCTGGCCGGGTAAACCGAAGTGATCCTTTATTGGCTTTTCCGCACGGTGTACGTTTTGCAGCTACAATGACGACTTCTTTTTTTTGAGATTTGAGTCTTGAGTCTTGAGTCATGAGAGTTTAGGTAAATGGATTATAGTAAATGGTAGATGGAGATATTTCGATGCCTAAATGTGTATACAGCCTGCTATAATTTGTTCTTTATTTTTTTTATCAGTGCGTAAATCATTTTTTCTATTTTTATCAATTCACTTTCTAAAGCCAAATAACTTTCTTCAGTAGTGTAATTGAGGTTTTTAGAAATTAACAATTGAGTCTCAAGTTCATAACAGGATCCCTTCGCTATATTCAAAAATTGTATAAATTCTTTTTGTGATTGTCTACCTGCGCCTTCAGCAATATTGGAACTTATGGATACTACAGATCGTCTTACCTGTGATGTAATTCCGTACAATTCAGATTTTGGGAACTGCTTCGTTATCTCATAAACATCTGTTGCTAAGCTAATAGACTTTTTCCAGATTTTCAGTTTTCTAAAGTTATTCATGGCTTTACAGTTAGTGATAGTGTTTATCTACTGTATGAGCCAAAAACAATTAATTGCTTACATATATTTTATTACCATGATAATCCATTAACCATCTACTATTGACTATCTACCGATCTAAGCTAATTTCTAAGAGGTTTCCCCGTCTTCAGCATGTGTTCCATGCGTTTGTGGGTACGATCATCCTGGAAACAGTCTAAAATTGCTTCGCGCTCCAATTTTAAGATGTAAGATTCGGACACTTCCTGAGGCTCACTCAGCTCTCCTCCAGTCATAATCTCTGCAACTTTACCTGCCAGAACCTTATCGTAGGGGGATGCCCACCTGGCTTCTGTCATAATAAAAAGCGTTACATCTAGTACACTGCGACCCGTTTTACCCATTAGTTTAATTTTCGGAGCAGCCGGGGGCCTATACCCTGCATCAGCCATGGCCCGGGCCTGTTGTTTTGCCGTTGACAACAAAAGATCACGGTTCATAACAATCATATCCGTATCACGCAAATACCCGAGTTCAAGCGCCTTGGGGGCACTGTCAGACACTTTTGCCAATCCAATAGTTTTGAAAGCGTGCTTTAAATACGGAAGCGGGTCAGCATCTTCTGATTCCTCTACTTTAGCCATCGCCCGAAAGAGCAGCTCTTTGGTCCCACCACCTGCCGGAATTAATCCAACACCCAGTTCAACCAAACCACAATACAGTTCGTGATGCGCAACAACTTTATCACTGTGCATCATAAATTCAACGCCACCTCCTAAACAACGTCCGGAAACGGCACTAATAACCGGAAATGGCTGGTACCTCAATCCAACGGCCACCTTTTGGAAATTCTCTACAGCCTGACGAATCTTATCAAAATCACCTTCCTTTAACGCCTTTCCTGCTTCCCCGAGATTGGCACCATAACTGAAGTTTTCGTTGTCGTGACCGATCACAAGTGCGTCAAATTGTTCTTTAACAATTTCACAAGCGT
>CAZVEP010000194.1:0-3246 GCA_964625635.1 uncultured Rhodohalobacter sp.
TTCCGGGACTTTCTATTGGTTTAGTCAAAAATGACTCTATTATTTATACCAAAGGCTACGGTGTTAAAAGAATTGGAACGGATAATTTGGTAAGCAAAAATTCTATTTTTCACACTGCTTCAATCAGCAAGTTGTTTACAGCAATGGCCGTTATGCAACTTGTAGATAAGGAAATCATTGCTCTTAACGACAGATTAATTAACGTTCTTCCGGAACTAGAATTCAGCGATGAAGAGGCAAAAAATATTACCATAAAAAACCTGTTGGATCACACTTCTGGGTTGCCGGATATCAACGACTATCAATGGGAAAATAACAATCAATCTGAGAATGGCTTAAAAAAGTATATCCTGGGGCTAAACTTAAAGGTTTCTTCTGCTCCCTCTTCTGAATATAATTACAGTAACCTCGGCTATGATATCTTAGGTTATGTAGTCGAAAAAAAATCAGGTACTGTTTTTGAGGATTATATAAAAGACAATATTCTGGATCCAAGCGGAATGGATAATAGTGATTTCAGGTATTTTGAAATACCGGATTCATTAAAAACATCTCCACATTCCAAACGCTGGATTACTAAACAAATTTATTCCAGGAACACTTATCCATATACGAGAGAACATTCACCCAGCAGCACATTAAATTCTTCAAGCAGAGATTTAGGTAAATGGATGGTTTATTTCCTCAGAATGATAAATAATGAATCCTCTCCGTCTATGTATAACTCAATGTTAGAACCATCGTTTGAGTCAAATTCACACATGGGTTTGGGATTTCAATTATTTGATTTTAAATCGTATAAAGCCGCAGGACATTTCGGTGGGGATAAGGGCTTCAGAAGTTTTCTGATGATAATTCCGGGAAAGAATCTCGGACTCGTTGTATTGGGAAATTCTGATTATGAAGAAGATTACAGACAGGAGATAATATATCCGATAGCAGAACTGATGTTAACAGAAAATGAAAGCTTTTAAATGGAGCTTAGCCTAAACCGTTGGAAAACCCGGCTAATAATTTAAAACGCCATATAACAAAACGTATTAACTTGGAACGCGGAAGTGCCAATGGTTTCCAAAATTGCTTATATAGATTTTTTAGCCGTTTATTAATTTATAATCTCCGCGCCCGTTCTGTACTGGGTCGTTAGGATCACAGAACCAACTGGTTACATAAGGATGAAGCCGAAAAATAAAAAACTACTTATAAGCCTTTTAATTACGATTGTTTTCATAACTGTATTCACAACACTCTGGAAGACAGCTAATGATGAAATCTTCTATCTATGCGGCAATTTCTCGGCAGGTGAGGCAAAATCAAATGTAATCAGGCAACTGGATACAGCTAACCTGTCCAGCTATAACCATACCACTAATGAAAACGGATCAACTATTGTGTTTAGTAGCCGGCTCTTTTTTGTTACAAATCAATGTATTATAGAGTTAGATAAAAGTGAAAAAGTTGTGCATGTAAACTATAAGTAAACATGATTAAGTGTTTTAAATCGGACGCGGAAGGGGTGCGATGGAACTTGTTTAGCTGGAATTAATTTCGCTACTTATATCAATTCATAATCTCTGCGCTCATTATACGCAGCAGCGTGATATGCAACAGAAATAAGTTAGAGAATTAGCACAAAATATAAAGTCTTATCATATTGCCAATACTGTTCAAATAGAGCTTTCGATCGTAATAAAGCCTATTGATTGCTTCCAAAAAAATCCGACTTTTGGAAAAAGCTGCTCAGATTTTGAAAAAGACATTAGACATAAAAATACAAAGTGTATTGACTGATAAAGATCTGTGAAGAGCAGTAAATTATCCGGGAAAGCAGCAATTGGTACCTTGACAACGTATTTCTTTAAAACTAACTAAACATGCCTTCAAAGGAGATAAAATGTTTTTGAAACGTCTGGCCAAAACTCTTCGCAAACAGGACTGGGCATCGTTTGCCATCGAGTTTTTAATCGTTTTGCTGGGTGTATTCCTGGCACTGCAGGCAGAAGACTGGAATCAAGAGCGCAAAGACCGCAATCTCGAAGAGGCATACATCTCACGGCTCATTGACGAAGCCAGATCAAACATAGACATACTGGCACAACATGAAAAGATTTTTGAAGAAAAGGTCGAGTTTATATTGGCACTTCCAAACCTGCAGCTGAATGAGGCCTTTCAACGAGATCCCCTGGAGTTCATGTATCAGCTTGATTATTCAACCTATGTAGGAGTTCCAAATTTACGTGCTGAAACGTATCAGGAGCTTGAAAGTAGTGGCAGACTTACACTTCTTCGTAATTCAGAACTTCGAAGTGCTATTGCAGGCATAATTAACGATTACAGATCAACACAAACGGTTTTTACGGATCAAATTGGAGATTATCGCCGGTTATTGTTCCAATCAGTGCCAGGTGAAACCTATTATGATTATCGGGTTAATGATAAAGTTTCAGATAGCGAGTCCATAATTTCGGCAATCGAAGCTTTTAGAAATGACCCGGCCTATGTAGCTGCGGCTAATGCAGAAATCACATATGGATCTGACGCACTGTTCTATATGCGCCAGTTCAAAGAGCGTGCAGAAGAAATTCTCTTGATTCTCCAGTCATAGAATAGGTTCTGGCAAACCGAAAAACCGTTAGTTGGAATTCACTTCTCTTTTAAGCAAATTCGGACTGAATGATATGTCTTACCCAACAGTGATTCTTTAATCTCTTTTTATGGCTCAATTCATTACCGACGCAAACCGAGACACAACCTATGATGCGATTGTTATCGGATCGGGTATAAGTGGTGGCTGGGCCGCCAAAGAACTCTGTGAAAAGGGTCTTAAAACATTGGTGCTGGAAAGAGGCAGGATTGTCAATCATGTGACGGATTACCCAACCATGAATGATGACCCCTGGGACGATGAATTGAAAGGGGCACTCACACCTGAAGACCGAGAGAACCATTACAAAGGTATTCGGTCAGGATTTATCGGGCAAAGCACCAAGCATTTTTACGCCAATGACAAGGAGAATCCATACACCGAACTGAAGCCATTTCTGTGGGTCAGGGCTCATCAAATGGGTGGGCGCTCGCTGCTGTGGGGACGACAGTGCTATCGATGGTCCGATCTTGATTTTGAGGCAAATGCGAAAGACGGACATGGCGTAGACTGGCCTATTCGATACAGGGATATTGAACAGTGGTATACGTATGTGGAGAAATTTGCGGGTATCAGTGGTGAAGCACTCGGCCTGCCTCAGC
>CAZVEP010000195.1:0-3196 GCA_964625635.1 uncultured Rhodohalobacter sp.
GTTATTCCGGCAAACTGGATGCCCTGAAATGATTCGGTGATATTGGCGATTCCCGCTCCGCCAATTCCCAGGAAACTCCGGGAAATATTTGTGATGCCACTAAATACAAGACCCTGCGTATTGCCGCCATTCAGGTTCATGATCCCTGAAAAAAGAAGACCCTGCATGTCGCCGCCGGCTAAGTTAAAAATACCGGCAAACTGCAGACCCTGCATATCACCGCCGGACAAATTCCCGATACCCGCAAATTGAAGCCCCTGAATGTCATTGGCGATATTCATCAGGCCGGCCGCCTGTATACCCAGCATCTCTGATGCGCTTACATTTCCAAACCCGGCAAACTGCATTCCCTGCATGCTGCTGCCTGAAATATTGGCCATGCCGGAAATTTGAATTCCATTTTGTGGTCCTGAGGAGAGGCTTCCAACTCCTGAAAGCTGAATGCCGCTCATTTCACCACCAGACGCGTTCAAAATGCCAAGCTGCAATCCTCTCGCAAAATACCTGTTGATATTTACGAGGCCGATTTCGTATCCATCAAGTCCGCCGTGATAGCCAGCTATTAAATTCAGTGAATATTTTGCGGAATAGCGGGGAGCGTCTACGCCATTTGTGCTTAGGCCGGGAACAAACGTAACCCGGAATTTTCTGTAGAGCAGATCATCATCAGAGTCGTTCCCGGATTGTGATTGGGCCAAAGCCACAGATGATACGCAGAGTGCGAGGATTATAAATGTGAATAGAACTTTATTGAGCATTGGTATTGGAGATGTATCAGTTTGATATTCAGAAGGGCTATACGAAATACTAACTGAAAGGTTGTGTAAAAGCAGAGTAGCAGTCATTCATGCAGACAACACAAAAAAAGCGGAGCCGACATTCAGTCAGCTCCGCCTGATTTACAATTTGATAAGTTATTTACCGGCGTTTACGATTTTTCTTGCCTTTCCCCTTTTTCTGTTTGAAATGGGCATAAAAGGGTTCGTCTTCTTCGTTTTTACGCTTTTTCTTGGGTCTGCTGCGGTCGGTACCTGATGTTGGGCGAGATGGCTGCGATGTTGATGCCTGTCTGTTTTCTGATCCGTCTGTTTTCAATGGTTTCTTGGTCATTTTAAGGAGTGCCGCTGCTACTTCAATTGGAGTAAACTTACTGCCGGCAAGAGATTCTACCTGTTCTATGTAGGGACGTAATCCTCCTGCTTCAAGCGTTTGCAATACTTCGCCACGAAAAGCGTCCATTAACGAATTTTCGACGTCTTTTATAGAAGGTAGCGCAATCGTCTTCAGTTTAATCTTCAGGTTATTCTCTATATATCGAAGATTTTTGTTTTTGCGACCTGATGAGAATGTATATGCGACTCCCTCACGTCCGGCTCGTCCAGTACGTCCAATTCTGTGCACGTAATACTCAGGGTCCTGTGGGATATCATAATTAAATACGACATCCACATCATCCACATCAAGGCCGCGGGCAGCAACGTCAGTGGCAATCAAAACCTCAATTTTACCGGTTCGGAATTTATCCATCACTTTATCGCGAACATTTTGACTCATGTCGCCATGAAGTGCATCACTTGAATATCCACGCGACTGCATTTCTCCTACAAGAGAGTCACATTTGCGCTTTGTATTACAAAAAATAAGAGCAAGCTTGTAATCATTGATGTCCAGAATCCTGCAGATTCCCTCGGTTCGCATAGAATCTCTTGCCTCAACAATGAACTGTTCAATACCATCGGCTGCAGGCGCTTTCCCTTCCACCTTAATCATCTCAGGGTCTGTGAAATAACGCTTCATAATCCGTTTGATGTCCTTCGACATGGTAGCGGAGAACATGATGGTTTGTTTTGGAGAATCTTCTGAGGAAAATCCAAGAATAGTTTCTATGTCGTCACGAAAGCCCATATTGAGCATCTCATCGGCTTCATCAAGGACAACCATTTTAAGATCCTTAAGCTGAAGGGTTCCGCGTTTTAAGTGGTCAATGACCCTGCCGGGTGTTCCCACGACAATCTGAGTGCCAGACTTGATCTGTTTAATCTGTCTGGATATGGGTTGTCCGCCATAGACGGGAGTAATTTTTACGCCCTTCATTTGATCGGCGAGTTTGATGAACTCACCTGTCACTTGTACTGCAAGTTCACGCGTAGGGCACATAACAATCGCCTGAACGGTTTTTGAATTGGGGTCGATTCTTTCAAGTACAGGAATTGCAAAAGCTGCAGTCTTTCCGGTACCTGTCTGCGCCTGGCCTGCTACATCACGGCCAGACATAATTATTGGTATAGCAGCGGTTTGAATTTTAGTGGCTGCTTCGAATCCCATTTCTGAGATTGCATTTAAAATAGGTGTACTGATCCCAAGATCAGAAAAAGGTGTTGTATTCACGTAATAAGTGGTCTTTGAATGTAAATTTACTGCTCGGCATACTCTGCTGGCAGGAAGACCGCCCGCTTTTCGGGACCGGTCATATCCCTTGTCATGGTTGCCAGAACTACACTCTCTTACTTTTTAGCAGGGAAAGGATACGAGCAATAATCATCTGAAGGGAGCATCTGCTGTTGTTATAGCAGATGTAAAACTAATTAGCTTTAAAGGTACGAATTAATACTGGATAGTTGAATTTTCAGGCAAATATAAAAAAATCTGGATAATGAGCCTTCGGCCTGTCGTACAAAACCGTAAAAAAAGCGTTTTTTTGAGAAATGATTAAGACAATGATGATAATAACAGAAGGAGATTATATGACAAATGTAAACTTCTGCAAATATTAGAATTATAATATTGAGCGTAACAATGACTTACAAGAGAATTAACTTAGCGTAAAAATGTTCTCTTAACTCATTGATTTATTACAACGTTACGGTCTTAACCTTGATGTGGAATCAGTCAAATATATCTAAGGCCTATATCGGTTAAAAATTTATAATTATTGGGGGGTATGCCTAATGATGAAGAATAAATCGATATTAAAGCACTGCAAGACATTATGTTAGCAATGCTCTCTAATAATTATTCTAAAATAATTAAAGCGTTTTACCAGTTTTGACAAATCAGTCTAGAATTCCGTAATTGAATGTAAATGATGTAAAGCATTAGAAATTTTATTTCAGCTTCACATCTGATTCTGTTTAGCAAAGAAGTGGTTTTTGGGTTCGTCAAAAAAGAGAAAAAGAGAAAAAAATGAGTGACTATA
>CAZVEP010000196.1:0-3173 GCA_964625635.1 uncultured Rhodohalobacter sp.
TATGAACTACAGAACGTTAGGAAAAACAGGATTTGAAATATCTGAAATATCGCTCGGAACCTGGCAGCTGGGCGGAAAATGGGGAACCGACTTTGATGAATCGTTAGCTGCAAAAACTCTCGAAAAGGCAATCGGCGGAGGTGTCAACTTCATCGATACAGCGGACGTTTATAAAGGAACTGAGAGTGAAATTGCCGTTGGGAAAGCAATTAAAAAAACCGATAAACGAATTTACGTGGCAACCAAGTGCGGCCGGCAGATTAATCCGCACACAAATGAAAATTACACGCCCGAAGCTCTGCGGGGTTATGTAGAAGATTCTCTCCTTAGGCTTGATGTAGAAACCATCGACCTGATTCAGCTTCACTGTCCGCCCACTGAGGTTTACTACCGGCCCGAGATTTTCGGGGAATTTGAAAAACTGAAGGACGAAGGTAAGATTCTGAATCTTGGCGTGAGCATAGAAAAAGTGGAAGAAGGTATCAAAGCCCTCGAGTATGATAATGTGACGTCCATCCAGGTGATCTACAACATGTTTCGTCAGCGTCCGCATGAAAAGCTATTCCCTATGGCGAAGGATAAAAATGTGGGAATTATCGTTCGCGTACCGCTTGCCAGCGGACTCCTGACAGGAAAGTTTTCGAAGGATTCAACCTTCGGTGAGAAAGACCATCGCAACTTTAACCGCGAAGGTAAATTCTTTGACGTTGGTGAAACGTTTTCAGGCATTCCATTTGAGGAAGGTGTTGAAGCCGTTAATGAACTCGAGGAGAAGCTACCCGATGATACAAATCTTGCGCATTTGGCCTTAAGATGGGTGCTCATGCGCGATGAAGTCAGCTGCGTGATTCCGGGTGCGTCTTCTGTGGAACATGTAGAATCAAATCTTCATGCGTCGGAAAAATCCATCGTACCTGCTGACGTGATGAAAACCATTGACAAGATTTATGAATCAAATATCAAACCGCTTGTTCATCAGCGGTGGTAATCTCAATACTGAAAAATCTTTTAACAAGTATAAAACCGCCTCATATTGCTTTTAAACTAAGAATCGGTTAATTATTGATTACATCAGCCCGCTAATCTAATTCCCAGAAGCTTATGAAGACACTGATTTCAATTCTGATAACGTCTGCATTGGTTGGCATTACCGCTCTGACGGGTTTTGTTACAGAGACCGAAAAAGAGACCAAAGCCAACAACGTCATTGAGTCACTCAGCGAGTGGAACGTACCTTTTGACGATTCCCGCTCCCGCGACCCGTTCGTTGCACCCAACGGAACCGTCTATTTTGCGGGACAGCGCGGCGACTATGTCGGCCACTTCAACCCTGCCACAGAAGAGTTCAGGGAGTATCCGCTTGAAGATGGCGCCGGACCTCACACCGTTGTGGTTACCGGTGATGGCACCGTATGGTACACCGGTAACAGAGCCCGCCACATTGGAAAGATGGATCCCGAAACCGGAGAAATCACAAAATATATGATGGATGATGAGCACGCCCGGGATCCGCACACGTTTGCCATCGACAATAACGGGAATCTCTGGTTTACAGCTCAGGGTGGCAATGGAGTTGGTCACTTTAATGTAGAAACCGGTGAAAGCCACATCATCCCGGTACCCACAGAACGCTCCCGTCCTTATGGTATTCGCATGGCAAATGATGGCATGCGTCCATGGATCTCACTGTTTGGCACCAACAAACTGGCAACGGTTGATCCCGAAACCATGGAGCTGAGTGAAATCGAACTGCCGAGGGAAGAAATCCGGCCGCGCCGTCTTGATATCACATCCGACGGAAACATCTGGTACGGGGATTATGCTATGGGTAAAATAGGCCGCTATAATCCTGACGACGGATCGATAAAGGAGTGGGACATTCCTGAAGGCGAAGGATCGAGGCCTTACGCTGTACTGGCCGATCATAAAGACCGAATCTGGCTGGGGCTGAGCGGGCCCGACCCAAGCATTATGGCGGCGTTTGATACACGGTCTGAAGAGTTTGTTGCCTCACAGGTTATAGAATCAGGCGATGGCTCTATCCGTCACATGGATTTTGATGAACGCACTAATGCGCTCTGGTTCGGGACAGACACAGGTCATATTGGCCGTATTATTGTTAATTAAGCCTGAAGATTTTCTCTCAAAAATACGCATCAGCTCTCCACATTCCAGACCGGAGGGCTGATTTTCTTTTCATCAAGCCACATCCCACCAATCACAAATGAAACTATCTTTTCAGCTTATCATTCTCATAGCTTTTCCGTTTGTGGTTGGCCTGATGGTAAACGGGGAGAAATCATCAGTCCCAGATGGCGTTCGGTATACAGAATACCCCGAACACCTCGACGGACCATACACCGGCGGGTTTGGGGAAGAGACCTGCCGCAGCTGCCATTTCGACTACGACTTGAATATGGATGGTGGCAGCCTCTCCGTTGAGGGGCTAAGTGAGAGTTACACACCCGGAGAAATGATTCCGGTTACCGTGACGGTTCAAAGTGAACAGCTCGAAATTGGGGGATTCCAGATGTCGGCGCGATTTGAGGATGGCTCCCGGGCCGGGTCGTTTCAATGGGACGGAAATGAGCTGATGTTTACGCCGGAGACGGATGATAATATGCAATATATACAGCACTCAGAGTCAGGCACGAAACCCGATAGCGGTCGCTCCGTGAGCTGGTCATTCAACTGGACTGCACCGGAAGATGGCTCAACAGTAATATTTAATGTTGCTGCCAACGCGGGCAATTACGACGACTCTTCTTTTGGTGACTGGATTTATGTAAAAGAAATAACTCTAAAATCAGCCGGCATATAAACCGGACCCGATTTACTTCAATATTTGAGATTCATTTTGTACTATATTTCAACCTCTCAAATAGCAAGATTGCAGAGTTTATTCTAAATCACACACCGGAGACACTATGAACTGGAGCAAATGGTTTTTTTATGGGAGTTTAATATGCATCGCGGTTGCTCTCATAACCGCTTATGTTGATGGTTCCAATCGCGTAAATTACTATGCAGGACTTGTGACCGGCCTGGCTCTTACTGTACTTGTCATTACCCTGGCGCAGCCGGGTGCTATTAGGAAGCTGCGCGGATAAAGCGTGCGATTTAACAATTCCCTTGACGATCAGGCTGATCCTCCCCGCCACGAAGCGCAAGCC
>CAZVEP010000197.1:0-3143 GCA_964625635.1 uncultured Rhodohalobacter sp.
TTTTTCCATGAGTTCTATTTTCTCGATGGTGGACAGGTTGTCTATGGTGATTGATTTACTCATATAAGTTATAAATCTAGTCATTTTGGAATTAGAATCAAGAATGATTTTCATTAGACGTATCTTTTATCGCTCTTTATCTGGCCGGCACTTGGGAAACAGCATTTCCGTCAGGTTTGAATGCCGTCCTTTTATAAGTAAATACAGACAAAAGCCCCAAAAATTTTTACTGTGAATGGATGGTTTAAACTGTATTTTCAGGACTAATTAAACAATGGTTGTTTTATGTTCAAACAGAAAATGACGGGTAACCGAAACGGGTTAGTGACAGCTCTGATTATTGTAGCGCTGAGTGTATCTGTCGCCGGCTGTTCGCAGACCGCCGATCAGGAAGGTGGCGATTTGTCCGCCATCAGCGAGCATGTTGAGTTTCTTGCGGACGAAGAGCTTGACGGACGATTGGCAGGAACAGCCGGTGAGGCAGCCGCAGCGAATTATATTGCAGATCAGTTTTTAATAGCGGGTCTATTGCCTGCAGGTGATGGAGGTACTTATCTCCAGCAATTTGAATTGCAGGGCCCGATGCCGCAGGCGATGCAGATTGAAAATTACATTTCGCGAAATGTAGTCGGATTTATTGAAGGAAGCGACAGATCCGAACAATACATTATCATCGGGGCACATTACGACTCACAAGGAATGGGCGGGATGATTTCCATGGAACAGAACGAAGACCCCATGATCCATCCGGGTGCTGATGATAACGCCTCTGGTGTAGCGGGTCTTTTACAACTCGCAAATCATTTTTCTGATTATCCACCTCAAAAAAACATGATGTTTATTGCCTTCTCAGGTGAAGAGCTCGGACTGCTTGGATCACGCCATTTTGTTGATCAAATGGATGTAGCAGCAGACAGTGTTTTAGCGATGATAAACCTTGATATGATTGGCAGGTTGAATGAGAACGCACTGACGATATTCGGGACCGGCACATCAAACCGCTGGGATGAGATACTGAGCGACATTGAAACTGATTCCCTGTCAATTACCCGAACCCCGTCAGGCACGGGTGCAAGCGATCACACGTCATTCTATGAGGCGGAAATTCCGGTGCTTCATTATTTTACCGGCACGCATGAAAACTATCATCGTCCGTCTGATACGGCTGAAAAAATAAATGTGTCAGGCATTCAAAAAGTGACAGATCACATAATTGAGGTTGTCTCATCTTTGGATACATATGAGGCATCTGATATTGCGTTTATGGAATCAACCAATCCACATTCCACTACTTTCGATATGGATGGGCCGACACTTGGTGTGCTGCCTGACTACTCTTATTCAGGAGAAGGATTCAGGGTTCAGGGCGTGAGGAGTGGCGAAGCGGCAGATCTCGGCGGGATGCAGGATGGGGATGTGATCATTGGGATGGGAGAGTCAGATATTACCGATGTCTATGATTACATGGAGAATTTATCAAAGTTTGATGTGGGTGATCAGGTTATGGTAACAGTTGAACGAAATGGTGAAGAAGTTGTACTCAATATTCAGTTTTAGTAAATAAACATAAACAGTTTATCAAACACACTTATGACACCTCTTAAAAAATATCTACTGCCGGCTTTTGCTATCCTTTTAATAATTCTGATAAATGCTTGTAGCAGTGAACAGGCACTTCCGGAATTGCCGGATGGGGCTCAGGCTGTGTCTCTCTTGGGAGATACATTATATACGCCTGAACTTGATCCTGAAACTGAAGCAGAGTTTAATGAAAACGTCCGGGCGTTGCTTCTTGAATACCGTAAAGACCCTGAAAATGCAGATAATATTATCTGGCTCGGGCGCCGCACGGCTTATCTTGGGGAGTACAGAGAGGCTATTTCACTTTTTACCGAAGGTGTTTACAAGCACCCGGAAGATCCAAGAATGTACCGTCATCGCGGGCACCGGTATATTACGGTGCGAATGTTTGATAAGGCAATTCAGGATTTTGAATCCGCAGCTCAGCTGATGCGTAATATGCCGGATCAGGTTGAACCTGATGGCCTTCCCAATGAACTGAATCAGCCAACCAGTACGCTGAAATCAAATGTATGGTATCATAAAGGATTGGCACATTATGTGAAGGGTGAATATCCTGAAGCGATCTCAGCTTACGAAAACGCTTTGAATCTGGAACTGACTGAAGATATGCGAATCGCTACGCTCTACTGGTACTACATGGCGCTCCGCCGTGACGGACAGGTCGAAAAGGCAGGCACGTCAATATCAGATATCTCGGAAGAAATCGAGGTTATTGAGAATGATGCCTATCTGGATTTACTGCTCGTTTTTAATGGTGTGTTCAGGGCAGATCAGTTGATGGACTCTTCAGAAGATCCTCTGCAGAATGCAACAATTGGTTATGGTATTGGGAACTGGCACTTTATGAACGACAGGGAAGAGCGGGCGATCGAAATCTGGCAGCAAATATACGATGATGGCAACTGGCCCGCCTTCGGGTACATCGCGGCTGAGGCGGACTTGGCGAGAGTTCAGGGCAATAGTGCTGATAGTTAAATCAGATTTCAGTGATCAGTGTATCAGTAATCGATTTAAAAAATTGATGACAGTTGTTTGGATTTTTGGGTAGAGAGCCTATTTATTGATTGCTTCGGCCATAGATAATAGTCGTTTCTTTTACAGATCCTTCACTGTGCCCTCAAAAGCAAGGACGTCGTTCATGATGAGAGGCTCCTTGGTAAGAGAGCGGGCGGCGTGATTTTGAAATCTAAATTCTTTGGTGCCAATTCAACACGCCGCCCTTGATCCCCTGATGGGCGTTGTCATTCTGCCTGTCCCTTGGGGGAATCAAACGGTGCCAGTGTTTTTCGGATCCCGCTTTTTTCAGGGCCGTTTGATGAAGAATCTGTAAAAGCAATGTGTTTCTTTTTTAAAATATATAAGTAATTGGCTTTTTTGATGTGCGACTATCCGGGCTTTAAAGCACGTATTTAAACTTTTCCTTTTTAAAATTATTTCATTTACCCACAAGATTTCCCATAGAACCGACTTTTGTTTGGATAGTGATTACTATAGAAACAATCTTCACTGACCACTGACCACTGACCACTGACCACTGACCACTGACCACTGACCACTGA
>CAZVEP010000198.1:0-3140 GCA_964625635.1 uncultured Rhodohalobacter sp.
AGCTGATCTTTTGCTGCTTTTAGCTCCTCATACGCTTTTTCAATCTCCTTAGCCTGTTCAAGCTCCCTTTCACGGGCCCGTTCTCGTTCTTTTTTAATCAATCGGCGTCGCTGATACTTGTCTACAACATATACCCCTCCAAAAAATATGAGTGAATAAAATGTATATGCCCACCACGAGTACCACCAGGGGGGGAGTATTCGAAATGAATAGGACCCAATAGTGCTTACGTCATTATACGTGTTCATGGCCCTCACCTCCAGATCGTAGCTGCCGTGAGGTATGTTGGTATAATCTTTAAATGTTTCGTTCGACCAATTTGTCCAGTCGTCATCAAGCCCGGCCAGCCTTACCTGATACCAGGCTCGATCTTCATCCTCAATAAAATTGGTGCCAAACAGGAAGCGAATATCATTTTGCTGATAGGGAAGCACAGTTAATGAAGAAGATGAATCACTCATACCGCCAAATATCGGCTTATCATTTTGAAATGCGCCCCTGACGAATGCATTGAAAGGGACATCGCCCGGATAGTCGGATTTGCTGTTATAGCGGATAAGCCCCAATTCATTAGCGACCCATAAAATCCCGTTTTCGTCCGGCAAAATGGATCTTACACCACTCGAGGATAAACGTGCCAGCGCCCCTTCCTGGAGATTGGTGAGGGGGTTATCCAGTGCAGGCGTGAAACCGACTGTCCCATCTGTCACGACCCAGTATCCGCTATCCACATCTTCTTCAATATTTAAGGTTCCCGTTACTGATGAGTATTCATCGAGAAGATTGGACACATCGGGGATAAATGGCTTCTCTTTAGTCCACGGGTCTGATGGTTTGTACATTCCTGTTTCTGTGCTGATCACAACCTCACCATCGGCCAGATAGACACTGGCTGAACCGGAGTTGAAATATTTTTCCGTCTCGAAACGATCAATTTTTGTCTCTTCTCCCGGAGTAATTCTTATTAAACCCTGAAAATCAGTCCCGGCCCAAATTATGCCATCTTTATCCTGAGCAAGCGTATATACTTGTTCAGTTACTCCATCAATCGTCGATAGTAAAACCCATGTATCATCAAGATGCTCAAATATTGCGATTCCATCACGATGGCCTAGCAGAACCTGGTCAGGATTGCTGGCCGACTGGCTGACAACTATCCCCTCAAACTCAGGCAGAACAGCGGATGCGCTATCATCAGATATCTCAACCAATCCATAGATTGAAGAAGCCAATAGCCCATACTCTGTATTTTCAAGCAGACTAAAACCGGTGAGAGGGGTAGGTATTGTTATAAATTCGGGATATCCCGTTTGACCCTGACCATTATCTAGATACTGCGCCACAGAAGATGATACAACGAATAATCTCCCATTATGCTTCGCCACATCTGTTATCCCTGATGAAAGTCCGGTCGTTTCATCGAAGTACGTAAGTGGATTAGAAATTTCCACCTTGTTGAGTCCATTTGTAGTAGCGACCCAAAGATTATTAAGCCGGTCAGAGTAGACATAGGTCGCTTGATTTGACGTCAATAGTCTTCTGTCGATGACATCAGTTACACTCCCTGAATAATTTGTGATATATACGCCTCCTTGTATTGTTGCAAAAGCATAGCCCTTACCCTCTATTTCTGTAGCATGATAGACGCTTTTGTCTCCCAATATCGGGGCAATCTCCGTTTCAAATGGCGCAATAGAATCTCCATCAAACATGTAGGTTCCACTTCTTGTGGCCATGAATATGGAGCCATCTGGCCTTTCACTCATAAACCAAACAGACAGATCCAAAAATTGATCACCATCCGGCACGGGGACGAATTGCTTATTTTCAAGCTTCATCAAACCTATTCCAAGATCAACGGTATATATATCATCGCCGACATTATGTATCCGTTCATAACGGTCATCTGGTGTAATAATAGTCAGTGAATCATCATAGTCCATATGGAAGATAGCTGACCGAGTTCTGAACACTACACCACCGGAGTATGCCTTTGTCTCCCAAACATCCTCGAAGTCTAAAAAATCTTCAGGAACTTCCTGAAGCAAAGATCTAAAGATGGGCCGGCCAATGGAGTCCGGCTGAATAACGCCAAAATCATTTACGCTCCCTACGTATAACCTATTGTTCTCACCAATATCTACCGACAAAGCGACCTGTCCGCCCGCTACTTCAATCATCCTCCACTCCACACCATCATACTCCAGCAGGCCGTCTCCATTTCCGATATATACCAACCCTCTGTCATCTTGGGTAATCGCCCAGCTCTGGGTGTGGCCCCCATGTTCTGATGGCATATACTGGCGATGAAAATAGATCCCATTTTCCTGACTCATCACCTCCTGGGAATACCCCGGCTCAACTGCTGCAGATGCAAACGGTAGGATAAAAATGACAACTAAAAATACTCTTTGATAAAGAATTGAAAGCATCTTTTGGAATAATATTTCACTGTAGGTTTTAACTCACCATCAGGGAGTGTAGATAAATGAACCTTTATCTGCAAGAGGTATTAAAACAAATGATAACAGAGCCTTACTAGACCAACTTTACCGATAGCTCAAAACGACAGACTCTCTTTAAATCGATTCGATTTTTATGGAAAATATTGTTCTTTGATTATCAGAATCTATCTCCAATCGACCCCCATGTGCTTTCACAATATCATTCGTAATACTCAATCCAAGTCCGGTTCCCTGTGTCCCTTTCTTCGTTGTAAAAAACGGCTGCAGAATTTTGTTTTTGATCTCATCCGGAATGCCCGGGCCGTTGTCTTCGATTTCTATGGTGACGGTGTTGGCAGTTTGGTTGGTGCGGACCACTAGTACGGGTTTGTAATCATTCACCGAGAACACCCCTCGCCTTCGCTCCGCTTCGGCACTCCCCTCAAGGGGAGAACTCTCTCCGGTCCCAGGTCCTCCGTCCTCCGTCAGCTTGCTCCGCATCGCATCAAACGCATTATTCACCAGATTCAAAATCACCCGCGAAAAATCCTCGGAAACCAACGGTATCTCACCAATTGAATCTTCCAGCTGCAGATCAATATCTACATTAATAGGTTCATTACCCGCACGCATCCCATGAAACGCCAGATTCACATACTCTTTGATGAGTGGGTTTAATGGCGTTGGCTCCATTTT
>CAZVEP010000199.1:0-3112 GCA_964625635.1 uncultured Rhodohalobacter sp.
GTTTTGAGTGTAGAAAGTGCAACTGCTCATTCGGTTCATAGAGCTAAAAGACGATTCACTCCAAATTCCATCTACCATCTACCATCTACTTTCTACCATTTTCTACTCCCTGTTCCATAAGCGATTTTCGTATGTGTCGGAAGAAGCGGGGCATCAGTTCATTTCCTTCAGTTCAAGTACAAAGGCGGTTTTAAGATCCGAGGCCATGTTGTTCAATCGTCTGCTGAACATCACAGTACCCCTCCAATGAACCCCTAATCTGGAAAACTGATTGATAAAATCTTCGTCCTCAGCCATAGCTTTGAAATCGGCCCTGAATTGCACATCAATACTGTTCGTATCAGGTATTGACCGCACATACCGGTCTACGAGCTTCACATTATTCTGAATAGTATTTCCCAGGGACCGATAAATCTCATCAATAGACTGTATATGATTTTCCAGTTCCACCAGATCATTTCTCAGATCAATATTAAATATCAGATCGAAATCTCCATTATTTCTCATTTCCTGTATGGTGGACAGCGTTGGATTCCGGTAACTATACTGATAATACCGTTCTATGGTTTTTTCAAAGACAGGTACTTTTTCTTCCGGTAATTCTTTTGATTCCAGTAAATCCACGGTTTGGACAATGAGAGACCGAACCTCCATAGCATTCTCCTCCATTAATGCTGTTCTTCGAATGAATCGATCAAGATCTTCCAAGATCCGCTCATGATAGTTGATAGAATCCTGATATTGCAGCCTTTCGGTATTCCAATTGTTGATCTGAAGGGCCAGCAGAATTCCGATGACTACAAGCAGTATTTCCCCAAGAGCATACAACAAGTACTTTCGTGACTTATCAGACATAAGCTGGTCTTTTCGAAGTTGACGGAAGAAGCGGAGCATGATTATTTACCTGATTTATGCGTTCAAGATAATCCGGAATTGTGTTTGACCCGGTTCTGAATTAATATCCAGACGGCCCCCATGGGCCTTCACAATATCATTCGTGATACTAAGCCCAAGCCCCGTTCCCTGTGTCACTTTCTTTGTCGTAAAAAAGGGCTGCAGGATTTTATCCTTTACATCATCTGGGATTCCCGGGCCGTTGTCTTGGATGTCGATGGTTACGGATTTATTGGTTTGATGGGTTCGGACTGTTAGTTTAGGTTGGTAATCTTCCACAGCGGACACCCCCCGGCTTCGCTCCGCTCCGCCACTCCCCTCAAGGGGAGAGTTATCCTTTTCACCTTTCGCTTCGCGGTTCTCCACTTCGTTTCGAATCACGTTTGACGTTTCACTCAGCTTGCCTCGAATGGCGTCTTTTCTCTCCTCATTCCAGTTATTAACTTGAAGAGCGATCAAAATTCCAATCACCACCAGCAGAATTTCACCTACTGCATATAGCGGGTACCGCGTGATACGGTTTTCCTCGGGCAGTTTTTGGCGGACCCTTCTGAAAATTGAAATCATTGGAGCTGACTTTTAATTAAGGATCTGATTTCAGCATTTTTTTTGAGAGCATCTTCCAGGTTATCCATACCCGCTTCCCGGTTATCCTGATATATTCTGAAAAGAACGATAGTAGATGGATCTTCAAAGAAACGTTTGGGGTCTACAGGTTGGTGATAGTCCTGCCATTTGAAGTCCAAAAACTTTTCCTTAATTACAGGTATCCAATCTTGATTAAATGATTTTTCTACATCCGTCAGGCTTTGATGGACACTAAAAATATTTTCGTCATAATAGGAGATCAAAGCGAGCTGGAGCTCTTTATTTTTTACTGTTTCAATCCCCCTCGCCTTTAACACCTCAAAGGCACTGGTCTGTGATTTGAACCGTTCAAATGAAATGATCTTGCCCATCCAGTAATTCAGGCTATCGCTATAGTTTTCCTGATCTACCTGCTCAATAAGACGGTCTGTCAATTCTATAGCTTGCTTCGTCTTGGATAGTTCTTCAGACAATCGGATCGAGTCACTCTGAAGATTTTGGCCGATCAGGGATAGGATTTCTTCTTCAAATATGCCGGCTTTTCTTTCTTCATTCCAGTTATTTACCTGCAGGGCAAGCAGAATTCCAATCATTACCAATACTATTTCCCCGACACCATAAAAGAGGTACGCACGAATTTTATTCTGTTCCATAAGCTGTTTTCGGATATGTCGGAAGAAGCGGAGCATATTAGTTCTCTTTCTCCAAGGCAAGCAATTTGAGAACGGATAACAGGTACTCTTTATAGCTTCGGGAATTTGCAAGAACATATTCCTGATTGATGCCATGATAGAACAAGAGGCTTTCAAATTCGGAACTCAGTAACGGGTCCTCAGCTTCAATTAATCGTGAGGTTTTCACATTTTGCCACTGCTCCCAGTCTTGTTGAGATAAAAAGGATAAACTTTCAAAGTATGGCCTGGTGTTATTCAGAGGGTAGTGTTTAGACAGATAGGGTATGATTAAGTCAAACAAGTGAAGGTTTCGGATACTTATATCATCATATAAATTGGATACCTTTTCACCCCAATTGGCTAATAAATATCGCAGCGAATCATTTCTGATTACTTCCAGTTTCCCGGTATTGATAATATCATCAATAACTCCCGATACAGGGTCAAATCCTGAAATATTATTTAAATAGGCTATTAGACTATCTATATTTGCTTGCTGAGTCAGCAATTCTTTTGATTGAATTCCTTCGATAAGATCTATGGCTGCACTCAAACTCTGCTCATTGGCATTTATATCATCCTCAATAGCGGTCAGGTTTTGGAAGTATTCCTTTTCCAGCTCGATGAGCAGATACTTCTCCTGATTATCAGTCAACCTTTCCTCATTCCAGTTGTTGATCTGTAAGGCAAGCAGAATTCCGATCACCACCAGCAGGACTTCGCCTGTTGCATACAGCAAATATTTCGTAACCGATCCCGAAGCGATAAGCTTTTCCCGTACTCTTCTGAAAATTGTGATCATATCTTCCGTATTTCAGACTAAAGACGTGTTTAAATTCAGCATAAGCAAGCAGAATAGTCATCCCGGCGAAAATTCTTTCCAAATCGGGTATAAAACCACGAACCTCCCCTCTGGAGAGGGGACAGACTCAAGAAAGCGAGTAAAACGAGTCTTT
>CAZVEP010000200.1:0-3052 GCA_964625635.1 uncultured Rhodohalobacter sp.
GATTTACATCCTCAATAGCCAAACCGTACTGCGCAATTTTATTCCGCTCATATTCTACCACCATTTGTGGAAGTCCAGTGATTTGTTCAACGTTGATATCGGCTGCGCCCTGAACGCCACCGATAATTCCGGCTGCTTCATTTCCTTGCTCAAACAACAGGTCCAGATCATCCCCATAAATCTTGATGGCTACATCTGATCGAACGCCCGTCATCAACTCATTGAACCGCATCTCAATGGGTTGCGAAAAAGCAAAGTTTACGCCGGGGACGGCACTCATGGCTTCCTGCATTTTTTCACCAAGTTCGTCTTTGGTTTCCGCCCTGGTCCAGTCGTCCTTATCGTGAAGTATGATAATAATGTCCGACATTTCCATCGACATCGGGTCGTTCGGAACTTCACCGGTTCCAATACGGGAAACCACTTGCTTCACTTCGTCCGGAAATTCGCTCACAAGAATACCTTCCAGACGGGTATTGGTCTCGATGGTTTGCGAGAGCGAAGTGCCGGGCTTTACCAACGGGTGTATAGCAAAATCGCCTTCATCCAGTTGTGGGATGAATTCTCCTCCCATCCTTAAAAACACGATCAGCGCCGCAATGAATAAGGCTCCGGCAACACCCAATACGAGCGATTTTCTGCGTAACGCAAAGCGGATGGTCGGCTCATACATACCATTGAAGAAATTCATGATCTTCGCCGAAACACCGTTATCTGATTTGATATCACCTTTCAGTAAAACTGAAGAGATCATTGGGACGTAGGTGAGACACAATATCATCGCACCCAGCATGGCAAAACCGAACGTCAGTGCCATTGGAGTAAACATCTTGCCTTCGATGCCGGTCAGCGAGAGAATAGGAATAAACACGATCAGGATAATAACCTGCCCAAAAATGGCTGAGCGCATCATGCGGCTGGATGATTGGACGGTCAGCTCATCGACTTTGGCCTCACGTTCGGCTCCGCTTAGCTTGCTAAGAAGATCAGATTTTTTGGTTAGCTGATACAAGGTGAACTCCACAATGATCACCGCTCCGTCAATGATGATCCCAAAGTCGATCGCTCCAAGGCTCATTAAGTTTGCGGACACTCCGAACAGATTCATCATTCCAAGCGCAAATAACATGGAAAGGGGAATAATCGAGGCTACGATCAAGCCTGACCTGAAATTTCCGATCAGCAATACCAACACAAAAATTACAATCAGACCACCCAGAATCAGATTTTCAGAAACAGTAGCGGTCGTTTCGCTTATAAGTTCGGTACGGTCCAGAAACGGAGTGATCACCACGCCTTCCGGCAGTGACTCCTGCACCTGGGCAACTCGTTCTTTGATCCGGTCGATCACTTCATTGGTGTTTTCCCCCTTTAGCATCAGGAGCTGACCGCCCACTTTTTCGCCTTCTCCATTCGCAGTGATCGCACCGTATCGCACGGCATGACCGAACCCAACTTCAGCCACATCTCCAATAGTGACCGGAATATTATTTTCGGTTTTGATGACCGTCTCGCGAATATCATCCAGCGTTTGCACTTGCCCTTGTCCGCGAATAAAGTAGGTTTCCGAACCTTTCTCGATGTAGCTTCCGCCGGTGTTTTCGTTGTTGCTTTCGAGGGCATCATAAACTTCCGTCAGCGTGATGTTCATACTGCGAAGTTTTTCCGGATTTACCGCGACTTCGTATTGTTTTAGGAATCCGCCCCAGCTGTTGATCTCCACAATACCTTGTATGCCGGACAACTGTCGTCTTACGATCCAGTCTTGGATAGACCGTAATTTCATGGCATCATATTGGTCTGCATACTCCGGCTCCACATCCAGAATGTATTGGTAGATTTCCCCAAGACCCGTCGTGATAGGAGCCATTTCAGGCGTTCCCATGTTGGCTGGGATTTCTTTCTCCGCTTTTTTGAGTTGCTCCGATACAAGCTGACGCGGAAGGTATGTGCCCATGTCTTCTTCAAAGACTATGGTCACAATGGAAAGGCCAAGTTTAGACACGGAACGCATTTCCACCACGCCGGGCAGGTTGGCCATTGCCAGTTCCACCGGAAACGTGATAAACTGCTCGACCTCCTGCGTAGCCAAATTTGGCGAAGTAGTTATGACCCGCACTTGGTTATTAGTGATATCCGGCACGGCATCGATGGAGACTTGCGTAAGTGAATAGATACCCCATGCAGCCAAAGCAAAAGTAAGCAGACCTATGATCAGCTTATTCCGCACAGAATAGCGAATGATAGAATTAATCATATCAGAATGATGTAGAAATTGTGAGTTAGATCAATGAAATGAATTGAAACAGGCGAAGTAACCCTTGAGATCAATTGTTAAGAAGAGAAGGGCAGATTTGACTCTGCTAATAATGGTATTAAATGAGGAGGCGGGTAATCCGGAGTGTTTGATATGTTACCGGAGGAGGTAATGGATATTCATGAATGGTAACAGGAGGTGTTATCCGATCAGAGAGAGTGTTGACAGCAAAATCCTTATTGGTATAGGTCAGTGGCAGGTCGAAATCAGCGTCCTGCTTTTTAAAGATCAGAGCCAGGTCGTCAAAACAGCAAGAATTATGAAAAG
The DNA here is from genome assembly GCA_964625635.1 of uncultured Rhodohalobacter sp. Taxonomy (GTDB): domain Bacteria; phylum Bacteroidota; class Rhodothermia; order Balneolales; family Balneolaceae; genus SW132. Next base: position 2,585 of record CAZVEP010000200.1, read on the forward strand.
AATGGTCATGATTCTCCTCATCCATCAAATGAAATGTATCGGCATCTTTATGATGATCAACCATCAACTCAAAACAACCTTCATCGGCATTAAATACGGAATAGATAGAATGGGTTTCCGCAAAACCAAAGATTTTTACCGGAAGTACAATAGCCATCAACACCCAGGATAGAATAAACCCTCCCGTGGTGAGCCGGTAAAATGCATGTATGTAATTACGGGTCCATGTCATGGGAAAAAGATAAGCAACTATTTAGTCATAAGGTATTTTATATAAAAATTGCGATCGGAGTCTTACAGCGGACATGAAACATTACTACTTAAATATTTCACCCGCTTTCCCAATAATCAGATGATAATCAATGGATTAAAGAACGTCTAAATTCTCCGAAGACAATTAAGACTTAAAATCAAAGGCTTTACGAATTACTTCTACAAAGTTCTTTTCAATAATCATCAAAAATATCC
>CAZVEP010000201.1:0-3020 GCA_964625635.1 uncultured Rhodohalobacter sp.
TACGTGGCAGCGGTGACTATACCATTACTATCGACAGCAATAAAGGCGGTAAACTGTCTGAGGAATTTACGCTTTAGGCTTTTTAAAACGGGGAAGTTATCATTTTTTTAAGGAACCCTGTCAATCTTACGTCTTTTGAGTGGACCGTGGAAATAAGATTGATTAAAAAGAAATTCTTCCTGAACCGCTGTGCCCGTTTGGCGTTGTGGCCATCAAATTATGTCCCAATAAGTAGAATGATTTAAATCGAAAGCCTACCTGAACGGAGATAAGATTCAAAGGTTAACAATGTTTTACTTTGGAAAATAAGACCTCATTCCGAAATGTTTCCCGTTGAATCTATCATAGGATTAAGTGGATTAGTGTAAGCATTTGATTCATCAGCCATTGCCGGTAATTGTTGAAGAATTTGTTTTGTCAAAACCTCTCTATGGACGTAGGTGAGAATAGAAAAACTGACAAATATGATTATTCCAAACTCTGAAGTGGTTCAACACTCTGGGATCCGTTCGAAGTTGAAAAACACTTTTCAATGCCGAATCCGGTTCAACCCCATCCGGGGTTGTGGATAATTCTGACAATGTCTATACCCCCCTCATTTCATACAGGGCTATTTACATTCAATCCCTCCATGATTGGTTAATAGACATCACGAAGTATAATTCCCAAGCTGAATTAGCAATTTTCATGGCCCAACCCCACAAAGAAACTTGCTGTAAAACCTATTTACTTTTCAACTTTCAAACTTTAATTATATCCTGGCAAACGAACTCCAAAGGAGTTCAACACCAATAGCCATGGGTGCAAACCCATGGATGTGATGGTAACAATAAATCAAGAACCCTGAAGGGGTTTAATACCCTGTGATCCGTTTGAAAGGGCTATTCACGTTCAATCCCGCTGGGATTGGTTTTAAAACATCGCTATGAATATTTCCCGAGCTTAGTCAACAATTTTCATGACCAGATATCACAAAATATACCCGCCGTAAAACCTATTTATTTTCCCACGTTCTAACTATAATTTTACCTCGGCGCAGGGTCTATTTATGTTTTGCAAAATGGACAATATGGGTTGTCCAGTTTCACAAATATTATAGAACGCTTAGTATTACCCCAACTAATCCACATTGCCTCAATGTTTAAGCTGCTCCTATTAGATTAAATTCATTTTATGGATGAAAAATAGTAATGTTCTTCTCTGTTTAGTAGATTTCTTGTTATGATTGGTTTCAAGCACATCTTTATTGTATTTATATCCCTCCTGTTTCTATTTAGTTGCAGTGACAATAAATCTCCCTCCACAAGCTCTGGTTCAGATCCAGACCCAAAAATGACTTTGTCAGCACAAGCTCCAACCACAGTTAATCAAGGTGAGCCATACTCACTTGATATATCAGGAGAACAAGCAGAAGGACCAGTAGACGTTGTATACACCTTATCTCGAACAGAAGTTTCTGACAGTACTGTAAATCGCACGCTCACACCAACTGAAGGAAGATTTAACGACTCATTAACAGTAGATGCAAAAATAGTGGGAGATCACAACATTGTGTACTCAGCATCAGATAGCGATGGTGACAGCTCCGATGATAAAAATGGAATGAGAACAATTACGGTAAATCAAGTCACAAAAGACTCAACAATGCAAGTTACACCAAATGCACCACAGACAGCACCAGAACAAAACGGATACAATGTATCCTTTAGTGGACAAAAAGCTGACTCGGATGTAGAAGTGTTGTATACATTTAGTCGTCCAGATGCTGCTGATAGCACAGTAAATAGAACGCTTTCACAAAACAACGGAGTATTTACAGATACATTTGACGTACCAGCAGGAAATGCAGGAAATCACCAACTAGAATTTGAATTTGCAGACTTAGATGACATAATAACAGGCCAAGAAACTATAATTGTACAAGCTGAACCAGCAATGAAACTATCATCAGTAACTGCACCATCATCAGTGGACTTCGGAAACCCATACACAGTAAATTTTTCAGGAGAACAAGCTGATAGTCCAGTAGACGTTTCCTATACATTATCTCGACCAGGAGTATCTGATAGCCTAGTAAGCAGAACTTTAGACATTAGTAACGGAAATTTTACAGACGCATTTACCGTAGACAAAGCAACTGCATCAGGAGAACACAACTTATCATTTACTTTTACAGATAGTGATGACGTACTCAACGGACAAGAAAATATCAACGTAGCAGCAAGACCAGAACTCACACTATCAAACACAGCACCTGACGCAGTCACAATAGGAGAAACATACCAAATCAACTTCTCAGGAACACAAGCTGATAGTCCAGTAGACGTACGATACTCTTTATCAAGAGAAGGACTTCAAGACAGTATCGTCACAAGAACACTAGACATAACAAACGGAAACTTCTCAGACAACTTCGCAGTAAACGCAAGAACAAGCGGACAACACAGCCTAGCATACGAATTCTCAGACAGCGACGACACAAGAACCGGAACACAAACAGTATCCGTATCAGTACCTGACGACAACATATCACAAATAGACATTACAGGACCAAGCCAACTATACACAGGAAAACAACTAGAATTCGTCTTTGACGGATTTGACGAAGACGGAATTGACGACGCAATAATAATTGAAGAATTTGACGGCGGCAATCTAGGAGAAACACTGTATGATGAAGTGCCAGGAAAAAACTTTGATCAAACACTCACAAAAACCTTTTCACAACCAGGAGTATACAGTACAACACTCAAAATAGTAGATGACTTTGGACGAACAATACAAGAACAAAAAAACTTTACCATAGAAAAACAACCAGACAGCCCACCATCAATTACCTTACAAGCAAGTTCAGGAAGAGGAGAACAAAACCTTAGTCTATCAGGAACCGATCCAGACGGATGGAAAACGGCAAGTCTTGAATACGTTGTTAACGGATCAGAAAACAATGTTGCTATAGATATCAGTGAAAACAGCTTATCGGCAAACACAACCCTTTCTACCATTGGAGAATACGATAT
>CAZVEP010000202.1:0-2992 GCA_964625635.1 uncultured Rhodohalobacter sp.
TCACTGAATTCAAGTGGTGCTTTCATTTTGTGACCGACAATTTCGCAGAGGTGAGAACGACAGACGAATGTTCAGACATAGAATTGTAATAATCCACAAATTTGTTGGTCTCAGTTGCTTCATATGAATCAAGATTTTGAGCCCACCGGTAAGCAATAGGTTGATAATATAGTTCGGCTTTAATCTGAAACGGCCCATTCACATCCTGCAGTTTTACCCGATACCTCACGCGGTCACTTCCGCCGGTAAAATTGTTATCACTATCTGCAGATCCTTTTACAGCAATATCTTCATCAGCAGTGACTTTATCGAAACCTTTTGGCAAAATCCGATTGTCTTTAATATATCGAATGGCAGTAAGCAGTCCGGTCGTTACCTGGTCCTGAGGATCTACAAGTATTGCTTCGTAAATCTGCACCTGATCTTCTCCTGTGATTTCACTGTAGTGCTGTTCATAGTTGCTGCCGGCTTGGTCATTATCATTTCCTGTGATTGAGCCATCAGGCATAACCGCACCGGATTCAAATACAATATCATCATTCTGATCTGTTACTGAGAAACGAATCCAAACGCGCCTGGAGGGATAGGCAGTTGGCAGTTTATGACCGGCAAGATTTTCAATGCTCACATCAGCAATCAGTTCGTTACCAGATACTTCTGCATTAGAAATAGAAATATAGGCCGATTTAGTTTGAAGATGTTTGATGGTTCGGTTGATAGCGGCGTCCATCTCCTGTGGCAAAGCCTTAACTCCTAATTCATCCCGATATCGATTAAGCATACTCTGCATAAAGAAGTTGCCTCCTCTGAAGGAGTGTTGTGAAACTTCCTGCCGTGGTTCTCCCCAAACGGAAGCGATTGGCGTACTTCCCTCTACTTCCGGCATATGGCAAGATTGACAGCTCTGGTCATTCACAAAACTGCTGTGTTTCCATTCAAGATAGGGAACCTGTTCGGGCAGTTCACCGATCACTTCTCCGCCCGGGCCCAGTGTATGTGTATAAAGCGTATGACATGTAGCACAGAGCTCTGATTCTATTAAATGCTTTGATTCTACCTGCTGGAAACCAGAGGATGAGTGCATAATTTTTGATCGTCCCTGATCGACAGGGTAGGGACCGTAAATGTCACGTTTGCCCATCGGTTTTTCGGTATCTATTAGGAATCCGCCGACAAAGCTTTCACGCTCTCCAAAATTATCATCTTTTATCTGATGGCAAGTGGTACAGGATACTCCGTCTACCGCCAGCATGTTTTGTTGAGTGACAGCTTGATTTGCCGGAAGATTGGCAAAAACCTGACTCATCTGTCCCTGAGATTTCGCCTGGTAATGAGCCATCGGCATATGGCAGGTCGAGCACTCATCTTCAATTACAGCCTGAGATTCGGGATGATCCATCACTTCCCTTCGTACGGCTGCATGCCAATAGGGATCGCGGGCAGAGTTAGCCATCATGCTGGTACGCCAATCGATTCCAAATGAAATGTCTTCGCCGGCTGGCGAAACTAAATTGTTATGACAGTTCATACAGTTATCAGCCGTAGAAAAAAGCATTTTTTGTGCCGTGTTTAGATCCATACCGTGAATTTGAGGCACGGGATCAGGATTCTCGGCTCGATAGTTATTTATGACTATGCTTAAACCAATTGTCAAAATCGGAAGCGAAATAATGATCATCAGGTTTTTATACATTTCGTTCTCTCCTCCAATAAGTTATTAATAATCCCTGCACCTACTACATCTGCATTACCATCCTTCAAAAAAACCGCCATCAAACCAGTCCCACAATATGTAAACCATAAACTGAGAATCTCTGCGGGCATCATCCACGGGTATTCTGTAGCCTACATTAAGCATAATATGTTGGCGTTTGTTTAGGGTAACCTGCATCTGAGGCACAATATCCCAATGAATCTCAGTTCGGGACTCCAGCTCTTTCGAACCGAGCATTTCTATCATGGGTGACCATGTTCGTCCCCAGGGATTCGGATTAAAGCTTTTACCCAATGCAGCTCGCCAAAACGCCTCATTTTCAGCTTTATCCTGCAGTACGGGGTATTCCAGGCCTGTCTGAGCGTGTAAAAAACCTCCCGCCGGCAGCAGTTGACCAAAGGATGCAAAGGGCTCCAAAACAGTTGTGCCGCCGCCAAAGCCAGATGCAGTATCGCCCGTGGGCAAAATTACTTCGCCGGTTAAACTGAAGATTGTTCCACTGTTATAATTATGATAGAAAACACGTTTCACGCCAACTGCCAGATCGCCTAAGTGCCCGCCACTCCAATCACCGCCTGGCATTTGGCTGTATCCGAACGGAAATACAATCTCTATTTGATTTCTCACTCCAAAGCGTTGTTCATAGACGAACTCATTAGTCACTGCTCCCCCATTTTCCACATCAATAAAAGAAGAAAACACGGCTTCATCTTCAGGGTATGCTTTTTCAGTGACCAAAGCTCTTGGCAGATTCAATTCACCGCGCGGCCAGTTGTTATTAGTGCAGAAAGTGCGAACGTGGTCCATGATCTTTTGAAGTTCTTCAACAGTAAGAGCCTCACCAAATGCCGGCATCTCCGTGGAGAATCCTCTTGTGGGCCCGCCCTGGTGCGCAACGGCGATCCAGTCTCCATCAGGCTCACGACTTGCAAAATTACAAACCGTAAAATCAGGCGGGGGCGTTTGCAAACCAAGCTGTTTGACAGAGCCGCCTTTTCCGTCCATTCCATGGCAGTTTGCACAGGCTTGTGTATAAAGTTCTTTACCCGAAAGCGGTGAAACTGTGACCGTCGTATCAGTACCTTCTTCAGCAGGCGGGCTGTTGTAGTGATTATATTCACTCTGGGCAGTGAAAGTAAAAAACACAACATTTGTAATGAGAATGGCAAAGAAAGATTGTACGCTCTTGTGAGGACAGCTTTTTTTCATGGCTTTTACCTCCAATTGATCTAATTAATTTAAATATAGCTCTATAAATATTTAGATCAATTTTAAATG
>CAZVEP010000203.1:0-2953 GCA_964625635.1 uncultured Rhodohalobacter sp.
ATCAACAGCAATAGAAATGCCATGTCTCTCACTAAAACGGCACCACGGCTCTCACCCTGTAATAGAGATCGTAATCAGCATCTGTAAACAGCTTTTGGGCGGGCTGAGCGATGCCGAGGGCGTGCGTGAAGCCGACTCCAAAGACCGAGATTCTATTTTTGATTTCAGCGCCGGCGCCCCAGCGGGTTTCGGTGCCGGTGGTACCGTCGGCCCGGCGTGCATCCCAAACGGCGCCTGCATCGGTAAAAAGGGCGAGGGCAGTGGAGCCGAGGGAGACCAGACCCAATACTTCGGTCTGCAGCGACGGCAGAAACGGCATGCGGTACTCCAGGCTGCCAAATGCCACCTGCTTCCCGGCCACGAACTCACGGTAACCGCGCACCCGCTCCGCCTCGTTGAACAGCACAAACGGCACCTCACCGGGCAGGTTCAGGTCGATGTTGTCGTACTTTGAAAACCCGATGTAGTTCTGCGGCAGCGGATCTCCCCACTGCGCCTGAAACCGGAGATGCGTATAAATGCGGTGCAGACCAATCGCCGGGAAGACATTGAAAGAGTTGATGTCTGCCGTAAGAAACCGAACATCAGATCCCAGAATTTTTTCAGATCCCGTCACGCTCATGCTGAGTCCCGATCCGTCAAGTGGGTGAAGTGAGTTGTTTCGCCATGGCCGCTGCTGCTTCAGGTTCCAGCCAAGCCTCAGGTCGGTCTGGCGGCCTCTCTGGGGAACCGGAAGAGCAAATGAGCCGTCGAATTCGTCCCGGTCGTAAGGTTTAATCAGAACGTGGCGCAGACGCGCAAAGATATTACCTGACTGGTAAGGAGCCTCAAGTGCATCTATCGGCCAGCGGGCATTGATCTCGCCCCCGATTGCCTGTTCAACTAAAAAACGATCGCCATAAAAGCGGGCACTTTCAGGTAGCTTGTACAGGGTAAAGCCGAGAAACGGGTAAAACTGGTTGTTGAGGTAGGCAAGGGACCCATAGGAGTTGCTTGCGGGATCAGCAGCCGATAACCAGCCCAGCGCAGAAATTGTATGTTTCCCGAGCGGCTCCACCCAATTGGTTGTGGCAAACAGGCCGTAGTCATCAGGACCGGCATAGTAGGGCAGAGCCAGGCTTCCGGCATGGGTAATGTTATCAAACGAGTTGTAGGAGTAGCGGCTTTCTACCAGTGAAGCATTTGGCCCGATCATCGAAGGTATCTCAGAAGGCGGCCGGTGTTCGGTCCATTCTGTGTAAGTTTCAGGCACGCTGATGTTGGTTACAAACGGCGTTCTATCAGCATCAATCCACCAGGCGTTGTCGCGGCGCTTGGTCTCGCTTCCCTCAATCAGCATCTTTTCGGTTTGCAGGGAGTCACTGGTGGTCGACCAGCCATACACCTGCCCGCCCGTAAAGAGATTGGTGACCCGCGTCTCTTCACCTGTTTCAAAATCATAGCGGAATACATTTGGGACGTCATCCCGGAGCGATGTGTAGGCAATGGATCCGCCATCAGGACTCAGTATGGGATCACGATTGTCAATCTGCCCATCACCCAATACCGTTTCCACCCCGGTTTCATGATTGATCAGCACAAGATTCCGGCTGCCATCCGCATCAAACCGATGCACCAGCCAGCTGTTTTGCGACGGTACTTTCAAAAGCCAGAGCAGCTGAACATCGCCCGTGTAGTTAGTGATTCGTGTCTCACTGCCTGTTTCCAGATCCATCAGAAAGAGATTGCCCGTTCCGCCTTCATTGACAATATAAGCCAGCGTACCGTCCTCAAATCCTTCGACCGGGTAACGCGCGCGTCGGCTGTGCGTGAGCCTTCTTTCGAATCCGTTGTTTACGTTAAGTGAGTGAATGTCGTTGATGATGGATGAGTACTCGCCACGCACCTTGCGTGAATAGAAAAGCGTGTTTCCGTCGCTGCTCCAGCTCAGGTCGGTATTGATGGTGCCCTCAGCCAATATGTTTGACCGGCGGGTTGAATCATTTGCCACCTTATAAAGCCGACGGACCGGGCGAGCGAGTGATGTGAGTGAAAGCACGGCGATGGATTCGCCATCAGGACTGACGGCCATATCGTAGTAAACCTGACCGGGGAGTGAAAAGGAGTCGGTGCCCAACGAGTCGGTTCGCTCCATCTGGCCGGCAATTGTATTATAGTAGACGTTCATATGCTTGCGCCATTCATCCTGAAACGAACTGTAGCCGCCGTCCACAACCTCATCAAACGCATTGTAAAAATCATGGCGCTCCCAGAACTTAAGGAAGGGTTCGCGATGGCTGAAAAGCTCGGCCAGGGTACTGTCGCCATAGGTATCCGTAAAATATCGAAGCTGTGAGTTGCCAACTGCGTACATCAGGCGGCCGTTTTCGGCAGACGTGCCATCGTTGAAGTTAGGGCTGCTGTCGAAGATCGCTTTACGGAGATAGCGGTCGCCGCGCTGGCTGTCCCACTGTTCGGTTTCATACTGCGCAAGGCCTTCTGTCCAGGCACGTGTGAATGGTGAACCTACCGCAAAATTCCAGATCCCAAGATTGGTCCAGATGGCGTTGTAGTGAAAAATGTGGCCCAGTTCATGAGCCACAACTTTCCGGAGCCATTTTTCATTTCCGGTCCAGATCTCACTATAGTCGTTGGTATTCACCCAGATATTGGTATATCCACGGTCGATGGGGACGGCAAACCCGTTGTTGATTTCATCCTCATCAGACAGATAGATCCGGATTTTATCTTCAAATTCAACATTGAGGTTTGCGCTTAGGGCCGCGTAGGATTCTTCTGCAATGGGTGCCACCTCATTTTCAATTCCAGACAATCGCTCCGGATACATAATCTTGAAATGCTCTGTTTCGGCGACCTGCCAGTTGAGCTCGGGATGATTCCGCCCGTTGTTGGCGTTGAAACCCTGGGCGGACAGATCAGAAATGAAGAAACAAAAAAGGCAGGCGGTTAAAAT
>CAZVEP010000204.1:0-780 GCA_964625635.1 uncultured Rhodohalobacter sp.
TACGCTCCAACTCAATTCAGCAGCTTATCCGGAAAAGCTGTTGATGCCTGGATTATGGGGCATATTCATAAGCCCCAGGTTTTCCAGGATTCGGGCCCGTTGATTATGTACACCGGTTCACCGCACGCACTCAGCATGCGGGAACAAGAAACCCATGGTCCGGTGCTGATAACCGTAGAGTCCTCTAATCGAATTGAGTACGAACACATAGCGATGTCTCCTGTTCAATTTGAGGTTGCAGAAGTGGACATCACTGAGTGTGATACAAAGGATGATATTCGCAGAGAGATGATATTAACAAGCGAAACTGAAGCAACACTCCGTATTCAGGATCCATCAAAAATCAGGCTCGTTGTCTTTGATATCGTCTTGACGGGCATACATAAAAACGTTTCGGAAATTGATGATTGGTTGATTGATTGGGATTCTGAGCAATATCGAGGCAAAAAAGACGGATACGAGATTGCATTTAGAAAAATTCATAACCGCTCCAAAACTAAAATTGAAGATCTGCCGGCACTGGCAAAACAACCCAGTCCGGCAGGATTACTGGCACAGGCAATCATTGATCTTGAAACCGGACGTGAATCTGAATTTATAAACACGCTCAAAAAACAGATGTCAGGCACTATAGCTGATATGAATCTTAGTAAAGTGTTTCTGCCCATTCGAAATGAAGATGAGGGTACCCAAATTGATCCTGCTAAAGATGTACAGCAAATTGATGAGATGCTATTGACCGAATGTCACCGATTACTCTCCGAACTGCTGGCTACAAAA
>CAZVEP010000204.1:790-2952 GCA_964625635.1 uncultured Rhodohalobacter sp.
ATGAGTAAGAAAAAGCTGACATTCGAATCTATTGTAATCAGGAAAATGCCAGGACTTGTTGATGGTCTGCAACCATTCGAAAACCTTTCGCCCAACATCAACATCATTGCAGGACCAAATGCTTCAGGGAAGAGTTCGGCCGCGAAAGCTATTCAACAGCTCATTTGGCCGGAAGAGGGGGCGCGTACTGAAGCCAATGGCCGATTTAAAATTAATGACGACCAATGGATTGTTTCAGTTGATCATTCATTTAAGAGTGCTCAAAAAAATGGGGCCCCATCAGAACTGCAGGTATCGATGGCTCCCGACTTTAAAAGTCGGTATGTATTGTCACTGCACGATTTAATTCGCGGTGACGAGCGTGACCTTGCGCATCAAATTCAGAAAGACGCCATTGGTGGGTACGACATTGATTCTGCAGCCGAGAACCTGGGTTATAAAAAGACACAAACTACCACCCGCATAAGTGAATACGGTAATTTTGAAAAGAATCATAAGAGGGTTGAAGAGATCATCAGGAAACAGGAATCTCTTCAATCTCAAAAGCTAGAGCTGGCGGACCTGAAAGCTGAACAGGCGGAAGCCAAAATAGCGAAGAGTAAGGCTGATTTTTATTCAGAAGTTGCTGAGTTAAGAAAATCTGAAGCTGATCTCATGCGTATTGGTGAAGAGCTTGACACATTTCCTGATGGAATGGAAGTCGTCAGGAAAAATGATGATGAATCAATTGATGAACTTCAAAGTACGCTAGATCATGCCGAGAGACTGCTTAAAGAAGAAAAAGGAAGACTTAAAGAGAAATCAGATCAACTTGAGGGTCTGAATCTTCCGAAGAAGAACGTAGAAACAGAAGACCTGAGACTGGCTCAATATCTGGTGTCTGAACTTGGTGACCGGGAGAAAGAGATTCGGTTACTCAGGCAGTCTGTTGATGAAGAGGAAGCGAAAAAGGAGGACATTGCCAAAACAATTTCTCTCAGTCCCGGGCAAACAGATTCGCTGGGTTTTGATTTGAGCGATATTAAGATCACTGATCAATTTTGGTCCAAGGCTTTTGAAAGCGGTGGTAAGAAACGGGCTCTTCATAATGAGATAGCAGCTCTCAAAGAAGAGAGTGAACCTTATGAGAAAAGTGAAAGAGTTCTAAAAGGAATTGATTCGCTTTCTAAATGGCTCCAGACATACTCAGATCCAGAGAAAACTCCAATATTTTTACTCTTTCTTGTTCTGATTGCTTCGATAGGCACTGCAGCTGCTGTTCAGATTTTTGGTCCAATTGGTTACATCGGCTGCGGGGTTATAGGTCTGTTACTGTTTTTTATTTATAAGAACAAGGGATCTGGAAGTCGAAACAATCTCTCTATGCGTGAAAGTGATTTTCTGGAAACCGCCCTCAGAGAACCTTCAAGCTGGAATGCCGACGAAGTTAGTCATCGGCTGCAGGAGCTGACAAATGATTTGAAATCTTCAAAATGGCAGGAGAAGCTTGAAGATAAGATCCATCTCAAACAGTCAGAACTGAAGGCCGTTGAGAATGATTTAAACTCTATCGAAGAAGAGGCAAATACACTGAGGCAAGAACTGGGAGCCATTCCGGGCATAGATGAAGAGTCACTTAAAAGCTACGCAACTCTATATTGGTACTGCACAAACTTGAAAGAATGGCATGAATGTAAAGGCCGAATAGAGGGCGTGAGAGCAGGTCTTAATGAAAAACAGATGCGAGTGAGCGAGTTGTTAAAACAGATAAATTCCATTTTCAAGACGTATAATCTGGATGGTGTCCAATCGCAGATAGAGGCGAAAGTCAGAACTGAAGAGCTGTCAGACCTGAAGGAAAGCACAGAAGAGCTGAAAAGAGGAATTACTGATGCAGAAAAAGAGATTGGGCGGTATGAGAATGATATCAGTGAAGCGAACAGAAAGCTGAATACTATATTCAATCGAATAGGAGTTGAGAGTGGTGATCGAGAAGTAGTGAAGAGCCTCGTGTTAAAAATTGATGCATACGAAACATTAAAAGCAGACCTGGCAGCAACGAGGTCTCTTGTAAAGAAGAAGAGGGACAGAGTGTTGAATCATCCATCATACACATCAGAGCATGAGAGGCTGGATTCATTCGAGATGGCAGACATTATGAATTACATCGATGATCTGGAGGC
>CAZVEP010000205.1:0-2928 GCA_964625635.1 uncultured Rhodohalobacter sp.
TGGATGGAGTACCAGGCCATGCAGAGTATGAATGCCCTTCAGGAGATGGATAAGGTGAAGGCGACCGTGATTCGCAATGGCGAAGAGTCAGAGATTGATGCAGAAAACCTGGTGCCGGGAGACATCATCACGCTGGAAGCCGGGGCACTGGTGCCGGCCGATGCACGGCTGATTGAGGCGTCAGAGCTGACGATCGATGAATCGCCGCTTACCGGGGAATCTGTTCCCGTTTCGAAACAAACGGATCCCATCGATCAAGAGACGCAGGTTGCCGACCGTACGAATATGGTGTTTAAGGGAACCGCTGTTACCAATGGCAGGGCAACAGCAGTTATTGTAACCACAGGTATGGAAACTGAAATCGGCACCATCTCCGAAATGGTCAGCAGTGCCGAAAAGGAGCAAATTCCGCTCAACCGTAAGCTGGAACTGCTAACCAAGCGATTGATTTGGGTGACACTTGGTCTTGCAGGAACATTTTTTCTTGTTGGTCTGCTTACAGGGACTGAAATCTACCAGCTGGTCCAGACGTCCATTGCGTGGACAATCGCCGCCATTCCCGAAGGTCTGCCCATAGTGGCAAGTATAGCGCTTGCAAAAGGAATGCTGAGACTTGCCGACCATAATGTGATTGTTAAGCGGCTGGCAGCAGTTGAAACCCTGGGAGAGACAACAGTTATTTTTACTGATAAAACCGGAACGCTTACAGAAAACCGGCTCACTCTTCAGATGATGGAGTTTGAGGAGATGGCTGGTGACATCAAATGGACGAATGATAAGAGCAGTGCTGAAATAACCGAAAGTGAGAGCTCTGAGAAAGATTTTGATGCAAGTGACGAACGGTTAAAACGGTTTATTGAAATTTCCGTTCTGTGCAATGATGCCGATCTGAAGCCCCGGGAAGATGGTGAGGAAGGAGGGGATGGTGATCCGCTGGATGTTTCTCTGCTGGAGTTTGGGCGTGCCTACGATGAGCAACTATTTGACAAGCTTCGCGGCTTAGAACGCATACATGAAGAGCCATTTGATTCAGAAGACATGGTGATGGGTACTGTATATGAGATTGACGGGCGCCCCATGCTGCTGTGCAAAGGAGCGGCTGAAGCCATGGTTGAAAGATGCTCGAACAGCCTCACGGCTACAGGAATAAGGGATGCAACAGAGGATGCTAAAAAGAGGTGGATAAAACGAAATGAAAAGCTGTCTGAAGATGGCTTGCGGGTGATTGCCTATGCGTTCAAAGAGCTGGACCAGAGGCCGTCTGAAGATGTGGATGTGGAGAAAGAACTGATGCAGGACCTCACATTTCTATGTCTGACAGGTTTTATAGATCCGCCGCGCGAGGAGGTAAAGGGCGCTGTTAACACATGTAAAAAAGCCGGTATTAAAGTGGTGATGGTTACGGGAGATCATCCCGGAACAGCCAGTAATATTGCGCGAGAAATAGAGCTTGCCGATGAAAACAGCGATGGAGCAATTCATGGAGCAGATCTCAGGAGTGAAGGATCATCATACAGTAAAAATGATATCGTAAGTACGCGCATCTTTGCCCGGGTGGATCCTGAACAAAAGCTCAAGCTGATCGATTATTACCAGAAAAACGGGGATATCGTAGCCATGACGGGAGATGGTGTTAACGATGCCCCGGCGCTGAAGAAAGCGGATATTGGTATATCCATGGGGAAGCGAGGCACCCAGGTGGCGCAGGAAGTGTCCGATATGGTTCTCAAGAATGATGCATTTTCATCTATCGTCGAAGCTGTAAGAGAAGGCAGAATCATTTTTGGCAATATTCGCAAGTTCATTATGTACCAGCTCTCCTATCACCTGTCGGAAATACTGATTATTGCAGGCATCAGCTTTACGGTGTTTGCCCTGCCGCTGCTGCCACTCCAGCTCCTGTTTCTGAACCTTTTGTCCGACGTGTTTCCGGCTCTTGCACTGGGCATAGGGAAGGGAAGCCCGGGAATTATGGACAAACCTCCCAAAGATCCAGATGAACCTATCATAAACAGGAAGAACTGGTTTATGATTGCCGCACACGGAGTGGTTCTGACAATTTTTATTGTAGGGGCATACTTTTTTGCATCGCTTTATTGGGGGCTGTCTGATGCGGTATGCAATAATGTAGCATTCTTCAGCCTGGCATTTGCCCAGCTATGGCATGTGTTTGATATGCGTGAACCCGGCGAAAATATGTTTAAGAACCAGGTTACTCAGAATAAGTATGTATGGTGGGCGGTGATTTTGTGCGTAACCGCCATTATAGGCTCCTATTTTATTCCTCAAATAAACAGCGTTTTATCGTACCAGGAACTGGATCCGGAAGTTTGGATTTTGATAGGTATCACAAGTGTTCTGCCACTCATAACTATACAGACCTTGAAAGAGGTGACAAAGAACCGGGACTATACGTTTTAAAGCAATTTTTCCAGGTTCATCTGTGATGAGTGCGGGTTGAGTAAAATCCGCAGCCGTTGTTTCAGTCTTGATTAAATCTGCGGACGGCGGTGACCTCCTGGTAGCTCCTTCAATCGGTGGTTAGGTTTGCGATTCCTTATCCTTCGCGGTTCGCACAAGCTCTTTAAACAGACGCCGCTGCCGCCTGACCTGAACCAGGTATTCAGGATGCCACTGCACGCCGATCACAAAGTCATAGTCAGGGTGCTCCAGGCCCTGTGTGATGTCGGTGTTTTTCTCTTTTGCGACAAGCTCTACTCCGTCTCCGGGCAGATCGATAGCCTGGTTGTGAAGTGCATTTACGTTACAGATTGTGGTTTTGAGAATTTCGGCCAGCCGTGATCCCGGCTGAATCTCTATGCGTTTTTTTGGGAAGATGGATGACACCTGCGGGGTTTCGGTATAATAACCGCGGATATCCTGATAGAGTGATCCGTTGAAGTGCACGTTCATCAGCTGCATGCCGCG
>CAZVEP010000206.1:0-2894 GCA_964625635.1 uncultured Rhodohalobacter sp.
TAAGAGGATACTTTCCGTCAGGAGGCCACTGCCATTTGAATAACTCTCTTTGGTCTTCTGCACTCATTTATGAACTCTTGTACTTACAGTTTACCTATATCTGCTTTATTAAAGTGTTTTAAATGCTCCGGATGACACGTCATCACTAACACCTGCTGCTCTTTGGCAAACTCTTCAATCGCCTCTGAGGCCATCTTTCTCCGTTTTGGATCCATATCCACCATTGGATCATCCAATACGATGAACCCGGTTTGATCTTTCAGAAAATACTCTGTTAGCGCAAACCGCCAGGCAAGAGCGACGATATCTTTGGTACCATGAGAAAGGATTTCATAGGTGAGCGGTCGACCGTCATCGGTTTGAAAAGTCTGCGGTAAATCCCCATTCATTTGTATGGCATCAAATCGGTTACCTGCCATCTGCTGCAGCCACTTCAGGAAGTTCTCTTCCAGTCCACTGTAGGTATTAGCATCCATCGATTTCAATAGATCGTACGTACGTTCCCTTACTTTAGCCAGCGTTTCTGCTTCTTGGTAAATGCTTTCAAAATCAGACTCCGCTTCTTCCAGCATCTTTTTAAGCTCCTCTGAGGAAGTATCCGGTGCATCCTTTTCAAGATTAGCTTTCTTAATTTTTTGATTACTGATCTCACCTTCAAGGGCACGAATATCATGATCCAGCGCCTCAACTTTTACAATAAACTCGTCGGCCGACTCATACCCTTCCGGGAGCTTTGGCAGTTCTTCTATCTCCGCGCTGATATCTTTGATCGACTTCGAACGATCCGCTAGTTCCAGGATCACATCCTCTACCGATTCATAGTTCTCCTTCCACTTCTCTAATTTCTCCCCGGCTTCATTCGCTTCTTTCGATAGACCGTTGAGCTCTGTTTGCGCATCCACTAGGTCTTCACTGATCTCATCCAGCGAACGAACCTTGTCAAGATCTCCCAGTTCTTCTAGCTCCTTCTTAAAAGCATCTTCGCTCTTTCCATCCAGTTCAGAGTTGTATAATTTCTCTGCACTTTCAAGATCTGCATTCTTCTGGCGATATAGCTCAGAAAATGATTCAGCGCTTTGCACCGAATCTACATCGAGTTTTTCCAGCAAAACTTTCAACTCTTTCTCCTTTGAAGAAAGCTCTTTCACCGTGTTTTCAAGATCTCCTTCACCGGAAAACACCTCTACATTGACGCCATCAATAGTTAGTGAAAATCCACCCGAAGCAGTTTTCTCAATTGATTTTCCGGGTGATAGCTCAACCTGTTGCTCCTCTTTCCCACTTTCCGTGAATTCAATCGTTTTATCTGAGCCGGATGTTATTCGCAATGAAAGTCTTGCACCCTCAATTTGTGCTTTCAGAGTACTGATCGTCGAACGAAGCTTCCTCAGCTGATCTATATCACCGGATTCAATTTTCTTTGCCTGTTTTACTTCTTCTTTTGCTGCTTCAACCTTTGAATGTAACCCTTCAAGCTTTTTCAGCTTCTCCTGAAGCTGCTCGGCCTTCTGTTTATTCTGAGCAAGTTTCTGTTCTTTTTTCAGAGCGTCTATCTTGTCCTGTAGCTTTTCCTGTTTTGGCTCCAGCTGTTTGATACGATCTTCCATAACCGGCCACTGCTGACTGATCTCAAGGAGGTTTTTCCGTTTCTCTTTAGCTGTTTCCAGCTTTTGTTCCAGCAATTGCCGCTGGCTTATCCCTTTTTTCAATGGCTGAAGTTTGTCAAACTCTTCCTTCTTCTCTTTTTGGCGGTTGATCAACACCGAAAGCTGTTCATTCAACTGATCCAGCTCATCTTCAAACTTCCGGGCTTCTTCAAGGTCCAGCCGAAGCTGTTCTTTCTGGTAATAAGCGTCCAGTACTTTTCCTGTTCCTGTTTTATAGGGATTGTTGATTCCCCTGTTTTTCTCCGGGTACTCCTGATCGCGATCCCACCGTTTGAAATACTCTTCATACCGATTGTCCAGCAGTTCACGGAATCGGTCTACCGACACGCCGCCCGTTTCCATCAGATTTTGACGCAGGATATCGCCCAGCTCTTTGCGCACACCGTCTTCTTGTTCCATTTCACGGATCGTGCGGTGCAACCCAGACTGATCAGCAAGTAAAATGGTTCGCAGGGTAGCGGATGATACCGGCAGCAGATCTTCTATTTTCTGCTGAACCTTCTCTTCATCCGTGATCTCCGTACCATCAGCGAGATGAATAGATGCACTGCCCTGACGATTTCCTTTTTTCCATGCTTTCCGAATGCGAACCGTGTTTTGATTCTCATCCAGCAGTTCCAAATCAACGCGAATGACGTCACCACCGGATGCAGGGAAAAAACGTCCAACTTCACTTTCCACTCTTGTTGTAGTTAACGAGGTGGTTGTCAGCAGTCCGTTCAGAATCGCATTGTAGATGGTTGATTTACCCGCTTCATTTGGGCCAAGCAGAACATTTAATCCGTCGTCAAACTCAATGGTTTTATCACGGATACCGGCAAACGGGTGCAGTTTAATCAATTTCAGCTTCATTGCTTCACCGTACGGATCAATTCATAGGCCATCTGGAGTTCATCTTCATTCTCTTCCGGAATAGAGGAGAGCAGCTGTTCAGGAAAAGACCCTTCAGTAAACTCTTTGCGGATCTGGTTTTCAGTGACTTTTCGCCGGAGTCCTGAGTCGTCCAGCTTCAGTTCAAGGACTGCCTCCCGAATGCTGTGCCTCCTTTCCCGCCACTGCTCATACAGTTCAGGCTCCAGACGACCAGAAACAGAAAGCTTAAGCACTGTGCGATTATAGTTATCACCCTCGAACTCTTCCAAAAGTTTATCCAGATCAGCCGCGCTATCCAGACGTCTCTCTATTTTGTGGAACCGGTATGTTCCGGTGCTCAAAATCTCTGTTGAG
>CAZVEP010000207.1:0-2789 GCA_964625635.1 uncultured Rhodohalobacter sp.
GAAACAGCGTCTTGCGGTACCATTCATTCGGGTTCTGCTCATCCTTCAAAATAATAGGCATCTTTTTATCAGGATAGTAAATCAGCGTTGCAAGGTTCTTTTTTTCCTGTTCGCCAAGCGTATACTGAAAAATTTCATCAATCCGCCGTTTGATGGAGCCCGACCCGTTGCGAAGTACATGGGAAAACGCCTCATACTCACCGTGGATATCCGAGACAAAATGCTCGGTTCCTTTCGGCAGTTCAAGTATGGCGCTGAGATTTATAATTTCTGCTGATGCCGTTCGTATGGACGGGTATTGCTTCGACAGCAGCTTTAGATAGCGCAGATCGTCAATCGGTACGTCAGTCATCATTAATTGATGGATTGATTGTTGATAAATATTTGCAGAGCCTGCTCCAAGCCCGTTTACCGGACTTCTAATATAGTGCAACAAATATCAGATTCAAGTTTCTTAGTCAAGTTTGGGAAATTTTACCCTGATTAATGGGCCGCTTTGAATCATTGCATCACAATAATATGTCATTTATCTAATCTCCTCTTAAATATCTTCCCAAAACCACATTTCACTCATAGGTTGCAGATTATACGCCATTGACGTACTTTTATAGAATACATGTCGTTATCGAATGGAATTTTTTGGAACATCCATTTTCACGAAACTGATGCAGAAACTTATTAGTGATAAAGAGTATCACCTGCTTCAACTGCAGTTGTCAGTCCGTCCAGAGTCTGGTGACATTATTAAAGGAAGCGGTGGCATCCGAAAGCTGAGATGGGCAGGATCAGGTCGTGGAAAAAGAGGCGGTATCCGGGTCATTTATTACTATTTCACTGAGGATGAACAAATTTATATGCTTTACGCGTATCCGAAAAACAAAAAGGACGATCTCACTTCAGATTAATTAAAGCAACTGAAACAACTAGTTGAGGACCAGCTGTCATGAATGATGAAATGTTTAATGAATTACTTGAAAGTGTGAAGCAAGCCGGAGATATTCGGAAAGGAAAACGTGAAGCATCCAGATCTTCAACAATTGAAGAACCGGATGTTGTAGCAATCCGGGAAAAATATGACATGACCCAACAGGAGTTTTCTTCGCTGCTTGGAATCAGTGTCGGTACCCTCCGAAATTGGGAACAAGGAAGGCGAAAGCCTCAGGGCCCGGCAAAAGTGCTTTTAAAAATTGCAGAAAAGAGACCCAAAGCAATTTTGGACTCTCTATCGTAAACTAATCTTCAAATCATCAGAGGCTCAACCTGACTGTAATTGGGCTTAGGGCAAAGGCAAGTTCGACCCGCCAGTTAGCCACCAGCCCTTTACCTGTCTGTATCAACCAATCTGACTAAAACGCTATGGCATACACTCTTGCATTTGATGTTTATGGAACGCTCATTAACACGTCGGGCGTGTTCGATAAGTTAACTCGTATGATAACAGACAGGGCCGAACCATTCATGAAATTATGGCGGCAAAAACAGCTCGAATACTCCTTCAGGCGGGGATTGATGCGGCAGCACACCGATTTTTCAGTCTGTACCCGCGATGCGCTTTCCTACTGCTGTACATCGCTGGAGGTGCCGCTGACTCAGGAACAAAAAGACGATCTGCTGCAAGAATACACAACACTGCCCATATTTGAAGACGTAAAGAACTGCCTGATTGAATGTCGCGAAGCCGGGCACGACCTCTATGCTTTTTCAAATGGAAGTGCCTCCGCTGTAAAACAGCTATTGGATCATGCCGGAATTATCGGTCAGTTTGATGGGATTGTGAGCACTGAGGAGGTTCACATGTTCAAACCCAGCCCCGATGTATACCGGTATTTCACAGCACATACCGGGGCCGGTCCATCAGATACCTGGCTGATTTCCGGGAACTCATTTGATGTGATGGGCGCAAGGGCGTGCGGCTGGAACGCGGCCTGGGTCCAGCGTTCAGATGATATCACGTTTGATCCATGGGGTGAGTTTGAGCCGACAGCTGCGATTAAAAGCCTGCAAAATCTGCCGGGCGTGTTGGCTGATTCCTAACTAAAACCCTCCAAGGTTTTCCGCAAAGCGATCCCTACGGAAGAAACCTTGGAGGATTGAAATCAAAGTAATATCCCATGTCCAAACAACTCTACCTAATCGCACTGGTCCCTCACGAAAAACTGCGGGATGACATAAGTGAACTAAAACTTGAGATGAAAGAGCGGTTTAATGCCTCCCACGCACTGAAAGCCCCAGCCCATATCACGCTTCAGATGCCATTCAGACGTGATGAGGAATTTGAGGAGACCCTTACCGCCGGGCTTGATTCATTTACAGCGGGACAGCAACCGTTCGAAATAGAGATCAACGGATTTGATGCCTTTCCCCCGCGCGTTCTGTTTCTGAAAATAGATAACCATAGTCCGGTTGTCGAGTTACACTCAGACCTACAGCCGGTACTCAGGGAGAACCTCGGTCTTTCGGATAAGGAGATCATGGACCGTTTTCACCCGCACCTGACGATCGCCACCCGCGACCTCAGCAAAAAAATGTTCAACAAAGCATGGCCTGAATTCAAAGAGAGAAAGTTCCGGGCCTCATTTACAGCTGACAGACTTTATTTGTTAAAACACAACGGTAAAAACTGGGATCTGTACAGGGAGTTTTTGTTTGACAACATCGAGTCGTGAGATATCAGCAACCTGAAAGAGTAGCGAACAACTAGAGCTTCCTGGCAGAGTTGCCGGGATTTCAACCCTGCACCTTGCACCTTGCACCTTGCACCTTGCACCTTGCACCTTGCACCTTGCACC
>CAZVEP010000208.1:0-2768 GCA_964625635.1 uncultured Rhodohalobacter sp.
ATCTACGCTCTGACCAATATCTCAAGTAATATGATATAGCTTGTATTAGATAGTTCTCTTGCAAATCACAATTACTCAGTCGATATCTTATACAAATTGATCTACCCTTATATATAGACTGATTTAATTAATTTATTGAGCTCATATCAAATTGTCTACAATGGCAATAGTGAAAGCCCTACAAAGGTTTAAGAAATTTTAATGAACTGTTCTCATCTATTTTACGCATTCTTGTAGAGTAGACTATAAATAACATTCGGGATTGGGTATTCTTTACATATCTGTTTAATAAGTCAAGAACTGCACTCCCGGGGTTGCGACAAATAAAATCAAGTATATACCTGCCATGAATAAAAAAGCCCTTCTCCTCACCCTACTTTTCTCACTGTTTTTATTCACATCAGCTGCATTTTCTCAGATTACAGTGGATAGCGATATTATAACAAACACCACTTGGAGTTCTACAGATAGCCCGATAACGGTTTCAACAACCATTACCGTTACAACAGGGAATACCCTCACTATCGATCCCGGCGTAACCGTCATAATGGGAAGTGGTGCATCTATTCTTGTTGATGGAGCTCTTGTCTCTTCTGGTACCGATCTCGATGGAATATTATTCACATCCGCCGGAACTACCCCTGGTGACTGGGGGTCGATTGAATTCAGAAATACAACTGACGCAGGTTCAACTGTTGACTACACAATATTTGAATATGGCGCAGGTGCAAGTCGTTCAGGGATGATTTTTTTCACAACTGATGCCTTTCCGGTCTCAATCAGCAATTCCGTTTTCAAAAACAGTGCTGAACATGGGATAAATCTTCGCGCATCATCCTCAGCCATCACCAATTCTGAATTCTATGATAATGCCGGTTATGGCGTATTTGCCGATCTGAGCCTGAATTTTAGCATCTCTAATAGCCAGATTTATGGAAACACAGTTGGTGGGATACGCGTGCCGATTAACTCCCAGGCTGTCATTGACGAATCAACTATCGATAACAATGGTGTCGGTATATTGATAGAGAACAGCGGTCGGCCAACTATCACAAATTCCACCATCAGTGGAAACGATATCGGTATTCAAATAGAAGAGGTTGGCTCTTCCAAACCTACCATCAGCGACAATATTATCTCTGGGAATACAACCTGGGGCATTGAAAGCCTGGGAGGCACCACCCTGGATGCCCGATATAATTTCTGGGGCAGTCCTCTCGGACCAACGGTAGCTACGAATCCTACGGGTAATGGAGATGCTATCACATCCAACATAGACTACACTCCATGGAGAGCTGGTACTGGTATGGATTTGCCGGTTGTCACAATCGCTGATAATATTCTCACAAACACAACTTGGCAAAGCGGGAATGTTTACCATGTAACAACAGATATTACAGTCAATTCAGGAGTGACACTAACCGTTGAGGGCGGGACCATCGTAAAATTCGCCTCAGGAGTTACAATGACGGTTAATGGTAACCTTTTATCAAATGGTACCGATGGTGCATTGGTTACGTTTACATCTGAACAAGATGATGCCGCCGGTGGAGATTCAAATGGTGACGGCGATGCAACCGTGCCAGGACCGGGCAATTGGGATCTTATTCGTTTAAGTGGATCCGGTTCTGATTTAAGCTACACAGTGGTGCGATATGGTCGAAGTGGATTTGGTGACGGAGTATTAGACATCAGAACAGCCGTTGCAATGACTGATGTTTTTGTAAATAATAACATCGGGAATGGCATCTATTCTGAAGCATCGCAAACAGGATGGACGAATGTACAATCCGTCAGTAACAGCGGATATGGGATCTACTTTTTTGAATCGGCCCTGACTATGACGGGAGGTTCGACACTCTTAAACGGCAACATAGGTCTTCGTTTTTTCCCACCTAGAAATTCAACACGGATTATTAATCTAGATGATTTTACATCTTCTGATAATGGATCTCATGGTTTAATTATAGAATCAAGTGGAGATAGAATAAACACTTATATAGAACAGCTTATAAATTCCACATTCTCAGGTAATTCTGGAGATGGGGCAAGAGTTCAGTTTACCAATATTGGTACACAGCTTTATGAAAATAACACGTTCAGTAATAATTCCGGTCACGGCCTTCGTATTCATCACGGCCTGGCGCCCGATGACGTAATCGTGAGAAGCAATAGTTTCACAGGCAACGGACAATCGGGCCTTCTTGCAAACAGTACACGAGTCATAAATAACTCTTTTGAAAACAACAGATTTAGTGTGGGAACTTGGTATAATATGTCCCTTTCCTATACAGATGACTTAGATGTTGACAGCAACACATTCTCTGGAAATACATACGGTGGAGTAGCACTTTATGCTATAAATCTATCAGGAATCATCAGTGCTACTGTTCCTGAAGCCATGCCTAAACCAACATATGTTCTTGCCTCATCAGGTGCTGCGGGTAGCGCATCAGCAGTGATAACCATAGATCCTGGCGTCACTATTAAGGCCTCACCATCCATTACCAATAGTAGTACGAGCCTGCTTTTTGATGGGCAGCTCATCGCAATAGGCACATCTGAGGATCCCATTACATTCACATCTATCTATGATCATGACTTTGGAGGAAACATCGCGCCTGAAGGAAGCGAAAGAGCTCCCGCCCGGGGCGACTGGGGAGGGCTTCATTTAAGAAATAGTGGGACCCAAAATTCATCCCTGGAACATGTAAACATTCGATATGGACGAACAAACCTAGAGATGGGTACGAGTGGTTTTGGAACAG
>CAZVEP010000209.1:0-2758 GCA_964625635.1 uncultured Rhodohalobacter sp.
TCTGCCCACTCAAGAGTTGGATTCAGTTCAACGTCCTGAGACTGATTAGCTGGCGCTGTAAGTGTAACAACCTCAGGCACACTCAAGGGTTCACTTTCAGTTGTAAATGACCATACAGTTGACCAGTCACTCTGCCCTGCTGAATTAACCGCTCTTACTCGCCAGTAGTGCAGGGTTGAGTGAGAAAGCTGCGGGGACTGGAATTCAGTATTTGTAACACCGGCCTCGCTGATTACCGTCGATGAAAAGTCTGAAACCGTAGATACCTGAAGCTCATAGGTCCCCGCATCCGTTGATGCTTGCCATTTAAAAAGCGGAGACACAACAACATCCACAGTTCCGTCAGCCGGGGTGGCTAGTACTGGAGCCTCAGGGGCAGTGAGTGGGCTTCCAGCCACTGCTGTACCCCCAAATTCAGATGTGTTCCCTGTTGCCGAAATTGCCAGAGCTGTAATTTCATCACCTTCAGCTATCATGTCACTCTGAGATAATGCTAAATTAACTTCTCTATTACTTCCAAAATCAGCTGTTTCATATAGTGTAGATCCTAAGTAAATCTCACCCTGCCTGTTTCCATCATTTTTATAAAATTCTAAACGCAACGGATAACTCGAGTTAGCCGGATCGGATGGAACTGAAAAATTGACTGACAATTCAGATGAACCGTTATTATAAAATGCCGAACTGATTACAGGATAATTTTGCAGATTATTCGGCCCTGTGATAGAGTCGTCAGAATCATTTTCTGTGATACCGTCATCTCCCAAATCAATGCCAGTTGTAAAATTTGCATAGATCGAATTGCTGGAAATGCGGTTATTCAGTGAACTGCTGCCTGCTACGGTTACACCACTGGCATCGGTTGCACCGTTACCAGCTATGATATTTCCCAAACCAGGTGCCGATCCATCAGAACCGATGATATTGTTGCTGGACTGATCTTCAATTTTTATACCGTCGCTAGAATTGCCCGTTTCTGATAGTGGGATTCCGTTTAAATCGGTGCCAATGTAATTGCCCTGAATCTTATTGCCTGTAGAACTTCCTCTTAATCTTATGCCGTTTGCGACGAGGAAAAAACCTTCAAAAATACCTCCATTTCCGGAAATCAGGTTCGATAAAGTAGATATGTCACCACCTATGACATTATCCCTCGCATCTTCCAGGACCACGCCACTGAATCGATTTAAAAGTTTTGTAGTTCCGTCATCGGCCAAACCAATAATATTTCTGACAATAACATTACCTGTGCTAAATTCACCGGATATATATATTCCATTACTTCCGTTGCCAGATATTATATTATCATCGATTTTATTATTATCTGATTCCTCAATTCGGATACCATCACGTTGATTGGGCACTCGTGCTGTAACAGATTGATTTGTACCAATAATATTACCTATTATCGTGTTATCTGATGTACCCATATCGAACAGATCAAGGATATATATACCATTCCCATCATTTCCTGATATTATATTATCTACGATTCCATTGCCATTAGGACCGTTAGCTAAACGAATTCCATCTACAATATTAGGAATAGCTGTAGTACCGTCAACATTCAGCCCAATAATATTCCCTTCTAACGTATTCCCAATTGCACCGGGCCGTTGCAAAAATATTCCTACATTGTTACCAGAAATCAGGTTATCAAAAATTGTATTGGTACTCACATTATCAATAAAAATACCGGCAGAACCATTAGAGGCGGCTGAATTACCTGAAATATCTGTTCCTATATAACAGTTAACAATAGTATTACTACCATTTTTACTAATGCTTATTCCTGCGTCAGAAAACTGATTAATTATCAAGGCCTCAATACGTGAATTGCCACCTCTTATATTTAACCCATCGGCTGTTCCTGCATTAATCCCCGAAAGCTCAATGATTGGTGAAGGAATACTAGAACCATCTGAAAATCCAGGCTGAGACGCCCCATTAATTGTAACCGGTTTCACAAGAGTTGGTAAAGGAGAATCCGGTGCTATTGTAAAAGGGGGGGTACCTGGAATATCGAATTCAATAGTGTACTCTATTGTCGGTGAAAATCCTGATAGTATCATTGCCTCTCTTAGAGATCCTGATCCTGCATCATTGGTGTTTGTTACTACATAAAAAGAGTTACCAGTGGTGGGCACTGACAGTTCAGATGTATTTCCTGCAGCATCGGTTGCGGTTGCCACAAGAAGGTCACTCTCAGTAAATCCAAGTGATAGAGGAAGTGTAAGCGTTATAGTTCTGTTTCCCGTCCCATTGCCATAAACAGTTGCTGTGTAACTATCGGAACCAAGAAAAGCTCTTGCTTGCGTAAAATTTGAGTTTGCCTTGAAAAATTCAATTCGTACAGGATAACTGGTATTAGAAGGATCAGAGGAAAGATCATAGGTAATCGAAAGCTGATCATTGTTGACATCAAATGACTTGATGTCTGGAAAGTTCTGAAGATTGTTTGGTCCGGTATCCGTATCCTGGATGTCGTTTTCTGTTAATCCATCAGCGCCGAGGTCGATTCCAATACCCCCATTTCCATATATTTCGTTACCCAGAATCGAATTGTTTATAGATGCTAAACCATTTGCATCCGTGACCTCAATACCGTCTTCGTTATTATTGGCAATAACATTCCCCTGGCCATTAGCAGTACCCCCAATAAAGTTTCCACTACTTCCATTGATATTTACACCGTGCACCCCGTTACCAAAAGGATCATCTGAACTATTCAATCCTATTCGGTTTCCAACAATCGAAT